>VXMI01000232.1 GCA_009841165.1 Gemmatimonadota bacterium | reverse complement strand
AAAGCGGACACATTGCGTGCTCCGAAAAGCGGACATATCATTTGCTCTCGACATTTTGCGCGTCCGATGTAGCGGAACTCCCTTGGTCCGTCGCCGTCCCTCCCGACCGCCTGACCCCCTCCGGACGATAGATCGACCATGTAGATCCCGCTGCGTTCCACCAGAGCGAGACGGTTGTCGGGCAGGAAAAACCCGGCCACGACGTCGCTTAGCTCGGTGAGATCGGGATGCTCCGACGAATCGAAGACGGATTGGTTGACCGGGCGTAGCCCGGCCTGATCCTCCGCCGTTGGGCGCCCATCCCCCCCGGACTCGCACCCCCCGAGCGCAACCAACGCTCCGAGCGCGATCAAAGATGCGCTAACGTGGTCGATACTAAACATTGTTGTTTAGTATTCGGTGTCCGCCCGGTGGCGCTTCATTCGCCCGCTACCCGCTGCCACCGTCCGCCGATTCCACCGGGAACAGGATGGCGCCCGTTCCAGGGAACCGCCCACCGAGCTCCTGCAGTATCATCCTGGCTTCTTCCTCGGTCACCCGGGACGCCTCCGAACTCCAGAACCCGGTCACCTCGGCGTACCCGAGACCCACCTCGCTGATGTCCCTCACGCCCTCCCTGAATGCGTCCGGATCCCAGTCGTCCCTCCACCCGGGTTGCACCCGCGTCGTCGCGATCGCCTCCTCCAGCCCATCGGCCGGGATGTCGCCCTCGACGCCGACGTACATCCCGAACATCGCGGCGTACATCGCACCCCGGACGTAGGACACCTTCCACGCCCACTCCTCGGACGCCGCCATCAGCTCGATATCGGGAGGCGCGTTGACCATCCACTCCTCGACCATGCCGGTGATCATGCCGCCCTCGGGCGACGGATCCGGCAGGCTCCACTGGTTGTGGGCCACCATGAGCGTCACGCCGAACTCGGGCCACGCGAACCCCTCGGTCCTCCAGCCGAACATGTGGCCGCCCGCGTGATCGAATGACCACCGCCGCGTGCCGTAGTCGCTGAGCCGCCACACGAGGCCGCTGGTCATCGCAGGACCGATCGGATCCTCATACTGCGGCGTGAGCATCTCGGTCACGGTCTCCGCCTTGAGCACCCGGTAGCCGTCGTACTCGCCGCCGTTCATCATGGCCGTGAGCAACCGGATGTGATCGGCCGGCTTCGCCACCACGCCCCCCGCAGGATAATGGCTGAAGTACAAGGGCACGCTCGGAACCCACGCCGACCCCATGCGCGCGTATCCCGTGCTCATGTTCTCCCAGATGTCCGGCCGCACGTAGTCCACGTGCTGCGCCGGCGGATACTGCGAAGACTCCATCCCGAGCGGATCCATGATATACCGCTGCACATAGTCCGAGAACGACAGCCCGTCCGGGTTCGCCGTCTGCACAATGAGCCCCAGCGTCGCAATGCCGGGGTTCGAGTAGTTGTATTGAGCTCCTACCTTGCCGATCCAGAACGGCGTTGTGCCTCCGAGCAGCGGGCTCGCGTCGCTGGCGTAGCTTGCCCTGAGTGCTTCCTCGAGCGGCACGGGCCTGTCCCATACCCCCTTGGCGCCGCCGCCCGAGAGCCCGGAGCGATGCGTGAGCAGATCGTGGACGGTGACGTCGCGGTCACCGAGCGGGTTGCGCACCACGAACGGAAGGTGCTGGCTGATCGGATCGTCGAGCGCGATCACCCCCCGGTCGACCAAATGCATGATCGCCGTGGCCGTGTAGGTCTTCCCCAGCGAGCCCGAGTGGTACACCGTCTCGGGCGTCATCGGCTTGCCCGCCGCGACATCGGCCCATCCGAATCCCGCCTCCCAGATCAGCTCGCCCCGGTATCCCATGGCGAGGTTGAGCCCGGGGGTGCCGTGCGCCCGCATGGCGTGCAGGATGTAGTCGCGGGTGGCGTCGATGAGGGCGCGCTCGAAGGCGCGGTCCGTGTGGACGCTTTCCGTGACCGGGATCCCGGGTGACGCATCGCCGGCCTGCTGCTGCGTGCCGCACGCCGTGGCACCGGCAAGGAGAACGGCGAGTGCCATGGAACGCGCGGCGATGGGCATCGGGGGTCGGGTCGACCGTTTCATGGGATTCCTCCTTGCAACACTTTCCGAACCCGTGGGCTCGCATCTCCGAATAGCCGCTCGACATACGCGTCGCCGCCGGGATCACCCGGGTAGTGCAGGCTGGATCCGGCCGCAAGGAGCATCTCGACCAGTTGCACATATGCATCCTGGCGCTCCTCGGCCGCACCGGAACACCGGGAGCCGTGCACGGCCCAATGTATCGGCGACGCTTCGTGAATGTCATCGAAGACATCGAGGGGTGCGCCGGCGTCGATCAACAGGCGGCCATTGCCGGGCTGGCCGAACCACGCGGCCTGATGCAGCGGGGTGCCGGAGTCGAGGCCCGGCGCAGTCAGGTCCGCACCGGCATCGACGAGGAATTCCACTGCCTGTCGGTCGTTGCGGCCGGCGACATCCGCCAGCAGCCGGTCTTCCTCGGGGTTGCCGGTGCGGGCGACGTCCGGGTGCGCTTCGAGGATCGCTCGCGCTTCATCGAGTTCTCCGTTCACGATCGCCACGGCGAATCGGTCGGCCTCGTTCAGCCCGGTGCTGGCGCCACGTCCTGCAAGCAGTGCCGCGACCTCGTCGAATCCCCTCCGAATCGCGTGCGCATACGCGGTCTTGCCGCCTGCCGTCCTGGCATCGATGTCGGCGCCGTGGTCCAGGAGGATCGCCACCGCCGTCGAGCGCCGGCGCCGGGTGGCCACGTGGAGCGGCGTCTCCGCGTGTTGCCCACCGCGAACGTCGGGGTCGGCCCCCTGGGCCAGCATCCGGCGAAGTACGTCGTCGCCATCCACGCCGTAGTGGAAGTCCAGCAGTTCGTGAAGTGTCATCGAGTCCCTTGACCGGGGCCGTGGCTGCCTGATCACAGCTTTCCAATCCGCGCCGCCGCGCCATACCTTGCGTCAATCTGTACAATGCGACCGCGAGGCTGCGTCCAAGGCTGAACGGTGCCCTCGCGTGGCGCAACCCAAGCGCACAAGGAGTGTCGGTCATGCGCATCCTCCCCGCCGCCGCCGTCTTTCTCGCCGCCATCCCCAGCCAGTTCGCGCATGCCCAGGTGGACAGATCCGGCACGATGGCGGGCCGCTCCACCGTCTACGCGCCGAACGGCGTGGTCGCCAGCAGCCAGCCCCTCGCCACCGGTGCCGGACTGGCCGCGCTGCAAGCCGGCGGCAATGCAATCGACGCCGCCGTGACCACCGCGGCCATGCTGAACGTGGTCGAGCCGATGATGACGGGCGTCGGCGGCGACATGTTCGCGATCATCTGGCTGGCGGACGAGCAGCGCATGGTGGGGCTCAACGCGAGCGGCCGCGCCGGCGCTCTCATGACCCGGGAGAAGCTGGTGGGTCGCGGGCACGAAAGCATGCCGCGCTCCGGCGCCGAGACGATCACGGTGCCGGGCGCGCTGGCCGGCTGGCAGACGCTGCTCGACAGCTATGGCACCAAATCCCTCGCCGACGCGCTCGAACCCGCAATCCAAATGGCGGAGCACGGCTTTCCCGCGAGCCCGGTGATCGTCGATTTCTGGGAGGGTGCCCAGGAGATGCTAAGTCGGGACGAGGGCGCGCGCGCAACCTTCCTGATCGACGGCAAGCGGGCCCCCAGCGCGGGCGAATGGTTCAGCAACCCCGATTTCGCGCGCACGCTGCGCCTGATCGCCGAAGGCGGGCCGGACGTGCTCTATCGCGGCGAGCTGGGCGAAGCGATCGTGCAGCGCGTCGCGGAGCTGGGCGGGTTCCTCACCATGGACGATCTCCGGTCGCACAGCGTGGACTGGGTGGAACCTGTCTCCGTCCCGTATCGAGGCTACCGCCTCCATGAGCTGCCGCCCAACGGCCAGGGGATCGCCGCCCTTGAAATGCTGAGAATCCTCGAGCCGTTCGATCTGCAGGCCATGGGACACAACTCGGTGGCGTACCTGCACCACCTCATCGAGGCCAAGAAGCTCGCGTATGCCGACCTGGAGCACTTCGTCGGCGATCCGTCCAGCATGAGGGTCACGCCGGATGATCTGCTCAGCGACGCGTTCATCGATTCACGGCGCGCGCTTCTCGATCCCGAGCGTGCGATCGAGCGGGCCGATCCCGGGACCGCGATCACCGCGAGCGAGACGACGTACTTCACCGTCGCCGACCGCCACGGCAACATGGTGTCGTTCATCAACAGCATCGCCAGCGCGTTCGGGTCGGGCGTGGTGGTGCCGGGGACCGGGTTTGCGCTTCAGAACCGCGGCGTCGGGTTCTCGCTCGATCCCGATCGGGCAAACGCGGTGGCGCCGGGGCGGCGGCCCTTTCACACGATCATCCCGGCCTTCGTCACGAAGACGGCGGCCGACGGGCGGGAGGAGCCGTGGCTGAGCTACGGGGTGATGGGGGGCGCGATGCAGCCCCAGGGGCACGTCCAGGTGCTGATCAACCTCGTCGACTTCGGCATGGATCTGCAGCAGGCCCTCGATGCGGCGCGCTTCAACCACCTGGCCGGGAATCGCGTGGCAATCGAGTCCGTGGTCCCGCTCGAGGTGCGCCAGGAGCTCGAGGCGATGGGGCACGTCCTGGCCGATCCCGTGGGGGTGTTCTTCGGGGGCGGACAGGCGATCATGAGGCTGAAGCGCGGCTGGGCCGCCGCTTCGGAGCCGCGGATGGACGGGATGGCTGCGGGGCACTGAGAACGCGGGCGAGCCCGCGAGGCCCGAGCCCGCTGCCTACCGGCAGCCCCCCCTCTGTCTCCGGTTCAGGAAATCGAACTCCGGATCGTCCGGACCCACTCCTCCGGGCGCGCCCGCGGCGACGAGTGCATCGACGACGGACTCGTACTTCAGTGCCCTTGCCTGGTCGAGGGCCGTGAGGCCATCGGGAGTCTCCATGGCGAGGTCCACATCCGTGTCCACGAGCAGCTGCACCTTCTCCAGTGTTGCCTGCTCGTGCTCCGGCGTGCAGACGTGCTGGTAGACCCAGGGCCTTCCGGCGTTGGCCATGCCCACGGCCGCCATCAGCGTGGTGGTGACCTCCAGCTGCCGCGCGGCGAAGATCCCGGACGTGAGGGCGCCGTCGCTGCCGGCAAAGTACTCGCTGCGGTGCACGAAGCGGGGGTCGGCGCCATGATCCAACAGACTGCGCAGGATGCCCGCCGTGCCGAAACGGGCGGCGAGCCACACCGGACGCGCGCCGATCCAGCCGTTGTGGAAGAAAAAGGCCTGGTTCGACCCTCGCTGGTGGGGCGTGAAGGTTGCCACCGGGAGCATGACGTCAGCCCCATGCTCCAGAAGCAGGTCCACCGAGCGCTGGTCGTGGCGCAGGATCGCGGCGTGCAGCGCCGTGAACCTCTCGGATCCGGCGTCGGGGTCCGCGCCGGCCGCCAGCAGGAACTCCACCAGTTCGCCGAAACGCCCCGGGCGGAAGCCCTCGCGGCCACCCACCGTGTAGGGACCGCCAGACGAATAGGTCGGCTCGGTCACCTGCGTGCGGAAGTTGGAATAGGCCGCCATGGCCAGGGCGCTGACGCCGAACCCGGACCTGTCGTTCAGGTCGGCGCCGGCGGCCGCAAGGTGCCTCGCCGATTCCACGTCGCCCACTCGCGCCGCGAACAACAGGGCGGTGTTGCCGCCGTGCTCGAACCAGCCCTGGTTCTGGATGTGCGTGTGCGGTTCGTGCGCCTTCATCTCCACCGTGACCACCGTCCGGGCGTGCACGTCGGCTCCGTGGTCCAGCAGGACCTTCGTCACCTCCGGCGCGAGGTTCAGCGCCGCCCACATGAGAGCGGTCTGGTTGCGCGGACCCGTGGCGTTCGGGTTCGCTCCGTTCTCGAGGAGCAGTTGCGCCACCCGCGCGCTCCCGGCCCGGGCGGCGGCCATGAGGGGGGTCTCACCGTGGCGCAGCGCACGGTTCGGGTCCGCACCGGCGTCCAGCAGCAGTTCGACCACCGCCACGCCGCCGTTCTCGCCCGCCGCCCAGAGCGGCGTCGCGCCCAGGTCGTTGGCCCGGTTCACATCCGCTCCCGCCTCGACCAGCAACTCCACGCTCGCGGGCAGATCGCGGTGGCTGGCCCACAGGAGCGCCGTCGATCCATCGCCCGCCGTGGCGTCTACGTCCACGCCCTCCTCAACCAGCGCGCGCAGAGCCGCCTCGTCGCCGTTCCTGGCGGCCTCCACAACCGGGGGCGTGTCGCCCACCGCCGTGAGTGCCGCCACGAGTACCAGGGACAGCATCATCCGATCCCCTCTCTTCTCATCAGCATTTGCATGTGTTCCTGTGCCACGTACAGACCACCTTCGCCCTCGTCCCAGGTGACCAGCCCGTCGCCATTCGCGTCGACACCGTTTCGGAGCTGGAAGCCCAGGGTATTGAGTCCGTCGGACAGTTCGTCGGCTTCGTGGGCAGACTCCGTCGCCAGAATGCGCTCGGTGATCTCCAGCATCCTGCGGGCGCGCTCCAGGGTGTTGCGCACACAGCTCACTATGTGCACGGCGTGAGCCCGCACATTGTCAGACGCGTCCGGCGCATCGGCCGCCATCCGGACGTGTTCGATGGTGTTGCGGGATGCTTCCAGGAGTCCGAACCCCAGGCCCGGTCCACTCTCGCGGCGGGTGGGATCCAGGGCGTGGAGCACGTTCGCCGCATGGGTCTTCATGGCCTGGAGGTCGCCGGGGCGCTGCTGGCCCCCTGCGGCGAAGGCCGCGTATTCGGCCGCGGTGCCCGCTTCGCCCAGGGCCTGCCTGAGGAACCCCAGCTCCGCCACCGAGGCGGCCTCGGGATTCACCACATGGAGAATGTGGGCGTGGGCGCCGTTCTGTGCGCCGGCGGTGGTCGTCGGGATGCTCAGGAGGATCGTGACTCCCGCCGCGATCGCGGCACGCGTGATCACCTGTCTTCCACCTTCCGGTACTTCCTCAGATACCAGACCTCGGAAGCGTCGTCCCAGAACTGGCCCGTGGACGGCGCCGGCGTGGATGCATAGACGTTCCCCTGCCCGTCTGCAGCGACCCAGTGGATGGCCTTGGTGTCGTCGATGGTGCGCAGCAGTTCGCCGTCGCTGGCCCGGGCGATCCAGATCCTGGCGTTCACGAGGTCGGCCACGTAGAGCTGGTCGCTGCCGTCGATCGACAGGCCGTACGGCGAGCCCAGGTGCTCCCAGATCTCGAGGAGGTTGCCGTCAAGGTCGAAGATCTGGATGCGGGCGTTCTCGCGGTCACCCACGAACACCCGGTTGCGTGCGTCGACTACGATGGTGTGCGGCAGGTTGAACTGCCCCGGCTCGGTTCCCGCCTCGCCCCATGCCGTGATGAAACCGCCGTTGCGGTCATACTTGGCGACCCGGTTGTTCCCGTAGCCGTCGGAGACGAAGAATTCCCCGTTCGGACCGAAGGCGACATCCGTGGGCCGATTAAAGAGGTCGGCGGTCTCCCCGGCAACGCCGTACTCGCCCAGGGTCATGAGGAGTTCGCGGCCGTCGTGGCTCCATTTCTTGACCTGGTGGCCCTGCCCGTCGACGGTCCAGATTGACCCGTCGGGCCCGACCCGGATTCCGTGCGCCCACTGGGCGAAATCCTGATCCCACCGCTCCAGCAGGTTCCCGTCGGCGTCCAGCTTCCACACATCGTTGGCGTCCCGGCGGAAGGCGTAGACATTGCCGTCATCGTCGACGTCGACGGCTGTTACGGTTCCCACATCCTCGCGGGCGCCGCCCCAGCCTTCCACCAGCTCATAGGCGGCGGCTTGCCCGGGTGCGGGTTCGGCGTCGGGGGCAGCCCGGCAAGCCAGCCCGGTGCCGATGACGAGGCTTCCCGCCACCAGTCCGATCGACCCCTTTATCATGGTCGCCTCCCTCCGATTCCGGCCCGGGTCAGTGGTCTTCCGCGAGATGCTCATGAAGCTCCCTGTGATCCTCGTGCTGCTTCTCGCGGCGAATCCCGCTCGCGTGCGCCCGTGCACTCCGGCGGGCCCGCTTCCTCGTGTAGTCGGAGCTGACTACATACCGCGAGATCAGCTTCTCGAGGTCGCGGCTATCGCAGGCGGGACAGCGCGGCGGTCCGGACGAGCGCAGGATCAGGCGCTCGAACTCCTCACCACACGCCCGGCATCTGTACTCGAAGATGGGCATGGCTCGGCCACGGCGGCTCAGAGCTCGCCGAGGGTGTCGATGGGAAGCCGGCCGGTGCTGCCACCGATCTTGTCCATCGGCATGTCCATCTTGTCCATCAGCGTCGCCAGCAGGTTCGCGTGTGTCGGTCCGCCCTCGTACCTGATGTGCTGTCCACCGTTCAGCTTGCCGTTCCCGCCTCCCACGACGACCAGCGGGATGTTGTCGCCGGCGTGCCGCTGGCTGTTGGAGATCCCCGACCCGTACAGCCCGGTGATCGAGTCCAGCAGCGAGCCGTCCCCGTCGGGAGTCTGGCTCAGCTTGGCAAGGTGACGCGTGAAGAGCTCCACGTGGTACCGGTTGATCTTCGAGAGGTACTTCACGATGTCCGGCCGGTTGCCGTGGTGCGACAGCGGATGCCAAGCCTCGGGCACACCGATCTGCGGATACGGCCGCGCGTTGACCTCGCGCCCGATCATCATCGTCGACACCCTGGTGATGTCCGCCTGATAGGCCAGGATCTGCATGTCCAGGAGCAGTTCCAGGTGGTCCTCCAGCGTCTCCGGGATGCCCTGCGGCTGTTCCATGTTCGGGAGGTCGACGTCCAGTTGCTGCTCGGCCACCTGGATCCGCCGTTCCACGTCCCGCACCGCCTCGGTGTACTGCTCCACGCTGCGCTGGTCCTGCGGGCCCAGCTCGCGCGCCAGCGCCCGCAACTTGTCGTTGACCGAGTCCAGCAGGCTCTTCTGCTGGTACAGGCGCCGCTCCCGCGGCCCGCGATCCGTGGTGCCGGTGTCGCCGAAGAGTCGCTCGAAGACGGTTCGGGGATGGTTCTCCATCGGGAGCGGCTGTGTGGGGCTCCGCCAGGAGATGGTGTGCGTGTAGGCGCAGTTCAGGATGGCGCAGGTGCCGGCGTTGGGCGGGCCGTCAAGGGACAGTTCGAGGGAGCCCAGCTGGGTCTCCCTGCCCCACTCGCGCGCCAGCATCTGGTCGATCGACTCCGCCGCGATGATGTCGGTGTTGTCCACCGCCTCGATGTCGCCCAGCGACCTTCCCACCATGCCGGTGAGGAAGCTGGTGGGACCGCCGGCGTGGTTGAAGTTCCACGACGCGTTCACCCCGGTCGGGATGATGATGCTGTCCCTGAACGGCTCCAGCGGGCCCAGGATTTCGGAGAGCACGAAGTCACGGCCCTCGCCGGTCGGCGTCCAGTGGGGCATGGCCTGCCCGTTCGGCGTGTAGTAGGCGAGGAACCTGTGGGGAGATTTGCGCCTGGAGCCGCTCACCGCCGTCAGACGGGCGGGCGTCATCGCGTCCAGGAAGGGCAGCATCAGCGCCGCTCCGGCACCGCGAAGTACCGTCCTCCGCGAGATGTGCCTACCGGTGATAAAGTCCATTTTCCTCTCCGGATTCCTTGTTCTGCAACACGGATTGCTCCGTCGTCGGTGCCGTGGGCGCGCTCATCCGCATCAGGAACTGCGGACTCTCCACAATCCCCAGGATGATCGACGACCAGGTATGGTTATCCGCCGCCGCCTCACGAATGATCTGTCGAATAACCGGCTGGTCATAGTACTCGACATCGCGCCCGAGGGCATACTGCATGAGTTTCGTCGTCACGGTTCGGACGAACTGCTCGCGGTTCTCCAGTATGAGATTGCGAAGACCGGCCAATCCCTTGATCTCCTGCTCCGTCTCCGGCCAGAGACCGGTGTCGTCCACGGGGTTGCCGAGCTCGTCGATGTACCGGAGGCCACCCGCGGCATCGTAGGCTTCCAGCGAGAAGCCCAGGGGATCGATCGTCCGGTGGCAGCTGGCGCACATCGGTTCGGTTCGATGCTTCGCGAGCCGCTCGCGGATCGTCGGCTTGCGAACCGTCCCCTCGTCCTCGGGTATTTCGAGACTGGTATCGAGGTTGGCGGGCGGGGGCGGAACGTGGCGGCCCAGAATGTTCTCGAGAATCCATTTGCCCCTGAGCACCGGAGTGGTCCGCTCCGGATACGACGTGAGCGTCAGGATGCTGGCGTGCCCCAGCAGACCGCCCCGCTTGTCGAGATCGGGAAGCTCGACACGGCGGAAGCGACTTCCGGCCACACGCGGAATGTTGTAGTGCTCCGCCAGCCGCTCGTTGACGAACGTGTAGTCGGCGTCGAGAAGCTCGACGATGCTCCTGTCTTCGCGGATCGTGTGATCGATGAAGAGCCTGGTCTCCTCTTCCATCGCCTCGCGAAGGTTGTGGTCGTACTCCAGGTAGATGTCGTCCTGCAGGAGGCGATCGTCCAGTTCGCGGAGCTTCAGCCATTGGCTGGCGAAGTCATCGACAAGGGTCTCGCGGGCCCGGACACTGTTCAGCATTCGCCGGGCCTGCTCCCGCAGGACCTCGGGATCGACAAGTCGGCCACGCTCAGCTTCCCGTAGAAGCGTCTCGTCGGGAATGCTGCTCCACAGGAAGAAGGAAAGTCGCGACGCGATCTCCAGGTTGTTCAGCGGATAGGGTTCGCCCCCGTTGAACACCTGCGGCACCTGCAACGCCGCGAAATGGGTCACGGCTTCGCCCTGTGGGCCGTCGGCGTTCGGTGTCACGTCCGTCGCGCGTACCCCGGGTTCCCGGTAGACACGCAGCAGAAAGTCCGGATCAACCAGGACGCGCTCGAGTCCCAGCTGTATTCCGTGATCGAAGCTCCCGCCCTCCTCCCGGCCCATCCGGAAGAAGTGGAGGAGAATGTCCGTGTCCTCGCGGGTGACCGGCCGGCGGTAGGCTCGCCGTGCCATCCGCGAGAGGATCTCTTCGGCACAGGCCTCTTCCTCGGAGGTCGACCCGGGCTCGCAGACGAAGATCGTCTCGCGGCTCCGTGTGTTGTCGGCGACGTCGGTCCGGCCGAACGGGCCGTCGATCTCCATGCCGATCACACCCGACATGCCGAAGTACTCGTTGTTGAAATAGTCGATCTGGCTACGGGTCTGAACGGGAGCCTGCGGGAGGAGGTACTCTTCGCCGTAGCCGATGTCTCTGGCGAAGGAGAGACCGACCATGCGGCTTCCCGCTTCTACCTGGACCGAAGCCACCAGGGCCGCCTCGGCTTCGAACTTCGCGTAGTCCTCCCACTCGGGCGATCCGGGCCAACCGGGACCTCCACCCGCACCGGCGTAGCTGTTGGCGACTGCGCGATGCTGTAGCCCGTCGCCGCCGAACGCGAGCGTGGCCGCAAGTTCTCCGTCGATGCGGACCTCGAGCTCCTGCCTCCACCCCAGCCCGCGTGCGTACCCCGCATAGTTCTTCTGGAGACGCACCCGGATCCTGTACTGGCCGTCCACCGGGAATGTGTGGCGAACCGCCAGGCCGCCCCGGGAACCCAGCGGGAGATCGTCGCTCATCCGCACGTTCTGGCGCATCGCGTCGTCGGCTGCGTAGCGGGTTGAACCCGGTCCGGCCGGAGGAAGCCCCACCGCCAGCCGGGTGACCGTTCGAGCCACCGACAGGTATCGCTCCATGTGGAGCGGCGATATGCTGAGCGCGTCCGCCACATTGTCGAAGCCGCCGCCCATCGTCTCGTCGCCGGGCAGCGCATCGATGACATCGACATCCAGCCCCAGCAGATCGTTGACGGCGTTGTTGTATTCGGTCCGGTTCAGCCGGTGCACGGCGTTGATGCGGCCCACGTTCGGACTCTGCGCCCAGGCGGCGTCCAGCTCGGACTCGAGCCACCCCGCCACCGCCTCGTAGGTTTGGACATCGGGCCGACGCACGCCACCCGGCGGCATGGCCCGCGCGCGCAGTTTGGCGGCCACCTTCTCCCAGATGTCGGGGTGGGCCGCCGGATCCGCGGCATCGTATTGATCCAGCTCCAGCGATGCCGTGCGACGGACATCGTTGTGGCAGCGCAGGCAATACTCGTTGACCATGGCCTGCGCTTGGGCGCCCGTCGCCGTGGGTGCCGGCGGAGGCTCCGCGACCTGGGCCGCCAGGGAACTTCCATCTCCTACTGGTTCCATGGCGCCGCTTGTCGGCGTCGACACGAACCTCGAGCACGAGATGAGCACCAGTCCGGCAAGGGCCAACGCCACCGCCCACCCGCCCGGCAGGACGCGGTAACCCTTCACCGGACCCGTATGGCGAGTTGACGGCGGGCGCTTCCTGGGTCCTTCAGGCGCCATACCACCCCCAATCGAACGCCTTGAATCCGGGACTGCATACCAACATTGTACGCTAGCGATCTTGCGGTCACAAGTCCATTTGAACGAAACGGAACCGATGTCCGGAACCCCTGTGCGTGAAGGCGCGGAGAGCAGCTCGCGAGCGCGGTCACGCGGGCTTCTGGACGCGGTCCGTTGTCCGCTGTGCTCCTCGAAGATCGACCCGGCTGCGCAGGCCGTCAGGTGCCGGAGGTGCGGACGGGTCTACCCCCGGCTGGGGGCCATTCCGGTGCTCCTTCCCGAGCCACTCGACTACTTCGCGTCGTGCAGGCGTCAGTTGGCCGGGCTCGAGGAACAGGTCGAGCGGGTGGTTCAGGATGTCCGGGAGCAACTGCGGTCGGCGGAACTGATGCCCTCGACCAGGAAGAGATGCCGGACCATCATCGAGGGTATCACCGGTCAATTGGCCGATGTCCGCGCCATTCTCGAGCCCGGGCTGCCGGCTGTGGCGCGTGGCGAGTCCGGTGGACAATCGCATCCGCTGCCGGCGACGCTCGACCACCTGCCCTACCTCTACCGGGACTGGGGGTGGCCGCCGGAGGCGGACGGCGAGAACGAGCGGGCGCTGGCTCTGGTCGAGAGGGTGCTCGAGGACGGGTGTCCGGGGCGGATGCTGGTGATGGGGGCGGGGGCCTGCCGTCTTGCCTACGAGCTTCACCATCGGTACCCCGGCTCGGAGCTGCTGGTCATGGACCTCGACCCGGTCCTCTTCTCCGCCGCGCACGCCGTAACCCATGGCGAATCCGTGACCGTTCGCGAGGCCAATCTCGAGATGGGAGACCTCGACCAGGCCGTGAAGGAGTGGGCGCTGTCGGCGCCGCGCGGTCCGGTGGACGACGCACGTTTTCACTTCCTCGTGGGGGACGCTGTCGACCCCCCGCTGACGCCCGGAATCTTCGACACCGTGCTCACGCCGTGGTTCATCGACCAGGGACCCGAAGATGTGCGTGATCTGATCAGCACCCTCCACCGGATGCTGGCGCCGGGCGGGCGATGGGTCAACCTTGGACCGCTCAAGTACAGCCTGGACGTTCCCTTCTCGCGTCGTTTCGCTCGCGAGGAGCTGTTCGACCTGGCCGAGCACGCGGGGTTCCGCGTCGGACCCTGGCACAGCGAGAGCGGGCCCTACCTCGTCTCCCAACTCAACGGTCGCGGCAAGACGGAGTGGGTGCTGGCGTTCTCGGCCACGAAACTCGCATCCACCGGGCCGGGAACGGGGCGAGGAAACGACCCGCCCTCATGGCTCCTCTTCCGGCACCTGCCCATCCCCGCCTTCGAGGGCCAGGCCCTCTTCTGGTCCGAAGCGCCCATGGTTCGCATGGTGGTCTCGTCCATCGACGGGCGCAGAACGCTCGACGACATTGCCGTCCTGGTCGCCGAGCGTGCGCGCCAGCCCGACATCACCATGAGCCAGGTTCGTGCCGCCGTCCGACAGTGCCTCCAGAAGGTCCACCCGGCATGCGGAGCGGCCGGCTGACTCATGACTGCTATTCCCGTGGCGCCCTCACGAAACCACCCGCGTTGACATGCGCGAACATGTGCATCGACCCGTCGCTCTGCCGCGCGAACACGTAGCGGTTGGAGTCCCTGAAGCCGGCCTCCACCGGAAGTTGGCCATCGAGCGTGAACGCGTCGGGTCCCGACGGGCGATAGGGTCCGAGCCCGTCGATCATCAGCCCACCGTCGCCGCTGTCCTCCACGAGGCGACCGCCGCTTCCCGGCGTTTCAGCCTGGTCCGCGGGGATGCGGTGGTAGAGTCCGGCATACTGCCTGACATCGACCTCCAGACTCTCGTCGATCGGCAGCCGCCCGAGGAAGTGCTCGAGAACGAGGGCCCGGACGCCGCTGTGTGACGCCTGCGCCAGGACCGGTCCGGTGATGGGCTCCAGCGACGAGTCCGCCGCGGCCACATCGTCGGGGTTCGGCTCGCCGCCGCCGGCCATCGTGACGAAGACCCCCACCTGCGCGTCGAGCATGATGATCTCCAGCGAGCGGTAGCGGATACTCCCGTAGTGCTCGATCACCGGCTCGCCGTTGTAGTCATAGCGAAAGAACTGGATGCCGAAGCCGCTGGCATCCGGATGATTGCCGCGGTCCCAGCGGTGCATGACCTCGTAGCTCTCGGGCGCCATCAGCGCTGGCGTGCTGCCCATGCCCTGCAAGGCGTGGGCACGTACGAAGCGAGCCATGTCGCCGGCCGTGGAGTTGATGTCCCCCGCGTACGAAATGAACGGCGTAAGAGAGGGATAAACGAGCGCGACCGGTGGTTCGCCAGTAGCGAATGCGTACTGGGTCACCACGTCGGCACTGGGCGCCTGCAGGGAATTGACCAGTGTGGTGTGCGTCATGCCCAGCGGCTCGTACACGTTCTCGCGCAGGTACTCCTCCAGCGTCCGTCCGGTGATGTCCTCCACCATGAACCCCATGACGGCGCTGCAGGCGTTGCAGTAGTCGGAGAAGGTGCCCGGCTCGCGAACCACGGGCGGCAGATTGGCCTCCAGGACCGCCGCCGAGAGGGGCGGCTGGGGACGCTCCTCACCCACCGAAGTGAACGGGGAGCGGGATCCCCGGGGGACCATGCCACCCTGGTGGGTGACCATGTCGCGAATGGTGATCTCGTCGTCTCCGAAGGGGTTTTGCAGCTGGATCCGGGTCAGGTACCGGTTGACCGGGTCGTCGAGAGACGCGATCTCGCCGCGCGCCAGCAACTGGGCGATCGCCGTCCCGAAAAACGTCTTGGTGAGCGACCCGATGCGGAACCGGGACACATCCGGATCAATGGGCCGCCCGGTGGCATTGTCGTGGTAGCCGTAGCCCTTCTTGAAGACGACTTCGTCCCCGTGGGTCACCGAAATGGCGAGCGCCGAGATCCGGTGTTCTTCCAGAAGCGCGCCGAAGGTCTCGTCGGCCCAGCGTTCAAGGTTCGACGGCTCCAGTGTCTCGGGCGCAATTCTGCCGGTGACCGCCGCTGCCTGCGGCTCCTGATCGCGCGAGTCGCACGCGATCAGTGTCCCCGTGCACCAGACAAGGACGGCAATCGCCGACAGGCGGCCCGCGGAGCGCTTCAGCGCTGTGCGCGGATCATCGGGCTTGGCAATTCTTGTCAAGATCACTCTACCCTCCCTGATTTCCACGTCGCCCCGCGGGCCGGCCTGCTAGGGGATGTTCTCGTTGTTCTCCCTCTCGATGTCGGGCAGAGGGAAGCAAGTCGTCTCCCCATACCGCCGGTCGTTGAAGGGGTCCGCTCCGGAGGGGAACGGAATATTCAGCCGCAACATGTCGTTCATGCGATGGCCCTCGATGAACAACTCCCGCCTCCGCTCCTCGTAGACCTGAGCCATGATCTCGGCCGGGTCGTCACTGGCGAAAAGAGGCAACCCCGCACGGCTGTGGAGCTCGTTGATGTTGTCGACCGCCGTCTGACCACCTGCGGCTTCGGCGATGATCAGTAGCGCTTCGGCGTACCGCCCGATTGGAATGTCCGCATCGTAGTCCGGGTACTTGGTCTGGAGCACCTCGGGGTTCAGTCCGTTTCGACCGGTGTTGCCTGTGTGGATCAACTCCACCCGGGGGTCCGGAACCCCTTCAAACTCCAGGTTCCAGAAAGGCACGTCGACCTCGATGTTCCGGTCGATCCAGTTGCTGCCGTACAGGTGGTTCTGACGGCTGTTGTCCGCGGATGAGCGGGTCGCGTAGTAGGCAAATCCGTCGGGCACCTGCTGCGCATCGGAAATCGCGCCGGCCATGTCGCCCTGATTGAGCCTCACGCGGGCGCGACCCAGGTAGGCCAGTGTCTGCAGGTCACCCGATCCGCTGGAGATCGCTGTGGAGAAGCGGTCCTCGGCCAGCTCCAGGCTCTGTGGCGGAAAGACTTCCGGGCCGCCGTCGTAGGCCGCCGAGCAGAACCCCTCGCCGAACAGCGTATAGGCATAGCCGGCCAGTACGGCGGAACGCGCGACCATGTCCTGCGATCCCGCCTCCTGGGCGCGCTGGAGGTTCGAGTCCGTGAACCAGCGGGCCTGCGAGAGAGGCGTGTAGAGACCCGCAAGCTGGCCTCCGGGACAGCCGCCGCTCGAGTACGTGCCGGTGGCGGGAGTGATCTCGCGCTGATCGTAGATGTAGTAGGCACCATCGGAGCCGCCACTCATGAACTCATCGATGAGTTGAGCGGAAAGAAGTACGTACTGTTGGTAGGCGCACTCGAACACACCCTCGGCGCTGGTGACCAGCAGGGGAAGATCCTCCGGCTGCTCCAGCTCCTCGGCCGTGATATCGCCGGGCAACTCCACGGCCAGGTCGCACGCCCCCAGCATCAGGCTCAGGCACAGGACGCCGAGCCAGGCCAGATCCCCGGAGGACGGCCTCCCGCGGCGGCCTCGTTCACTTTGCGTCACTCTATTCATGTCTTGCTCCCTCAGTTCCCTGGTCAATGAACGGTTCGTTGATGGATGAAGCGTGTGCATGGCTTCCTCTCATTCTTCAAAACGTCACGCGGAGTGATCCTTCGAACCGCGTAAGCTGAGGGAAGATGTTCTGGCGCTGGTGGTAGTAGAAATCGCTGCTTCCCCGGCTTTCGGGATCGGTGTCAGCGACCTCGTCGTGCACGTAGAGGAACCCGGGATTGCGGGCCAGGACGCCGAGGCTGGCGCGTGACGCCCCGATCCTGGAAGCCAGATCGGCGGGAAGCGTGTACTGCGCCGAGATCTCGCGAATCCGGATGTAGTCGTTCCGGTTGATCCAGTAGCCGTAGGCGTTGGAGGTCTGGATCGCAGCCGCCAGTAGCGGGTTCTCTTCCAGCATCGCGGCCTCCGGACTGTTTCGGAAAACCTCGTCACGAGCCCATTCCTGAATGCTCATGACGCGCATCTGGAAGAAGCCCTCGGCCAACGCCGTAAACCTAAGATTCTGGCCGATTTGCACCGAGGTCCCGAGTGATGCATTCCAATCAGGTCCGGGAGAGCCCAGATAGACCTCGCCAGCCTGGCTACAGGGCATGGGGCCGCCGTTCTCGCTGGCGCAGAGAATGTTGACGGCCCGCCGAGTGACCGGATCCCAGTCCGCAGAAACCACGTTGTGGGCCCACATGCCACCGACGGGGTAGCCTTCGGCATGGGCGTTGCCCCGTCCGCGGCTGATGAAGTCGATGTCCCCCATGTCAACGATCTCGTTGGAGTTGTGGCTCACGTTCAGGGTGACGTCCCAGCTCAGTCCGGATAGCACGAGCGGCACGACAGTCGTAGAGAAGTCGAAGCCCTGGTTGTCCACCCGTCCGAGGTTGACCCACTGCTGACCCGAGAAGCCGGTCGACGGCGCCACATCCTTTTCCAGCAGCGCATCGGTCGTCTTTTGCGTGTAGCCAGTGAACTCCAGCGACCAGCGGCCGTTGAAGAGCTCGGCGTCGAAGCCGATCTCGATTTCCGAACTGCGCTCAGGCTTCAGATTCGGGTTTCCAGGGTTCGACGGGCTGACACCGGGCTGATCGTTGCGTGCGATCGCCGGAGCGTACGTCCGGATCGCGTCGAATGAGCCGGGCTGACGGCCCGCTTCACCCCAGGCCGCGCGAACCTGGAACTGGTCCACCCAGTTCACGTCGAAGAAGTCGGCGTCGCTCAACACCCACGAGCCGCTCAGCTTGGGATAGATGACCGGGTCGATCTCCACGCCGAATGCGCTGTTGTCGTCGCCGCGGATGGCGGCGGTGATGAAGAGCTGGTCCCGCCACTCGAACCGCTCCTGGATGTAGGCGCCCCAGGTCTTGTTCTCACTGAAGAACTCACCGGCGAACCTCTGTGAAGCCGTGGTCACCGTCGTCAGCGCCGGTGCCGGGAAGTTCCGCCCCAGCGCGTCGGTGTTGTGCGTCTCACGCGTGTAGTACTGAATGCCCGCCGACGTCGCCGACCGGATGTCCGACGTCACGTCGAAGGTCGCCGTGGCGGCATAGTCCAGTGTGGTCTGAAGCTCAGTGCCGTCATTCACCTGGCGCTCGCCCTGGGCCAGGCGCCGGCCCCACATGTGATTCGCGGGGTCCTCCTGACGCGGGAAGAGTCGACCGTTCTGTTCGTAGACCAGGTCGATTCCGCTGGTCAGCCGGTGCGTAAACCACTCGAACGGGTCGTGAGTGACGTTGATGTTCCACGTCGTGTGGTGGATGTTGTCACGGTGGCGCACCTTCCAGGTCTCTTCCGGCACCGACTGCAGGAAGCCGCGACGCGTCGTGTTCAACGTCAACGGGCTGGCGAAGATCACCTGGCCGAAGTAGCCGAGGGTGCCGGTGAACCCCTCCGGCGCCTCTCCACGATCGACCTTGGCATAGCTTATGCCCGCGTTGATCTGCAGGTCGTCCCTTGCCCGCGCGTTGACGTTCACGCGGCCTGCGAGCTGCTCGATCCAGTTGTTGGGTATGATCCCCTCGTCGTCCTGGTACGAGAGCGACGCATAGTAGCCGAAGTCGCCCGTCCCCCCCGTTACATCCAGGTTGTACGACTGGGTCATGCCGTTGAAGATCACGCTGCGGCCCGCGGCTTCCTCGGCCAGCAGCGGGTGGTGCAGTATGACATTGCCGGTGGCTGGATCGCGCGCACCGTTGGTGGGAATCCACTCTGACGCATCGTTCCAGAACTGCGAACCGAGACGCATTTGGGCGGTGAATTGCGCTTGGCCCGACCGGCCCTTTTTGGTAATGATCTGGACGACGCCGTTGCTCGCCTCGCTCCCATAAAGCGTCGAAGCAGCGGGACCCTTCACAACCTCAATGCTCTCGATGTCGCTCGGACTCAGGTCATTCAGACGCGCGGTGTTGTTCGTCACGCGTACCCCGTCGATGTAGAAGAGCGGGGTCGATCTCATCTCCACGCTGGAGATCCCGCGCAGCGCCATCGTGGTACCCCTGCCGATGTTGCCGGATTGCTGCAGGATGGACGCGCCGGCGATGCGCCCCTGCAGCAGCTGATTGACCGTCGTGATGGGGGCGATTTCTACGAGTTCCGCGGCCTCGACGATGCCGATCGAGTGGCCGATCTGGCGGCGCTCGGTCACGCCTGCCGTCCCCGTCACAACGATCTCGTCCAACGCGAATGCCTGCTGGCGGAGATTGAACTCCAGCAGCGTCGTCTCGCCGGCCAACACCTGGATCTCCTGGCTGGCAGTGGCGTAACCGATGTATTCCACCGTTACCGTGTGGGTACCCACCGGAACGCCATCCAGCAGGAATCGGCCGCCAGCTCCCGCCAGAACACCCCGTTGCAGTTCCGAAATGGTCACCTGCGCCCCCTGGAGGGCATTCCCGCTGCCCTCCTCACGGACGAGACCCGTAATGCTGCCCTGTTGGGCCTGAAGCTCACCCACCCCCGGCAGCACCATGAGCCCAGCCGCCAGGAAGGTGAACAGCCCCTGGGCCAGCCACCTCCGACTCTCAGGTCGGGGGGGCTGCACCGACCGTTCGTTCAAACCTCTCAACCACATCTTGCGCTCCCTGATACAGAGAAGTCGCGCGTGCGCCATTCCGCGCACGATGTCCCATCTATCCGAAACGCGAACAGCCAGGCTGCGCACGATTGTATTTGGATATGTATTCCGATATGGGGTCCTGGACGGATTCTCGCAAGGGCTTGGGACGATGGGACATGTCGGGAAGAGAAGCCGCACACATGCGCCGACGAGAGTGGGTCAGAAACGGACGAGCCCCCGGCCCGTGTCTACCAGGCCCGCGCTGCAGCCTCCCTGATCAGCGCCGCGGCATCCCGCTCCAGCAGGTACCCCCCCGCCACGAGTTCCCGGCACACGCGCTCGACCTCATCCACGTATTCGTCGTGCGTCCGGTAGCGCTCCTCTACGGACCGCCGCGGGTCGGCCAGCCGCGACCCCTCCGCCTGCGTCCGGGGAAAAGCCAGATACGACCCCATCCAACGGGTCAGCATGCCCCCGGCGCCCCAGGAGGCGTCCCGCAGATTCCAGCCGGTCCAGGTCGCGAGCGGCACCGCCACATGCGGCAGGCGGATCCCCGCCACCTCGTTCCCGTCCGTGTCGACCATCGGCACGAGCGTCTCGAACGCCGGTCCGATCTTCGGCGGCACGTGGTCGGCGATCCCCTCGGTGTCCCAGCGGGGACCGGGATCGAGCCGCAAGGGCCGATAGTGGCCCTCCGGCGCCGCAGCCCCCGGAATCCCGGGCCAGCCCGCGCGGAAGGCCGCCAGATCCACCAGCGTTCCGTCGTCGATGCGCGGATAGCGGCTCGAGGGCGGCTCGACCCCCTCGGCAGCCCACCGATCGAGTGCCACGAGCAACGCCCTCATGGCAGGTCGGGTCGTGGCCCGGTTGACCGGACTCTGATAGGCTCCGCCGGTCATCGAGTTGTGCGCCGTGCCCGCGATCATGTAGATGCGCACGGACGGATCGATGTCGGCATCGACCTTGCCCTCGACGTCGGTGTGCAGCAGCGAAGCCGCGCGCGACCAGTACTCGGTGGACGTCTGAGTGAAGAAGATCCTCGGCACATGACCGCTCGCGCGCGCCCGGTCGAGCATCGACCCGCTGGCGCCAGTCACCGGATCCCGTTGCCGGACGGAGTTGAAGGGGAAGAAGTCCGACGGATACAGCCCCTCCTCGTGATGGCTTCCGTGGCGCGTGGTCTGGCCAAAGCGATGGTTGAAGATCCCCTTCCCCGCCCCGGCAACATGCGGCATGATGGCGTCGAAGACGATTCGCCCCCCCAAATCCGCGTTGAACCCTTCATAGACGAAGTGATGGAGGAAGCGGCCCGACTGCGAACCACCGTAGCCGTAGGCGAAACCCACCGCCCCTGCGAGCGGGTTGGCGCGTGGCCCCTCCCGCTCTGTCGCATGGCGGAAGAACGAGATGACGTCGCGCGTGGCCGCGAGTCCCAGCCCCGTGACCCTGGGATCCCTGCCCTCATACACGAGGTCGTAGAGCCAGCCCGGCTCGAACCCTTCCTCCACATGCACCCAGCTCGGATCGGGCACGACCGCACCGTTCTCCAGACGGCCGAAGCTCCACTCGTCCCGCAGAATCTCCACCCCGTCCGCACCGCGGCGAGGCCGCTTCACCAACGTCGCCCTGCTGTCATCCAACTCTACAGACGGATAGGGCAGCGAACTCCCCCAGTCGAAGGGAAGGCTGTGGTACCTGCGCATCGCGGCGTCGCTCCCCGGCTCCAGCACGTTCGCGATGTAGAGACCGTAGACGGTCGACTCCAGCTCGGCGTAGATCCGCCCGACGATCGAGCTTCCGTCGGCGTTGCGGGCGACCGGCACCCCGATCCGGATCCGGTCGTTGCCGGCCTGGACATCCCCGCTCCACCCGCTCCACAGGATCGAATAGCCCTCTTCCATGAGGAATCCGTCGCCGGCGTCTTCGAGCGTGCTCGGATCGTTGCCGCCCCCTCCGTTGAAGGTGCCGAGCGCGACCTTGTTGCCGCGGTTGGCCACGTCGTAGAGCAGCCGCCCGTTGCCGCGGCCGGCATCGACGGGCTTGAGGAGGAAGAAGTCGGTCCAGACCTCCACGCGCCCACGGTCGTTGGTCGGCGCCAGACCCAGGTCACTCACGCGGGCGTTGGCGGGGTGGTCGGGATCGACCTCGATGTGGAGCCTCCCGACGATCTTCTCGTACGGTCCGGTATCGCCGAACGCATGGCCACCGGCGAAGGGGGCTCGCTCGTTGATCTCCACGCGGACGACCTGCGTGTCCGGGGTGGGGGTACACGCGGCGTGCGCGATGGCGACGGTGATCAGGGGGACGAAAACGGCGCGTGCGGTCATGGTGCCTCCAGGAGATCGCGGGCGACGTGCCTACACGATGGCAAACCTTGTCAATTGCGGCGAATCCCGTGTACGTGCACCGACTCGACGCCGAGTTCATCGCGACGGATCCCGACGACGGCCGTGCGCGTGATCTGCGTCAGTTCGAGCCCATCGGGGACTGCGATCGATCCGGCGCGGCGCCCATCCAGCGCAATGATCGACCATGCCCCACCGCTGCCGGTCCCTCCGACGTATCTGCCTCCCAAAGGGAAGGCATGCGCCAGCGGATCATACGGTTGAATCCAGACAAACCCCTCTGGATCCACCAGGAGGTCCCAGAACACCGAGAGCTCGTCCGGAACCGGTGCTGCCTCGTGTCTGGCCCGGGTGGCCGACGCCTGGTCCGCCGGAGCCTCGGATACCGCCTGATCGATTACCCGGTCGAGGGCATTGCGCACCGCCAACGAGCCCGTCGGCTCCCATGCGATCTCCCCGTCCGCCACTCCAGGCGCGGAAGTGCGGCGAATCACGGGCTCAAGAGTGTCCCCGTAATAGAGATAGATCCCATCTGACACGGCCACCGACCGGGGAGACAGAGGTTCGGGGCCACCGCCGAAACTGCCTGCAGTATACCGGACGATGCCACCGGTCGAGACCAGCTCACCGAGGTGACCGCCGTCCCTGTCGAAGTGATGAACCGCGATACGGTCACGCTGTCCGTAGCCGGCAGCGATAACGCCACCCAGCGCCCAGCCTCGTCCGAGCGGACCCGCGCCCAGCCCGAGGTCAGGATACTCCCCGCCCGAAATCGGGACAACTTCCGTTGAGCCGTCCGGCAGGAAACGAGTTACCCGCCGCAATTCCCTGTCGAAGGCTTCGATGGTATCTCCCCGCGGCCAGGCCGAGTCGAGGTCCAGGAACTCGCCGGGACCTTCACCTCGCCCCCCCAGGGCTTCCAGGAAATCCCCCTGCGCAGTGAAGACGCGGATGTCGTAACCTCCGGTATTCGGCACCACGAGCGGCCCGTCGAGCAGGACGAACGGCCTGACCACCCGGTCGAACTCCTGGTAGGAATCGCCGCCGAGGACGCCCACGCTCAGCGCAGGAACGGCGTCGATCTCCGACGGCGCGCCCGGCAAGGGCCCACCAATCGGCCCCGTTTCCGGCTCGGCCTCACATCCGCCCAACGCAAGCGCGCCGCCGAGCGCAATGAGGGACTGGGTCGCCCAACCCCGGCGACACCTGCTTCGCAGCATTCTGTACATGCGCAACGATTCTCCGGCAGAGTCGACGCGAACGGTCACGATTCCCGCCGAACGTACGCTCCGTCAGCTCGGGCGGCGAGCCGGGATCTCCACCGTGACGCCCTCTACAGCCACCTCCAGATTCCCGCTGTCGTCCACCGCCCGGACCATGATCGAGACCTCACTCGCTGCCGCATCGGGCTGCCAGGAGTAGGACCACTTCTCACGGCCGCGCGCCGGGTGCCAGGTAGCGCCGCCATCTACCGACACCTCGACGGCCGCCACTACCCCGCCCCCGCCGTCCGAAGCCGTCCCGGTCACGTAGGTCGTGACAGCATCCCCGCTCAGAACAAACGAAGCCGTGTCGATCGACGACATCGGCGCCTCGTCGTCCCCCGAAGCCTCCGCCGCCACCAGCCCCTCATCCAGCGTCGCGGGCTGAACCCCCATGTCCGCGAACAGGTTCACCGTCGCCTGCTGCAGCACCCGGTCCGGCCCGTGGGGGTCCACGCCCACCCGCGTGTCGCTGCCGTTCTGCCTCTCGGGCGGCACGCCGGTCTCGGTGTCGTGGTGCGCATCGAGCCCCCACGACCACTGCAGCGTCCCCGCTCCGAACACCAGCGCCCCGCTCTCGTGCCGGTACATCACCGCGTGGTGCGTGGCACTGCCCGTCTCGCACCCCCGCCCCGGATGCACGCAGTAGAGCACGTTGTCGAAGGTGCTCGCCGCCACCCGGAACAGCCCCGGCGGCCGGAACCCGTTGTCGATGTCCGAGTCCCATTCGTGGCCCAGAATCCCCTTGATCGACACGTAGCGCTCGCCGGGCCGCAGCCGCGCGACCTGCGTGTTTCGCCAGAATCGCAGCCCCGCGAACTCCGCGCCCACGATGATCGGGTCGTTCCGCCACGCGTTCACCGTGAAGAGCGTCCCCGTGAGCGCATTCTCCGGCCACGCGCCCTCGGCGTTGATCGACCGGTGGTCGCGGAACTCGCCCGTCCACTCCACAGGGTCCAGCCTCCGGTGATCCTGCGAGTCCTTGTAGGTCACCAGCGTCCGGTGTGGCTGACCCGAGCCGTCGATGCTCGTCTCCCAGCGCACCTTCCAGTAGACCTCGTTGGAGCTGAAGAAGGCCAGGTGCACGCCCGCCGCACGCGCGGCCTCGACATTGCGGCGCTGCCGGCCGGTCCAGTACTCGTCATGCCCGACCGACAGGAAGACCCTGTGTTCCAGCAGTTCCTCCCCGCGCCGGTCGGTGTCCACGCCGGACGAATAGCTGACGTCGTAGCCGTTCCGCTCCAGCCAGCGCACCATCGGGTATTCGGAGTTGAAGGGCATGTTGACCGCCCGGTAGTGCCGCGTCTCGAAGGGCCGGTTGTAGCTGACCTTCGGTGCGCGCGGCTCCCCGCCGTGCAGGCGCAGCCGCTCCGGGTTGAGCCGGCCGTAGACGCTGTGGCCGCCATAGCGGTTGTACGCCTGCCAGGTCAGGTCCGACGTCTGGAAGAGCAGATCCGACCTGCCGTCGTCGTCCCGCACGACGAAGTAGACGTGGCTCGCCCGGGGCTCACGCAGCGGATTCCGCATGACCGCGCGGAAGCCGTCGGCCTCCCACAGGGAATCCCGCCCCGTCGGCGGTAGCGGCGAGGGCCCGAACCGGTCGTTCCTGACCCACCCCTCAACCGGGTCCTCGCGCACCAGCCGCGCAAAATGGATCCCCGAGGTCGCGTCCTCCGGCGCCCGCCAGGAAGCCGAGACCGCCCAGTTGCCGCAATCGACGAGCGGCGCCGGCCACGTATCGAGCCCTCCCCCCTCGGCCAGCACCGGGATCGCCCCGCGCAGGCACTCGGGCTGGATCTGCGGGAGCGCGGCCGATGGTTCGATCGAGTCCACTTTCCGCGCCCCCATGCCGCCGTAGTAGCCCATCCGGTAGATGTCGATCCGGTAGTCGTCCGAGTCCGTATCGATCTTGAAGTCGATCGACTCGCCCCGCGCGACCGAGATATCCGTGCCGAATCCCTGAATGCTCGGATCGCCGTAGCCGTTGATGTCCCATTCGGTCGCGGGGTGCCCGCCGAGACAGTTTTCGGCCACGATCTCGTTGGCCGGCCTGGCGCAGCGGTCCGACATTGCCAGGTCCGGGAGCCCGCAGCCTCCGGCGAGGGACACGAGCGCGGCACTGGCGGCCAGGGACAGACAGGTGCGCAAGCGTTGCTGGATCAACACGAGGCCTCCTCGTGGCTACATTTTGGCACTGGGAAGGTCGGCCGTCGCAGGGAGATTGCCGGCCGGAGCTCGAGTCGTCAATAATAAACAATAATGTTTAGTATTTGGCGTGCCTGACGTGACCAACGACCCAGTAGACCGGACCCGAAGGAGGCCGACGGCGCAATGCAAACCAGTCCCCGCCACACCCATCTGCCGATACTCGCGCTCATCTCCGCCGCGGTGCTCGCCGGCTGTCGTGGAGACGCCACCCGGGCGCAGCCGGGCGCCGCCGAGACCACTCCTGCCAACTCATCCGCCGCAGGCGCCGAAGCCTCTCCCGAGCGCATGGCCCAGGCGGCCCGCGAGTTCCTCGACGCCCTATTACCCCAACAACGGGCTGACGCCGAATTCCCCTTCGACGCCGACTCGCAGCGCACGCGCTGGAGCAACCTGCCCGCGAGCATGGTGGAGCGCGCGGGGGTCAGGTTCGGTGACCTCTCCGACCCGCAGAGACGCCGGTTCCACGACCTGCTGCGTGCATCGACCAGCAGCCAGGGGTATCAGAAGATCGTGGGCGTGATTCGTTTGGATGAGGTGTTGCACGAGGACGCGTCCGCGGCCGTCGCGCGTGGTGAGCGACGCTTGCCGGAGAGCCTGCTGGAAAGCTGGACATCGGCCAACTACTGGATCTCGTTCTTTGGCCGGCCCGGCGATCCGGCCTGGAGTTGGCTCGTCAACGGTCATCACCTGGCGGCCAGCTTCACCGTCGCGGGCGACCGGGTGGCGTTCACGCCGCTGTTCCTGGGGGCCGAACCGCACGAGATCGAGAGCGGGCTGGAAGCGGGCTGGCGGGTGCTCGCCAACGAGGGGGAGCGCGGCTGGCAGCTGCTGCAGGCGCTGGACGGGGAGCAGCGGTCGATTGCGGTCCTGGGGGACGACATCCCGGGCGACGTACTCACCGGTCCCGGGCGCAAGGGAAGCCTGACCGAGTTTTCAGGACTTCCCGCTTCCGCGTTGAACGACGGCCAGCGCACGCTGCTGTGGCAGCTCGTCGAGGAGTATGCGGCGAACGCGGACCATGGAGCGGCCGAAGCGCAGCTGGAAAAGATCCGCACGGACGGGCTGGACGCCCTGCATTTCGCCTGGATCGGACCAGGGGATGACCGGTCGGCACGCTACTACTACCGTGTGCACGGCCCGTCCCTGCTCATCGAGTACATCGTCGAGGAAGGCGTCGGCGGGAGCGCAGCCAACCACGTGCACAGCATCATGCGGGACCCCGGCAACGACTACGGCGAAGACTGGCTGGGCAAGCACTACGAGGAGCATCACCAGCGGCGCTAGGAGCGCGCCGCGCCCAGGCTCAACACGCTGGAGCACCAGACATCAGGCCAGGACGCGGGGTGGGAAGCTGTCGAGTCGATGCTCTTGCATCCATACACGTATACGTCCCACCTTGTTCCGGGAGGCACCAGGTCACCTGCAAGCAGTCTGGAGTCCTGTCCCCCTTCGGTAGCCGAAGCAAAGGAGGCCCCATGCGGTTCGTCCTCGGAGTAACGGCCACGATGCTCCTGGTTCTGTCGGCCCCCACGTCCCTCGCGAGTCAGGAGCAGGTCGTCTCGGGGATCGTGGTAGACGATCAGGGCATTCCCGTCCCCAGCATTCAGGTCACCGTCGATGGCGCGGATCTGGGCGTTCTGACCAACTCGGCGGGCAGCTTCCGACTCGCCGGCGTGCCTGCCGGCACGTTCACCCTGCGTGTGAGCGGAATCGGCATCCGGACCGAGTTGATCGAGACACAGGGCGGCACGACGGACCTGCGCATCGCGGTCACGCGTACGGCAATCAGTCTCGACGAGATCGTGGTGACGGGCACGCCCGGGGGCGCACGCAGGCGGTCGCTCGGGAATGCCCTGGGCTCCATCGAAGCCTCCGCACTCATCGAGTCGGCACCCGTCTCTTCCACTGGCGAACTCCTGAACGCGCGGGTTCCCGGCGTGGTTGTCCGCACCGGTGAGGGGTACGCCGGCGGCGGCAGCCGAATCCTGATCCGGGGCCGGGGCAGCATGCAGTTCGGTGGAAACCCACTGCTGTACATCGATGGCATTCGCGTGAACAACGACGTGCCGACGGGTGGAATCGGTTCCAGCCTCTCCCGATTCAACGACATCGATCCCGCCGACATCGAGAGCATCGAGATCATCAAGGGGCCGGCCGCGTCGACCCTGTACGGCACCGAGGCTTCTGCCGGCGTGATCCAGATCATCACGAAGAAGGGACGCGCCGGCAGCGCGCGATTCGCCATGAGCGTCCGCCAGGGCGCGAGCTGGCTGGGCGACCCGCACGACAAGGTGGGCCTGGTGTGGGGCACGGATCCCGTCTCGGGTCAGTCCTTCAGCCTGGACATGCTCGACGTGGCGGAGCAACGCGGCAGCCCCATGTTCCGGACCGGCCACCTTCAGGGGTACGGCCTCAGCGTCTCGGGCGGCTCGGACAATATCCAGTACTTCGTATCGGCCAACTACGATGTCGACGAGGGGATCATCCCGAGCAACGTGGCCGAGAGATTCACGGGCAGGGCCACCCTGTCGTTCCAGCCGCGCGAGACGGTGACCATGAACGCCCAGATCGGCGTCACGACAGGCGAGACCTACCTGGATCCCGGATTCTACTTCGGTCGTGCCCGGTACGCCCTCCCGTTCCTGAGGGACACGCCGGGCCAGGGATTCCTCATCAACCCGCCCGACGTCGCGCTTGCGACCGAGGAGACCTGGCAGGACGTGCAGCGGTACATGGGAAGTCTCACCATCGATCACCGTCCGTCGGAATGGCTCAACCATCAGCTCACGGTGGGGCTGGATCTCACCCATCTCGATAACACCAGCCTCACTCCCTTCGTTCCGAACGAGTTCGCCGAGTTCTTCCCACCGACCGGTCGCCTGGGTTCAAAGACCATCCAGGGGGTCGATACCGACTACACGACGTTCACCTACAATGCGAACGGCACCCTCGGCATCACGGACCGGATCGGGTCCACCACTTCGGCAGGAGCGCAGTACTACCGGCGACTCGTGGGGACGGAGAACCTCTCCGGGCAGGAGTTCCCGGCCCCGGGGGTGACGTCGCTGGCGGGCATCACCGGACAGCGTCAAGTCAGCGAGGACCTCGTCGAGAACACCACACTAGGGCTCTACGTTCAGCAGCAGTTCAGCTGGGAAGACCGCCTGTTCCTGACCGGGGCGATTCGGGCGGATGACAACAGCGCATTCGGCGCCGACTTCGACATTGTCACCTACCCGAAGCTGAGCGCGAGCTGGGTCATCAGCGAGGAAGGCTTCTGGAATCTGGACCTGGTCAACGCGCTCAAGCTCCGGGCTGCCTACGGCGAGTCCGGGCAGCAGCCGGACAACTTCGCGGCGCTTCGGACCTACGAACCCGTTTCAGGCGAGTACGACCAGCCCGGCGGAAGCCCCAACTTCGTGGGCAACCCGGAACTGGGGCCCGAGCGGGGGCAGGAAATCGAGGTGGGATTCGAGGCCGGACTGCTCGACGACCGGATCGGACTGGACTTCACCTACTACAACCAGAAGACCACCGACGCGATCGTCTCCCGCGAAGTGGCGCCCTCCTCAGGCTTTCCGCTCACCCAGTTCGTCAACGTCGGCGAGGTCCAGAACACCGGTTTCGAGGTCCTGCTCGACGCCCGGCCGATCCAGACGGATATCTTCGGCTGGGATTTCACGGTCAACCTCTCGAAGAACGACAACGAGATCCTGAGCCTGAACATCCCCGGCGTCCCGTTCCTTTCAGCGGGCAACTTCCAGAATCGACACCAGCCGGGCTACCCCGTCGCGGCATTCTTCGGAAAGCGCATCGTGCGCGCTGAACTCGACGCCAACGGCAACGCAACCAACCTCGCCTGTGACGACGGTTCGGGCGGGACGACATCCTGCCTGACGGCTCCGTTCGTGTACTTCGGCAACCAGGCACCCGATGTGGAGGGCGCGGTCTCGACCACTCTGACGTTCTTCGAGGACCTGAGGCTGAGCGCCCTGGTGGACTTCAAGCGCGGCGGTCGCTACTTCAGTGCCGACCGGGCGATCCGGTGCCGGGACTTCCGCATCCACGAAGTCGTGGTGAACCCGACCAACTTCGATCCGATCGACGTGGCCTACTGCCAGGACCCCGAGGGCACCGGTCCATTCGCGGAAGGCTTCATCATGGACGCCAGCTTCGCGAAGCTCAGGGAGGTGTCGCTCAACTACGGGCTCCCCGATCGGGTGACAGGCCTGCTGGGCGCGGGCCGCGCCAGCATTACCCTCGCGGCGCGCAATGTCCTCACCTTCGCCCACGATACGAGCCCGTTCAAGTCTCCCGACCCCGAGACATTCAACTTCCAGTTCGAGTCGGGCGTCATGGATCAGGCGGCCTTGCCGATCCCGATCCAGTTCCTGACCACGCTCAACATTTCATTCTGACCGCTGGGCGATGCGGACTACACGGGAGGAGCAGATCATGACATACCATGCATCCCACGGTGGAGTGACTTCCAGCCGGACTCCGGGGCGTTGGCGGTGTACCCGTCTGGCCCCGCTCACGCTGGCAACGGCTGTTGGCGTCTCCGGCTGTGACGTCCTCGACGAGCTGGTCGCGGTGGACGCCCCATCGCGCATCGTGGCGGAGATTCTCGAGGAACCGGGCAACGCCGCCACGCTGATGGCAAGCGTAGTGGGTGACTTCGAGTGCGCGTTCGCCCAGTACGTCAGCGCCGTCGGGGCGACAACCCAGGAGTATCAGTACGCCACCGGCGGCTTCGGCTGGCGATCCTACGATCAGCGCGACTTCGAGCCATCGGGTTTCAACGCGGCGTACGTGAACTCCACCTGTAGCACACCCCAACAGGGGGTCATCCCGGGCGTATACAAGACACTGTCGACCGCCCGCTGGCAGGCGGATCATTTCACTGAACTGCTCGAGACGTGGCCCGCAGCGGAGGTGCCCGGGCGAGAAGCCTTCCTGGCGCGTTCGGCGGCCTTCTCCGGGTACAGCCACCTTCTGCTCGGAGAGGCGATGTGCTCGGCAGCGTTCGATGTTGGCGACGAACTCATGCCTCCGCAGATCTTCGAACTGGCCGTGGCGCGGTTCAACACGGCGATTACCGGCGCTCAGGCCCAGGGCGACGCAGCGACCCTCAACATGGCCAGAATCGGTCGGGCACGGGCGTTGATCAGCCTGGGGCGCCACTCGGAGGCGAATGCCGATGCCCAGCAGATACCGGGCGGCTTTGTGCACAACGCGGGGTACTCCTCGATCTCCACCCGGCGCGAAAACAATGTCTTCGTGGTGAATCGCCGAGCCGAAAACGTCACTCCCGAGGAGTACTTCCGAACCATCGACGATCCGCGGGTCCGGCTGGAGGACCAGGAACGGCTTTCACCCCTGGGGATTCCGCTGTTCTACCAGACCAAGTACCCGACCGCCTCCTCGCCGATTCCGATCGCGCGCTGGGAGGAAGCGCAGCTCATGATCGCCGAGGCCGAGTTGCAGGCCGGGAACATGGCGGCGGCCGTTGCGGCCATCAACGCCGTACGTACGCGTCCAGGAGTGGACCTGCCGCCGTTCGAGAGTTCCAGCGCGGACGAGATCCGGGGTCAGCTGCTCTTCGAGCGCCAGGTGGAACTCTTCCTGGAGGGGCATGCACTCGGAGACATCCACCGTTACGACCTTCCGCTGGTCCCTCCGCCGGACACGCCGTATCCGACGGGCGGGTTCTACGGCGGCGACCGGTGCATTCCGATGCCCGACGTGGAGCGTGTGAACAACCCGAACGTGCCTTCGTCGTAGGGGCGCGCAGGGCCGTCGATCGTCAACTGTGGCCGCGGTCGTCTGATTCCGTAGCGTCCCTGGAAGGTGTGGCATCCCCGGATGCTGCCGGAGAATCCGAGGACGCTGCAGCGTCTTCCTCGGCCCCCCTCCCGCACGTGACGACGATCTCCATCGGAGTGAATATGCTGAAGGTCAGGCCGGCCACGAGCTGGTTCAGGAAGGAGTGTTTCGTCTCCACGCGCGCCACTCCGCTCTCGCCGCACTGCTCCTGCGCGTAGACGGGATCGGGGGGCACGAGACCACCGATGTAGCCCATCGCCCACTTTTCCTCGATCGTGCGGGGTCCGGGCTGAATGCCCGTGTTGATGACTGCGTGGTAGCAGCCGCTGAGCACGACGGCGCCTACCAGTATTGGTGTCGCGACCATACCGCGAGTCCGGATTCCGGTGTTCTCCTGCGACATTGCGATCCTTTCCGTCTGATGGGGTGATTCCGATTCGTCAAGCCTTATGACACTTCAAGCGCCTGATTGATCCCCCGCGCACGCCGCTCCGTATTGTCCGAGTTCATGTGCACGCGTGAAGCCGCAATGAGGGGCACATGCAGGAACACCTCACACGGTGGACGGGCCTTTCCGGAGATTCCGACTTCGCTACCCGCCTGATCGTTGCCTAGCAGCTCACGCAGCGATGGTTGTTCTTCGCCCCCAGGCGTTCAAGTAGCGCCACGGTCTCGACAAACGGCTGAATCCTCTGCACCGGGCCGTTGGCCATGTCCACCGTGGTCTGGCCGCTGCGGGCCACGGCGGTGACTTCGGCGCCCTTCTCGACCAGGTAGAGAATCATCTCGTTGTCCCCGCGGGCGGCGGCGTGGTGAACCGCGGTGTAGCCGTTGAGGTCACGTGCGTTGACGTCGGCGCCGAGCTCCTCCACCAGGAACCGCATCGTGGGCATCCAGCCATCCGGTGCGTGGCGGTGGGAGTTGCCCGCGAACCCCTGGCCGTAACCGACTCCGGCCGCAGCATGGATCGGATAGACTGCGGGGCCCCCTATGGGGACGGGAGGAAGCCCGGAGTGGTCGGTCTCGTCGCGGGAACCGAAGCTCCGCCGCGGGACCTTGATGGTCGGGAGGCCGGGGTCGGCCCCGTACTCCAGGAGCAGCTTCATGGCGGGTACGTCGGTCGCGTGCGTGGCGCGCCAGAAGGCGGTAGCGCCGGTGCGGTCCACTCCCAGCAGGTCGCGGTTGTAGGTGGTGAACCAGAGGGTGCGCTCGAGGCGGGCGTTCACATCCGCGCCGGCTTCCAGAAGGGCACGCATCAGCTCCAGGTAGCCCGTCTCCTGCTGCTCGTATTCGAGCGGCTGGGGATGCCGGGCCTTCGGCGCCCACCGCATGTTGAGGACGGCGTAGAGGGGCGCTGCCCCGGCGTCGCTGGTGAGATTTGGGTCGGCCCCGCGCTCCAGGAGTTGAACAACGAGATCGAAGTAGCCGTTGATCGCGGCCATCAGCATCGGCGTGGTGTTGTCCGCCGCGCTGGGCAGGTCGATGTCGACGCCGCGGTCCAGCAGGGCCATCACTGTGGACATGTGACCCTCGCGGGCCGCGAGATGGATCGCCGAGAGGCCGCCATGCTTGCCGACGAGATCGGCGTAGTTGAGGGGAATCGGCTCCCCCGTCTGGCGGCGCGCTTCCAACGCTTCCTGGGCAGCCTGTCGCGCCTGCTCCTCGCGCGAAGTGAGCGGGGCGGTCGACCCCTGCGGCGTGCGGCCCGCCACCCCTGACTCGACCGGGTAGCTCAAGACGTCCGCGCCGCCGCGCAGCGCCGCGATCTCCGTCCGCCGCCGCCGCTCCGAAAACCGGTCGAGGATGTCGCGCTCGACGAGGTCCATCACGCGCGCGGCGATGGTCGGGTCGGCGCCCGCCTCGACAAGCGCCACGACCGCGTTCGTACGCCCGAGCGCCGCCGCGAACATGAGAGGGGTCTGTCCCCACTCGGGCTCCATCGCGTCCACCCGAGCACCGTGGTCGAGTAGCGCGGTGACTGCCTGCACATCCCCCGACGCCGCGGCGAAATGAAGTGGCGTGGCTCCCGTTTCGGTGACCGCCTCCACATCCGCCCCCGCTTCCGCCAGGATCGCGACGATCTCGCCGCTGCCTTCCCTGCCCGCTACGTGGAGGGCCGTGTGGGCGCCGATGCGGGTCGCCGCTTCCAGATCGGCACCGGCGCCGATGAGCATCCGAGCGATCTCCGGGCTGCCGTTCAGCGCCGCCCAGTGCAGCCCGGTCATGCCATCGCCGCGGGGGGCATTCACGTCGGCGCCTGCCGCCAGCAGGGCACGCACGGCCGCGACATCGTCCCGCATGGCCGCGTCGGCCACCGGGGAGTCGATGCGCGCATCGCCTGCCAGGCCGACCAGCGCAGTCAGAAGAACAACGCCCAGCCAATCCACACGCAACATCCTCATATCGAGAGCGGGAACGTCCCGGTGCTGTCGCCGAAGCTCTTCATGTCGTCCATCCCCAGCTTGTGCATCAGGCTGAGCATGACGTTGGCCATCGGCGTGCCGGCGTCGGCACGCAGGTGCAGGTCTCCGTCCATGCGGCCGTTCGCTCCACCAACCACGAAGAGCGGGCAGCGCTTGTGGTTGTGCACGTTCGAGTCGCCCATCGGTGAGCCGTAGATCACCATGGTCTTGTCGAGCAGGTTTCCGTCGCCCTCCTGGATACCGGCCAGCCGATCCAGGAAGTACGGGACCAGCCCCACGTGATACCGGTTGATCTCGGCGAACTCAAGGACGGCGTCGGGCCTGCCGCCGTGGTGTGACGACGGGTGGAAGCCCTTGTCGACACCGCTCTCCGGGTAGACGCGGCTGGAGGCGTCCCGGCCCATCTTGAACGAGAAGATGCCGGTCACGTCCGCCTGGAAGGCGAGCGCTTGCAGGTCGAACATCAGCTTGACGTGCTCGTCGAAGGAGTCGGGGACTCCGGCGGGCGCACCCGGCAATTCGCGTTCCTCCCCGCTCTCGTTGCGCGCCACTACGCGGGCGATCCGGCGCTCGAGCTCCCGGATGTCGTTCAGATAGCGATCCACGCGGCGTCCGTCCACCGGATCGAGCTCCCGCTTGAGCGCGCTCACCTCCCCCACAATGAAGTCGAGGATACTGGCGCTTGCCCGGCGGCGGGCTTCCCGGGCTTCGGGCGTACCGCCCGCTCCGAAGAGCTGGTCGAAGGCGACCCGCGGGTCGCGCACCATGGGCAGAGGTTGGTCCGGTGCCGACCAGGAAATGGTGTCGGTGTAGACGCATGCATAGCCGTAGGCGCAGCCGCCGGCCTGATCCACATTCTCGATGCAAAGCTGCATCGACGGGATCGGCGTGTCCTGGCCGAACCGCTGGGCGTAGAACTGGTCCAGAGAAGTACCGACCCAGACATCCGAACTCTCGGTCTGCCTGGGGTGGGACTGGGTCAGGAAGGTCGCGCTGGAGCGGAAGTGGTCGCCCCCGATCTCCTTGGGCTTTCTGGCCTCGGCGCCCTCGACGTCGGTGTCGCTGACGATCGTGAGGTAGTCCCGGTACGGCTCGAGCGAACTGAGGACGCTGGGACCGAAGTCGAAGCCGCGTCCGGTCTCCGGGGGTGACCAGAGGTGCTCGGTCGCACCCCACGCGTTGCTGCCCGCCGAGCCGTGGACCATCTCGATGGCGACGAGGCGCGTGCGGTCGAGCGCCGTGCGTGCGCGCGTGACCGCCCACCGCTCCCGGGCGGGTGCCATGGCATCCAGGAACGGCAACGCGACACTCGCACCAACGCCGCGCAGGAAGGTCCGGCGGGGCAGGTGCCGTCCCGTAATGAGATGCATCGTGCTCAGCCTCCGTTTCCGTTCGCGGGTTCCTCGTCGACCACGGCGGGAGCGGCCTTCAAGAGGAAGGCGTTGCTGTTGGCCACGCCCACGATGAACGAGGAGACCCGGTAGTCCTGTTCAGCGGCCATGCGCGCGATCCGGCGCACGGCCGGCATGTCATAATACTCCAGGCGGCGTCCTAGCGCATACGCCATGAGGTTTTCGGTAAAGGTGCGAACCAGCGGTTGGGGTCGCTTCAGGAGCGCCGCGCGCAGTTCCGAGGGCGACGCGATGGGTGTGCCATCGTAGAAGTCGCTCGCCGCGTCGATCGCCACGCCCTGATCCCTGATGCGCCATGCTCCCGTCACGTCGAAGTTCTCCAGCGCCAGCCCGATGGGGTCGATCATTCGGTGGCAGGAGTTGCAGGTCGGGTTGGCGGCGTGCATCTCGAGCCGCTCCCGCACAGTCAGGAACCGGCCGTCCTCCACCGCCTCCTCTTCCAATTCGGGAACGTCGGGTGGGGGCGGCGGAGGCGGTGTGCCCAGCAGGACCTCCATTACCCACTTGCCCCGCAGAACGGGTGAGGTCCGGCCCGCGTGCGAGGTGAGGGTAAGGACGCTCCCGTGGCCCAGAATGCCGCGGCGCTCGTCGTGCAGTTGGTCCACGCGCCGGAAACGCTCTCCTGCCACGTCCGGGATCCCGTAGTGACGCGCCAGCCGCTCGTTTACGAAGGTGTAGTCCGCTGTGTACAGGTCCATGATCGACCGGTCTTCGCGGATCAGGTTGTCGAAGAAGGTCTCGGTTTCCTCTACCATCGCGCGCTTGAGCGGCTCGTCGAAGTCCGGGTTGACACGCACGTCGGGCTGGATCTTCTCCAGGTCCTGCAGGCGCAGCCACTGTCCGGCAAATCGCGTCGAAAGCGCCGTGGAGCGCGGGTCGCGGAGCATCCGGTGCACCTGCCCCTCGAGCACGGCCGGGTCGGAAAGACGCCCTTCTTCCGCTGCCGCCATCAGCTCCTCGTCGGGCCCGGATCCCCAGAGGAAGAACGACAACCGCGCGGCCAGATCGTGGTCGCCGAGCCGGTAGGCGCCGGCCGGACCCCGGCCCGTGCCGCCGACCTCCGCGCCGGCCATCCTCGGCTCCTCGAAACGGAAGACGAAGTGCGGGCTGGCCAGAATGCCTTCGAGCGCCATTCGCACCCCGCCCTCGAAGCCCTCGACTTCGGCGCCCGCATCGTACAGCCCCATCAGCGCGATCACGTTGCCCTCGGTCAGCGGGCGTCTGTAGGCCCGGGTCGCCAGCCGGGTGACGATTTCACGCGCGCAGCGCCGTGCCTCGGCCTCGGGCGCGCCGGGGTCCGGACGGCAGCTGAACACCGCCTGGCGGCTGGGGGTGTCGGACACGCCCTGCGGGTCGTGCGGGCCGCCGATCGCCAGATCGCGCAGGTGCGGGAGGACGGTGAAACCGTAGCTGCCCGCGATGCTGGTGCTGGCCAGCGACCAGTCGTGCGGCGAGATCAGGTCCTGCAGCGGCCCTTCGTAGCGCCGGATGAACGCCGCCGACACCTGTCTCGGGCCCGCACGCACGAATATGCGGCCGGACCGGATGTTGACGCCGTCCGGGTCCGACGTGTGCATCCACCGGTTGACCTCGAGAAGCGCCACCCGCTCACCGTCGACCGAGATATCCAGCCGCTCGGGTTCGCCGTCCTCCGTGTGCAGCGCGTTACGCCCGTTGCCGACGAGCGCACCCGTGGTCTCGTGATGGAACGAGACGCGGAAGGTGTAGTAGCCGTCCGCCGGGAAGTTGTGCAGCACCGAAACCCCGCCCCGAGTGCCGTAGGGGGCTCCCGGCACCCGCTCGTTCTGCGAATCCCATCGCGACACACGGTAGGTCGCCTCGCTCGCAGTTACGTGGGGATCGCCAAGTGCCAGCCGGCTGATCTCGGCGGCCGCCCGCAGGTAGCCGTCGGTCAGCGTCGTGGACAGCAGTTGCGCGTCCGCAATGTTGTCGAAGTTCGCGCTCTTGGTGTCCAGGGGAAGATAGGCGCCCGCGTCGATCTCGATATCCAGCAGGTCGCGGACCGACGCCCGGTATTCGGCCCGGTTGAGGCGCTGGAAGGTTCGGCGCCCCGGGTTGGGATTCTCCGCGGCGGCCCGATCCATCTGCCCCTCCAGGGACTCGACAAGCTCCGTCAGGTCCTCCTCTTCGGGTCTCCGGTTGCCCGGAGGCGGCATCAGGCCCGCGCGCAGCTTGCGGATGACCCTTTCGGCCAGTTCGCCGTCGGCTGGCGCGTTGGCCGCGTCGAAGTCCTCCAGGGACATGTTCCCGAGCAGGCGGCGCTCGTTGTGACAACGGACGCAGTATTGCTGGATCACTTCGTTCTCGGTGGCGGCACCAAAGGCGGGCACCGAGGCAGGGTACGAATGGCCGGTCGGCGGCGGCGATGCAGCCGCAAACTGCGAATCCGGAACCGCGTCACGCGAAACCCCCAGGCCGGCGAGGACCAGGCCTGCCGCAGCGAGGGGAGCCGCCTGCTTCAGCATCGCGTGTTCAACAGGAAACGCAGTTGTGGTTGTTCACCGCGCCGAGACTCTCGAGCAGAGCGATGGTCTCCGGGAACGGCTGGATCCGCTGCACCGGGCCGTTTGCCATATCCACCGTCGTCTGCCCGCGTCTGCTGACCAGAGTGACGTCAGCGCCCTGCTCCACCAGATAGAGGATCAGTTCGTTGTCGCCACGGGCGGCCGCGTGGTGAATCGGGCTGAATCCCTCGAGATCACGGGCGTTCACGTCGGCACCGAGCTCCTCGACAAGGTAGCGGACCGCCGGTACCCAGCCATCGGGCACGTGGCGGTGCGCATTCGCCGCGAACCCCTGGCCATAGCCGACCCCCGATGCCGCGTGGATCGGGTATACCGCGGAACCGCCCACCGGTACGGGAGGCAGGCCCGAGTGGTCGACCTCTTCGCCGCCGCCCCGGCCGTACCGCCGCGACGGGACCCTCTCGGTCGCCATGGAAGGGTCGGCTCCACGGGCGACAAGCAGCTTCATCGCCTCCACGTCGAGCGCGTAGGCCGCCCGCCAGAACGGCGTGGCTCCCTTCGCGTCGATCTGGAGCAGGTCGAAGTTGTAGGACATGAACCAGAGGTGCCTGGTGAGCCGGGCGTTCGGGTCGGCACCGGCTGCCAGCAGCTTCTCCATGACCTCGAGGTAGGTGTGGTCCTGCTGCATGTAGATGTGCTGCTGCGGGTAGCGCGACTTGGGTGCCCAGTGGGTGTTGATCGCGGCAAAGAGCGGGGTCGCGCCCGCATGGCTGGCCATCGTGGGGTCGGCACCGAGCTCCACGAAACGCACGGCCAGGTCGTAGTGCCCGTTGATGGTGGCCATCAGGATCGGGCTGGTTCCGTCGCCGGCGCTCACCTGGTTGATGTCGGCGCCGCCGTCGATCAGCGCCAGCGCCGTCTCGCCGTGCCCCTCGCGGGCGGCGTGCAACAACGCGGTGAGACCGCCGTGGCCGCCCACGAGCTCGCCGTAGGACAGCGGCTCGGGCTCCTCGATCATGCGCGTCTCGGCCTCGGCCGCCGATGCGGCTTCGGCCAGTTCGCGCCGACGGCTTTCCTCCTCGTGCTGACGGCGTACCTCGGCTGCGACATCGGGTCCCCAGGGCTGCCCCTCCCGGATTCGCCGGTTGCGCTCGGCACGCTCGATCCGGTCGTAGACGGCACGCGACGTGACATCCATCACCCGGGTGTGGATCGCGGGATCGGCACCGGCAGCCAGCAACGCGGCGACGACCTCGGTCCTTCCCTTCGACGCCGCGAAGATCAGCGGAGTCTGCGCCCAGGACTCCTCGGCCGCGTTCACGTCGGCCCCGGCCGCCACCAGGGCCCTGACAACCCGCTCGCTCCCTGACGCCGCCGCAAGGTGCAGGGGACGCGCAGCGCCCCCCGCCGTGATCGGCGCGTTGGGATCGGCACCGGCAGCCAGCAGAATCTCGACGACCTCCCCAGCCCCGGCTTGCGCCGCCACGTGGAGCGGCGTGTAGCGCCCGATGCGGGTCCCCGCACCGACGTCCGCGCCGGCCTCCAGAAGAATGCGGGCAAGCCCCGGATCCCGGTTGCTCGCTGCCCAGTGCAGGGCCGTCATGCCATCACCCTGTGCCGCGTTGACATCCGCGCCCTCGGCTATGAGGGCACGGACCGTTGACGCATCGCCACGCATGGCCGCGTCGGCCACGGGGCTGTCGTGACCAACCGCGACGGGGAGCAGCAGGGCCAGCAACAACGCCGAGACCCAGCCGCTCGCACGCAGGGCGCCGGTACTCGTTGCCTGTGGCCGGGGGTGACGCGTCGCTCCCATCGAGCCTCCTCGCCTACACCGTCAGCGAAAAGTCGGACGTACTGTTGCCGAACTTCTTCATATCGTCCATGCCGAGCTTGTGAGCCAGGCTCAGCATGACGTTCGCCATGGGCGTACCCGGCGCGGCGCGCAGATGGAGGTTGCCGTCCAGCCCGCCGTTCGCGCCGCCGACCACGAACAGCGGACAGCGCTTGTGGTTGTGGATGTTCGGATCCCCCATGGGCGACCCGTAGACGATCATCGTCCGGTCGAGCAGATGCGTGTCTCCATCCATCGTGCTCCCGAGCTTCTCCAGGAAGTAGGGGAGCATCCCGACGTGATATCGGTTGATCTGGGCGAAGTCGGTGATGTTGCCCTCGTTGCCGCCGTGGTGCGAAGCGGGGTGGAAGGGTTTCTCGACGCCGCTCTCGGGGAAGATCCGGGCCGACGAGTCGCGTCCCATCTTGAAGGAGAACACCCGGGTCACGTCGGATGCGAAGGCCAGCGCCTGCAGGTCGAACATGAGTTCCACATGCTCCCGGAAGGAGTCGGGCACGCCCGCCGGCGCCTCGGGCAGTTCGCGCGCCTCCCCGCTGGCGTTCTGCACCTCCACGCGTTCGATCCTCCGTTCGAGTTCGCGCACATGCTCGAGGTATCGGTCGAGGCGGACCATATCGGCCGGCCCCAACTGGCGTTTCAGCTGCGAAACCCTGCCCGTGATGAAGTCCAGGATGCTCCTGTTCACTCGTCGGCGCGCCGCCCGCTGTTCGGGACTGCCCCCGGCCCCGAAGAGTTGATCAAAGGCCACGCGCGGATCCCGCACCATCGGCAGCGGGTCGGTCGGCGACGCCCAGCTGATCGTGTCGGTGTAGACGCACGCGTAGCCGTACGCGCAGCCGCCGGACTGGTCCACATTCTCGATACAGAGCTGCATCGAGGGAATCGGCGTGTCCTGGCCGAATCGCTTCGCAAACATCTGGTCGAGCGACTCCCCGACGAAAATGTCGGACCCCTCGGTCTGCCGGGGGTGCGACTGGGTCAGGAAAGTCGCGCTGGAGCGAAAGTGGTCGCCGCCGATCTCCTTGGGCTTCTTGGCTTCGGCGGGCTCGATGTCGGTGTCGCTGACAATCGTGAGGTAGTTACGGAACGGCTCCAGCGGGCTGAGCGCACTCGGGCTCAGGTCGAAGTCGCGGCCGGTTGCCGCCGGCGACCAGTAGTTTTGCGTCCTCCCCCAGGCGTTGCTGCCGGCCGCGCCGTGCACCATCTCGATCGCCACGAGCCGCGTCGGGCCCTCGGCCGCTGCAGCCCAACCCCGGCCGGCCGGGACCATCGCGTCGAGGAAGGGCAGCGAAATCGAGGCGCCGACGCCTTTGAGGAAGGTTCGGCGGGGAATCGCTGTACCGGTGATGTATTGCATACTCGCTCCGTTCTATCGGCTTCTCGCCGTCAGTAGTCGTTCCCGGGGCCCGCCGGCTCCTCCACCACCGCGTCGGCCTTCGACATCCGGAAGGGGTCGCTTCGAACCACTTCCTTCACGAACGCCGCAAGCCGGTAGTCGCCTTCACCCGCCGCAGTCGCCACGCGCCGCACCGCGGGCATGTCGTAGTACTCGATCCTCCGCCCCAGCGCGTAGGCCATCAGGTTCTCGGTGAACGTCCTGACCAGCGATTCCGGGCGCCGCAACAACGCGGCGCGCAGGTCGGCGGGTCCGTTAAGCGGCGTGCCGTCGTAGAGTTCGCCGAGCGTTTCGACAGGCGTGCCAGTGTCGCGGACGCGCCAGGTCCCCGTCACGTCGTAGTTCTCAAGGGCGATTCCGATGGGGTCGATGAACCGGTGGCAGGAATTGCAGGTCGGATTGGCCGCGTGTTGTTCGAGTCGCTCCCGCACCGTGAGGAAGCGGCCGTCACTCGCCTCGGCCGTCTCGTCGAGTTCCGGAACGTCTGGCGGCGGCGGGGGCGGGGGTGTTCCCAGCAACACTTCCATCACCCACTTCCCCCTCAGCACGGGTGAGGTGCGATTGGCGTGGGAGGTGAGGGTGAGGATGCTGCCGTGGCCGAGGATGCCGCGCCTGGCTTCATCGGTGTACCGCACCCGGCGGAAGTGCTCGCCGGCAACCCCGGGAATGCCGTAGTGCCTGGCCAGCCGTTCGTTCATGTACGAAAAGTCGGCGGTGAGGAAGTCCTCCAGGGTGCCGCCCTCGCGCAACAGGGCGTTGAAGAATGTGACCGTCTCACGCTTCATGTCGCGCGCCAACTGGTCGTAGAAGTCCGGATAGCGCAGCGCGTCGGGGTGGACCTTGTCAAGATCCTGGAGGCGCAACCACTGGGCGGCGAAGCGCGTGCCCAGCGCCTCGGCCCGCGGATCTGCGAGCATGCGCTCCACCTGCGCCTCGAGAATGTCCGGATCGGACAGCCCGCCCTCGCCTGCGACGTCGACAAGCTCCTCATCGGGAAGGCGTCCCCAAAGGAAGAACGAGAGTCGTGAGGCCAGCGCGATATCGCTGATCGGGCGCATCCCTCCCGGGGCCGTGGCGCCTGGCGCGGCTTCCTCGAAACGGAAGACGAAGTCGGGGCTCGCGAGGATCCCCTGGAGCGCTGTCCGCACGCCGATGTCGAATCCGCCCTCGACGGTGCCCTGTTCGTACAGGCCCATGAGCCCGTCGACCTCTGCCCCGGTGACCGGACGGCGGAAGGCACGAGCACCCAGTTCGCCGATGATCCGGCGCGCGCAGTCGGGCTCCTCTGCGGCGGTGGTCGGGCGGCAGGTCATCACCCGCTCCCACGCCGGCGTGGGCGTCACACCGGTGATGTCGTACGGCCCCCCGATCGTGAGATCGCGCAGGTGTGGCACCCCCGTGATCCCGTACGAGTATCCGATCTTCTTGTCGGCGAGCGACCACTCGTGCGGCGAGGTCAGGTCCTCCACCGGTCCCTCGGTCACCTTGATGAAGGCGGCGGAAACACGGTGGGGCCCGGCGGTCACCGGGATGCGGTCGGTCACGACTTCGACGCCGTTCGGGTCCTGCCGGTGCATCCATCGGTCGAGCGGAATCAACGCGACCCGCTCCCCGTCGATCGACACCTCGACCTCCTCGTCGAACGGCGCCGTCTGGCCGAAGAAGTTGCCGGTCGACTCGTGCTGGAACGCCAGCCGGAAGAAGTACTCGCCGTCGGCCACGAAATTGTGGATGACGGAGATCCCGCCGCGGGTGCCGAAAGGCGTGCCGGGCACGTGTTCGCGCTGTTCGGCGTACCGTGACACCTCGTAGGTGGCCTCTGCCGGAGTCGCGCTGGCGTCGCCCAGGGCCAGCCGGCTCACCTCGCTCGCGGCCGTCAGGTACGAATCGAGCAGCGTGGCCGACAGGTTCTGCACGTCGGCGATGTTGTCGAAGCCCGCGCTGACCGTCTCGTTGGGAAGGTAGGCCGACGCGTCGATCTCGATCCCGAGCAGATCGTGGATCGCCGCCGCATATTCCGCGCGGTTCAGCCGCTGGAAGGTGCGGCTCCCCGGGTTGGGATTGCGCGCGGCGGCCGCGTCGAGGTCCCCTTCGAGCCGCGTTACGAAGGCGGTGACCTCCTCTTCCGGCGGTCGGGCAACCCCCGGGGGCGGCATCATCCCGGCGCGCAGCTTGCGGATCATCTTTTCCGCAATCGGCGCGTTGGCAACCGGGTTCGCGGCATCGAAGTCCTCGAGCGACATGTTGCCGAGCAGGCGCCGCTCGTTGTGGCAGCGGACGCAGTACTGCTGGACGAGGTCGTCGCTTGCGGCGGCCCCGCGCGCATCCGCGAAGTCACCCACATGGAGAAAACCCCCTCGCTGGTCGTCAACGGGGGACGCGTCGGGCCTCGTAGCGAGGATCGACGGGACAGCCACTGCGAGGAGAAGCGCGGGGGCGAGTTTCGTCATGCCGGCGATTTCTTGGTCAGTGGGCGGATCCGTACTCCATATGTCTTATATAATGGACACCGATACTATGGATATTGCTGGAGTCGGGTGGGCGCCGCAAGGGTGCGACGGGCCGTGCGGGTGGTGCCCCGCTCAGCCTCCGCCCGCGACGAGCACGACCTTGAACGACACGCGCTCGCCTTCCCGCAGCACGACGATCTCGACCTCGTCGCCCGGATCGAATTCGCCCAGCGCCGCCATATAGTCGTAGACGTCGTCCACGTCGTGCGGGCCGAACCGCACGATGATATCGCCGCCCTGCATGCCCGCTTCGGCGGCGGGGCTGTCCGGGCGCACCGCCGTGATCGCCATTCCCCCCGACTCGCGCGAGTAGTCCGGGATCGTGCCCAGCCGCACCCGGAACCCGCTGCGCATCGAGTTCTCGTCCCCGGACGTCCCGACTCCATGCGGATTGCCCGCTCCCTCCACGGGAGTTAGCGCCGCAAGCCCAGCAGCCGGGACCACTTCACGGACCACCGCCGTGACGAGCTCCGTGACCCGGTCCATCCCCTCCGCGTTCACGAGCTCCCAGTCGTCTTCGACCCGGTGGAATTCGGGGTGGGTGTTCGAGAAGAAGTGCAGCACCGGAATGCCCCGGGCATAGAACGAGGTGTGGTCCGAGGCCCCGAAACCATCGCTGTTGAGGCGCAGATCGAGGGGCGCGCCCAGGCGTGCGTTGGCCCGCTCGAGGATGCCGTTCCACTCCTCCGCGGTGCCGGTGCCGAAGACGGTCAGCAGGTCGTCCCGGACGCGGCCGACCATGTCCAGGTTGAGCATGGCGACCGTGCCTTCCAGCGGCAGCAGCGGCGAACTCACATAGTGCGCCGAGCCCCACAGGCCGCGCTCCTCGCCGGTGAACGCGATGAAGAGGACATCCTGCGCGAGGGGCGGGCCGGAAGCCAGCGCACGTGCCGCCTCCAGCAGCACGGCCGTTCCCGACGCGTTGTCGTCGGCGCCGTTGTGGACCGTGCCGCCCGCGTCGGGCGAGAGCGAGCCCGGGCCGCCGAACCCGAGGTGGTCGTAGTGCGCGCCGATGACGAGCGCCTGCTCGCCGTCGGGATCGGTGCCGCGCAGGATCGCCACCACGTTGCGGGCCTCGCCGTGCACTGCGCCAGCGTGCGGGTCGTTGGAGTTCACCGTCCAGCTCTGGAACCAGCTGCCGTCGTCACCGGCGGGCTCGAGACCCAGAGCGCGGAACCGGGCAGCGATGTAGTCGCCGGCGCACCGCTCTCCACGGGTGGCGACCGCGCGGCCCTCCAGCAGGTCGTCCGCAAGGTATCGGACGTGTGCGAGGGTGCCCTCCAGGTTACCGATCAGGGATTCGGGATCGGGGCACGTCCAGGCGGATTCCTGGGCCTGCGAGGGGGAGGGTGCCGCGGCGAAACCGAGCAGGAGGGCGATCGACCCCGCGTGGGACCAGCGCATTTTCCGCCTCAGAGGATGATCGCCGCCGGCAGCAGGACGGCGTAGCCGAGGACCAGGAGAACCGGTGCGAGCGTGATCGAGCCCTGGCCCAGCAGGTAGTAGCCCAGAGCAATCGTCGCCAATCCGCCGAGGGCGAACCAGAGGTTGATCTTCGAGAACTTCAGCGTCGGTTCGGAGCCGCGCTTCCTTCGTTGTCGCGCCATGGTTGGGACGCTACAGAGACGCGGTCCCGGGGTCAACCTCGGACCGCTGGGCGCAGACCACCCGGACGGTCACGCGTCCGACCAGAAGTCCGGGTCGTCCGGAGGCTCACCCGCCCGCAGCCGCGCCATCTGCTCGCGGCGGTAGCGCCGTCGGACGAGGAACATCGCCGACAGGGCGGCGGCCAGCACGGTCCAGAACACGGCCGAGTGGGACAGCACCGCGAGCCAGCCGTATCGCCTGCCGACCCACCTGCGCCATGCGGTTTCGAGCTGCCCGGGTGTGGCGCCGTAGACCTCGCGCAGGGCTCCGTCGAAAGACCCGCCCTGCTTCCACGCCGCGATGAAGGCCTCCAAACCCGCGATCCCGCTCGACTCCACGAGGTAGTGAACGACGGACGCCGACAGGAGGTAGGCCACCTCGGCGGGCACGGGGTCGCGAGGCCATGAGAGCGCGATGGAATCCAGCGGAGGGGCGCCGCCGAACGCCAGCGCCAGGCTCAGCTTCAGGCCGCCGTCCTCCCGCCAGCTTCCCGCCGCCCACTCCGCGTAGCCCTCGTTGAACCAGCGGGGGATGCGCAGCCGTCCCATTTCGGAGGCCAGCGCCAGGTGGGCCCACTCATGGCGGAGCACGCGCACCTCCTCGACCCGCGACCCCGGCCAGAAGCGTCCGCTGGGGACGATCATTTCCATGCGCTCCGATAGCGCGACGGCTCCGGCCCACTCCGGCACCCGACCCCCGACCAGCGAGTCCATGACCTCGCGGTTGGGTGCGACGGTGAGCGTGGCGTGAAGGTCCGTGCCGGACAGGGCAGGAAGCGGTCCCATGGCTTCGAGCGTCGCCACGGCTCTGGCCGCCCGGAGCGAGTCGCTGCCCTGGTAGCGGGCGGTCACCCTGATGGCCCCGCTGGCTCCGGCTCCTTCGAGGTAACGCCAGGCGCTTCCCGTATCTTGTTGCGCCGCAACGACAACCGGCGTGATCATAGCGATTGCGATGATTGTGCATAGTTGTTGCACATGTACAATGCTCTTGCACAACTTCCTTACCATCGTCCCCCTCTTTCGTCAACCACCCGCCGTGGCCCACTCGCGCACTTCGGCAAGATCGGGGGGCAGCCGCGCCTCGAAGGTCATCGCCGCACCGGTGACGGGATGGTCGAACCCGAGCCGGTGCGCATGCAGGAACTGCCGCGGCGTGCGCCTTGCCAGGGCCGCCGCCCACCCCCGCTGAAGCCCCGCGAAGCCGCGCTCCCGCCCCGCGCCGTAGAGCGTGTCCCCGACCACCGGGTGGCCGACCGCGGCCGCGTGCACACGGATCTGGTGGGTACGGCCGGTACCCAGTTCGGCTTCGCAAAGGGAGGCCGCGGGGCGCACCGTGGCCGTACCGGATCCGACCGGCCAGCTCTCCAGGTGCCGGAAACGCGTCAGCGCCGGCCGTCCCTCCGGCACCACCGCCATGCACACCCGGTCGCGGGGGTGCCGTCCGATCGGCCGGTCGACCTCGAGGCGCGGCTCGCCGAGTGTCCCCCAGATCGCCGCCAGGTACACGCGCCTCACCCGGCGTGCCTTCAGCGCCTCCGAGAGCGCCCGGTGCGCGCGGTCGGTCTTGGCCACCACGATCAGCCCCGAGGTGTCGCGGTCGAGCCGGTGCACGATCCCGGGGCGCAGCGTGCCCCCGACGCCCGACAGGTCACGCACATGGTGCAGGAGCGCGTTCACCAGCGTCCCGTCGGGGTGGCCCGGCGCGGGGTGCACCACGAGGCCGGGCTGCTTGTTCACCACGGCCAGTTCGGCGTCCTGGAAGACGATGTCGACCGGTATGTTCTGTGCCTCCGCGCGGGCGGGCGCCGGTGCCGGAACGCGTGCCTCGACGCGCTGGCCGGGAACGACCGGGTCCGACTTCTTCGGCACGCGGCCGTCGACGAGAACGTCGCCCGCCACCACGAGCGCCGCGGCCCGGCTGCGCGACAATCCCAGCCTTGCCGCCACGTAGCGGTCCAGGCGACCAGCCGCTTCCGCCCCGGCAGTCCACCGATGCAGCGTCACGGCGAGCGGCCCCCGGCGCACCGGACCAACGCAGCGGGGGCGGGAGGCACGATCCGCTACGCCGAAACGGACAGCCCCAGAATCGCGGCCTCCCCGTCCAGCGCGGCCTCCTTGCGGAAGTCGAAGCCGTCGCCGATCCCCGGGGTGACGTCCACCGCGAGGGCGAGCGTCTCGCGCGCGATGACCTCGCCGTGCGCCAGGGCAGCCGCGCGCACGGCGTCGCTGCCGCCGATGCCCAGGCGGATCCGGTCCGAGACCGCGAGTCCGGAGTCGCGCCTGAGGCGCTGAATGCGGTTGACGAGTTCCCGGGCCAGGCCCTCCAGCCGCAACTCGTCGCTGATGGCGGGATCGAGGCCGACCGTGCAGCGGCCTTCGGAGCGCACGATCCAGTCGCCCTGGGCTTCCTCCACCACCTCCAACTCGTCGGCACCGACCTCGTGCCATGCGCCGTTCACCTCGATGCGCACGGTCCCGCCGTCGCGGACGGTCCGCAGAGCCTCGGCGTCGAGGGCCCGTATCCGTGCGGCCGCCTTCTGGGTGAGCCTTCGGAAGCGGCGGCCCAGCGCGCGGAAATCGGGCCGGGCGGCGAGCTTGACCAGCCCCTCCGAGGAAGCGGCGAACTCGACCCGCTTGACGTTGATCTCGGCGCAAAGAAGCGCCAGCACGTCGTCGGCGGGAGGCGTGCCGGGAACCACCGCGAGGAGCCGGCCCAGCGGCTGGCGGACACGGACTCCGATCTGTTCCCGCGCGGCCCGACCCAGCGTGCTCAGGGTTCGTACGTGGGTCATGTCGGCCTCCAGCCGATCGTCGATCAGCCCCGCGTCGGCCTCGGGAAACGGCTCGGTATGGCTGGAACGGCCCGTCAGCGCACGATGCAACCAGTCGGAGGTGAAGGGTGTGACCGGGGCAACCAGCAGTGCGGTGATGCGCAGCGCGTCGTGCAGGGTCGCAAAGGCCGCCGCGGAATCGGCGCTCTCGGCGTTGCCCCAGAAGCGCGAACGGGAGCGCCGCACGTACCAGTTGGAGAGTTCGCCGTCCACGAAGGCAGCCACGGCGCGGTAGGCGCGGGTCGGGTTGTAGGCGTCCAGTTCGTCCCTGACGGTCCCGATCAGGCGGTTCAGGCGCGAGAGGAGCCAGCGGTCGAGCGGAGAGCGCGAGGCGGGAGGTGCGTGGCCAGCAGCCGGCGCCCAGTCCTCGAGGTTGGCGTAGAGCGCGAAGAAGCGGTAGGTGTTGAGCAGGGTGTCGAAGAACCGCGCGGCCGACTCGCGCACGCCGTCCGGATCGAAGCGGGTGGGCAGCCAAGGGTTGCTGACCGTGATCATGTACCAGCGCACGCCGTCGGCGCCGTGATCCGCGACCGCGTCCCACGGGTTCACCACATTGCCCCTGGACTTGGACATCTTCTGCCCGGCCGCATCCAGGATCAGGTCGTTCACGATCACGTTGCGGAAGGCGGGGCCGAGTCCCAGCATGGTCGAGATCGCGTGCAGCGAATAGAACCATCCGCGCGTCTGGTCCACCGCCTCGCAGATGAAGTCGGCCGGGAAATGGCGATCGTACTCCTCGCGGTTCTCGAAGGGGTAGTGCCACTGCGCCCAGGGCATCGCACCCGAGTCGAACCAGACGTCGATCACCTCGGGCGTTCGGCGCATGACCGATCCCGTCTCCGGGCAGCGCCAGGTGATTTCGTCGATGAACGGCCTGTGGGGGTCGAAGTCGTCGGGCAGCCCCCCGGCCTTCTCGGCCAGCTCGGCGAAGCTGCCGATCCACACCACGTGCTCGGGATCGTCCTCCGAGACCCAGGCCGGCAGTGGCGTTCCCCAGTAGCGGTCGCGCGAAAGCGCCCAGTCGACATTCCCCTTCAGCCACTCGCCGAAGCGTCCCTCGCCGACCTGCGCGGGGTGCCAGTTCACTTGCGCGTTGTTGGCGAGCAGGTCGTCGCGCAGGGTCGACGTGCGCGCGAACCAGCTATGCCTTGCCATGTAGACGAGCGGGGCGTCGCAGCGCCAGCAATGGGGATACGAGTGGGTCTCGCCGGTGCAAGCGAACACGAGGCCGCGCTCCTCCAGATCCCGCACCAGGGGGGCGTCGGCGTCCTTGAAGAACAGCCCCCCGATGAGGGGCAGGTCGGCCGCGAAGGTGCCGTCGTTCTGCACCGGTTCCATGACCGCCAGCCCGAAGTCCTTCCCGGCCTGGTAGTCGTCGGCACCGTAGGCGGGCGACATGTGCACGACACCCGACCCCTCCTCGTCGGACACGAAGTCGGCCGCCACGATCTCCCAGGCACGCCCGCGGACCGCGTCGGCCGGAATGATTTCGAAGGGCCGCCGGTACCGGGCCCCGATCAGCTCCGAGACCGGAACCGTTGCGCCGATCCGCTCCCCGCCGAAGAGCGCCTCGGCCCGCTTGCTCGCCAGAACGAGCCGCTTGCCCCGGTCCTCGACCTCCACGTATTCGATCTCCGGGTGGACCGCCAGCGCCGCGTTGGAGACCAGCGTCCACGGCGTCGTCGTCCACACCAGCGCGTGCCTTCCCGAACCGTCCAGGAGTTCCAGGGTGACCCAGAGCGACGGATCCTTCACGTCCCGGTATCCGAGCGAGAGCTCGTGAGAAGACAGCACGGTCTGGTCGGAGGGGCACCATGGCACCACCTTGTGGCCCTTGTACAGAAGCCCCCTGTCGGCCATCCGCGACATGATCCACCAGATCGACTCGATGTACTCGGCGTGGAAGGTCACGTAGGGGCGCGAGTAGTCCTGCCAGTACCCGATCCGCTCCGAGAAGCGCTCCCATTCGTCCGTGTAGGCCAGGACGGACTCCCTGCAGCGCTCGTTGAACCAGGCGATGCCGCGCTCCTCGATCTCCCTCTTGTCCTCGATCCCGAGCTGCTTCTGCGCCTCGATCTCGACGGGCAAACCGTGCGTGTCCCACCCGGCGATCCTGGTTACGTGCTTGCCGAGCATGGTCTGGTAGCGGCAGACCAGGTCCTTGATGGCCCGGCTGATCACGTGGTGCAGGCCGGGCCGGCCGTTGGCGGTGGGCGGGCCTTCGAAGAAGACGAACTGCTCGCCGTCCGCGGTGGCCTGAAGAGTGCGGCGGAAGGTGTCCTCCTTGCGCCAGCGTTCCAGGACGGCCTCCTCGAGGGCGACGAGGGTGGACGGAAGTTCGGGGTAGCGCATCAGGCCGAGGACTCCGGGGAGAGGGTGGGCGCGGCGGCGGCCGCCGGCTCGGTTGCGAGCGAGCGGACCACTCCGGCCACCACACGCGTGAGGTTCGGGCCGGCTGCCGTTGCCGTGGCGATGATCTTCCGGATGTCGACCTCGTCGAGCGCATCGGGAAGGCACTGGTCGGTGATGACGGCGATCGCAAGCACGCGCATGTCCATGTGACGGGCGGCGATGACCTCGGGCACGGTGGACATCCCCACCACGTCCGCCCCCGTTGCCCGGAGCATGCGGTACTCGGCGCGGGTCTCGAGCTGCGGCCCGGGCACGGCCACGTAGACGCCGTGGCGCAGCGTCAGGCGCTCGTCCATGGCCACGTGCGCGGCGACCTCCCGCAGGCCGGGGTCGTACGGCGCGGACATGTCCGGGAAGCGGGGACCCAGCTCGTCGAGGTTGGGACCGATGAGCGGGCTGTCCCCCATGAAGTTGATGTGGTCGTCCAGGAGAACCAGGTCGCCGGGCCCCCAGAGCGGGTTCATGCCGCCGCACGCCGCCGAGACGATGAGGGTATCGGCGCCGAGGACGCGCATGACGCGGACGGGGAAGACGATCTGCC
>VXMI01000003.1 GCA_009841165.1 Gemmatimonadota bacterium | reverse complement strand
AGGGTGGGCCGCTCGCCTCCCGGCCGACCCATCAGCCCGCCGGTCAGCACCTTGCCCAGCTCGACGCCGGGCTGGTCCATCGGGTCGACTCCATAGAGTGCCCCCGCGTAGACGACTGCGATCTGGAAGAGCATGAAGAGGCCGCCGACCGAGCGGGCATCGATGCGATCCAGCGCGACCGTCATGTTCGCACGGCCCGCGCGCCTCAGGGCCTCGGCCGTGGCAGCGCGCTCGCAGTCCAGCAGCTCGAAGAGGGTGCGCCCGCCCAGGTGGGAGACCTGCGGAGCTTCCTCGTTCATGCGTGGGATCGGCACGTCCACGTCGGTGGATCCGCGGGCGATGAAGACGACGACCTTGTCACGGGGCCCCTCCATAAGCAGTTGCAGCAGCGAGTGCTGGTCCACGGCACCGAACGCCGGAAGCGGAGTGGGGCCCGAGCCGGCCGCGGTCCCGTCCAGCCGAACCGCCTTGCCCAGCGACTCCGCCCACAGCTGTTGGAGCCAATAGGCGAACCCTTTCAGCCGGTCCGCGTACGGCATGAAGACCTGTACGGCGGCGCCCAGCTCGGTGTCGGCGAGGTGGAGGAGGATGGCGAGGATGCCGGCCGGGTTCTTCAGGAGCTCCGGGTTGGCGCACCGCTCCGCCATCCCGGCGGCGCCGTCGAGCACGTCCGCCGTATCGATCCCCACCAGCGCCGACGGGAACAGGCCCACCGGAGAGAGGACGGAGAAGCGCCCGCCCACGTTCACCGGCACCGGGAGCGAACGCAGCCGGTGTTCGTTGGCGAGCTGCCGCAGGAACCCGTGGTCGGGGCCGGTCGTGACGACCACGTGGTCCCGCAGGCGAGAGCGCCCGTCCCCGGCCCCGCCGCGCCGCCCCGGCGCTGCCAGCCGTTGCCGGATCACCATGAACTGGGCCAGGGTCTCGGCCGTCGATCCCGACTTGCTGACGACGTTGAATAGCGTGCGCGAGAGGTCGATGCGGTCGAGGAGCCCCGCGGTCGTGTCGGGGTCGGGGTTGTCGAGGATGTACAGGCGGGGGTGGCCGCCCCGCGCCGCCGCGCCGAGTTCGTTCCAGCCGGGCGGCAGAAGAGCGTCGCGCATCGCCGCAGCGCCCAGCGCCGAGCCGCCGATCCCGACGACCACCACGTTGTCGAACCGCCCGCGCAGCTCCGCCGCCGTTTCGAGCGTGCGCGCCGCGAGGGCACGGTTGTCCGGGAGATCGAGGAACCCGAGCACGCCCCGGCCGCGCCAGGAGCGTACCACGTGCGAGGCTTCGTGGAATCGCCGGACGAGGTCGCCCTCCTTCGCCGCCGCGCCCGACCCCGCCGCCCCAAGGGCCCCGAACCGGGCCGGGTCGATGCCACCGCCCTCCAGCACCCCGGCCACCATGTTGTCGAAGCGGACCGAGATGGGGTATGGCTCGGGAGGCACGGGCCGGCTCACGCGATCTCCACGCTCAGGCCGTCGTAGGCGGGCGCGATGCCCGACGGGAGGGCGGCCGCCAGCTCGCGGTAGCCCACCTTGTGCGTGAGGTGGGTCAGAAAGGTGCGCCGGGCGCCGATTCCGCGCGCCGCCTCGATCGCCTCGTCGATGTTGAAGTGCGTCGGGTGGGGAGAGCCCCACCAGAGCGCGTTGAGCACGAGCACGTCGACCCCTGCCAGGATCTCGCGCGCCACGCCGGGAAGCCGCTTTGCGTCGGTGACGTAGCCGAGGCGGCCGACGCGGAAGCCGAAAGCACTGGTGGGACCGTGCGGGACGCGGAAGGGGGTGATATCGTGCCCGAGCACCTTCACCGTCGCGCCTTCTTCGTAGCTGCGGAGATCGAGACGGGGCTTGGTGGTTCCGCGCGGCACACTGACGCGGTCGCTGAAGATGTACGTGAAGCGGGCCATCATCTGCCTCGTCATCTCGTCGGGGACGTAGGCCGGGACCGGACCCCTGCCTCGGGTCGAGAAGATCCTCACGTCGTCGATGCCGTGGACGTGGTCGGCGTGGAGGTGTGTGTACCACACGGCGTCCACGCGGTCGATTCCGGCGGACAGCAGCTGGAGCCGCAGTTCCGGCGGCGTGTCGATCAGGAGGTTGCCGCCCTCCAGGGCCACGAGTGCTCCATGGCGCGTGCGGCGGTCACGCGGGTCGTCCGACATGCAGTTGGCGCATTCGCAGCCGATGACGGGGACGCCGAAAGAGGTGCCGGTGCCCAGAAAGGTCAGGTGCACCGTGGGTTCCGGCGGTGAGGGGCCGACGGGGGCCCCGGCGCTCCCTTTGTGAACGTTTTCACAAGCGTTCGACGCGCATGGTGTTCGTCGAGCCGCGCCGGTGGAACGGCATGCCCGAGGTCACCACGACCGGATCGCCGGCCTTCCCCCGGCCCGACTCGAGAACGACCCGCTTTCCGAGTTCGGTCAGGTTCTCGTAAGTGATCTCGCCGTGTTCGGCCAGGACGGGTCTCACTCCCCACACGCCGGCGAGCTGCCGGTAGACCTTGGGCTCGGTGCACACCGAGAAGATGGGGGTCACCGGGCGATACGACGCGACGAGTCGCGCAGAGAAGCCGCTGCGGGTGATCACCAGGATCGCGGGCGCGTCGAGGTCGCGCGCCGAACGCACCGACGAGGCGGCGACCGCGTGCTCGCGGCGCGACGCGCCTCGACGCTGGACGGGCCCCATCTCCTCGAGGTAGTGGGGCCCCTCGGCCAGTACTCCGCTTCCCTCGATCTCCTCGGCGATCCGCACCATCACTTCGACCGTCCGGGCCGGATACTTCCCCACCGCCGTTTCGCCCGAGAGCATGACCGCGTCGGTGCCGTCGATGATCGCGTTGGCGACGTCCGACGTTTCGGCCCGGGTCGGGGTCGGGTACGACGTCATCGACTCCAACATCTGGGTGGCGGTGATGACGGGACAGCCGTACCCGTTCGCAGCCTGGATGATGCGCTTCTGCACCAGCGGCACCGATGCGAAGGGAAGCTCCACACCCAGGTCGCCCCGCGCCACCATCACGGCGTCGCTGTACTCCAGGATGCCGTCCAGCTCCTCGACGGCGCTGGCCCGCTCGATCTTCGCAACCAGCCAGCCGCGTCCCCGCATGCGCGCCTTCAGCACTCTCACATCCTCGACCCGCTGCACGAACGACAGCCCCACGTATTCCGCATCAACCGAGAACGCGAACTCCAGGTCCTTCAGATCCTTGCCCGTGACCGCGGGCGTGTTGAGTTCGACACCGGGAAGGTTGATCCCCTTGCGCGACGCCAGCATCCCGCCCCGCACCACCTCGAAGTGCGCCCGCCCGCCGTCCGTTTCCACGCAGACAAGCTCGAGCAGCCCGTCGTCGAGGAGGATCTGGGTGCCCGGAGTCACTTCCCGCGCCAGCGACGTGTAGGCGGTCGGCAGCTCACCGGGGGCGTGCAGTCCCTCGGGAGCGATCGTCACGATCTGTCCGTCCTCGAGCAGGACAGGCTCCTCAAGCAAGCCCATGCGAATCTTGGGGCCCTGCAGATCCACGAGAATCGCCACCGGCCGCCCCACGGTCTCCGCGGCCTCCCGGACGAGCCTGACGCTGTGCTCGTGAGCGCGGTGATCGCCGTGTGACATGTTGATCCGCGCCACATCGATGCCGGCGCGCACCAGCCCGATCATGGTCTCAGGCTTCGCACTCGCCGGCCCGATGGTGGCAATGACCTTGGTTCTGATCATCCGAGTCGTGGGTCCTCCTTGGCGGTTGTCGGGTCGCGGGGAGACGATCGCGGCAGGACACCCGGGGCTGTCCCAACGCACACGGCCGTGAGTGCCGCGACATTCATCGAAGCTATCTTAGCCTGTAACCCTCCACCACGAACGTCAGCGTGCCGCATCGGCGGCGCGGCGACCCTGTACCGAATTCGCGTGACTGCATGCCGTCCAGCAAGGCCACAACCTACGTCGAGACCCCCGAGGCGGCGCGCCGCGTGGCGGAAGTGCTCTCCGAAACCGGCTTCGCGTCGCTCGACTGCGAAGCGGCCGGCTTTCACCGATACTCCGACCGCCTCTGTCTGGTCCAGCTTTCGACCCCGCTCGAAACGTTCGTGCTGGACCCGCTCGCATTCGATCCCGCGCCATACCTCAAGCAGTTCCTGGAACACCCGCGCCGCCGGGTGGTCATGCATGGCGCCGCCTACGACCTGCGGCTCCTGAGCCGCGACCTCGGAATCACGGTGGCGGGACTCGCCGATACCCAGGTCGCCGCAAGTCTCCTCGGCGCACCGGCGACCGGGTTGCAGGCCCTGCTCGGCAAACACCTGGGCATCCGCGTTTCCAAGAAGTTCCAGCGGGCGGACTGGGCCAGGCGGCCGCTGACCCGCGAGATGATCGACTACGCGGCGGGCGACACGCGGCATCTTCACGGTCTGATCGCGATCCTCGAGAGGGAACTGGACGGGAAGGGGCGGCTCCACTGGGCCGAGGAGGAGTATCGCTGGCTGGTGGCGAGCGCCGCCGCCGCGCACGACGACGAGCCGCCTGCCGACCCGGTGACCCGCTTCAAGCAAGCGCGCAAGATGGACGACCGCTCCGTCACCGCCCTCCGAGAGGTCATCGCCTGGCGCGACCGTATCGCCCGCATGAAGGACCGGGCGCCTTTCCGGGTGGTCGGCGACGCCGCGCTCGCTGAGGTCGTAGCCGCCCGGCCCGCCACCATCGGCGCGCTTGCGGCGCTGAAGGGGTTTCCGCCGCGCCTGGCCCGCACCAGCGGAGCGTCCCTGCTGAACGCCCTGGTCCGCGTCGACCGCCTCCCCGCCGCGGAATTGGTACCCTACCCGGCGCCGACGCGCCGCGGTACACGGCCGACCCCGGAAGAGGAAGCCGCCTTCGAGCGCCTGAAGGAGGTGCGCAACAGCGCGGCGGGCCGGCTCGAACTCGAACGGGGGCGCATGATGGCGAACCACCTGCTGCGCGAGATCGTCAGCGCCCGCCCGCGGACCCGCGAGGCACTGGCGGCCATCCACGACATCCGGAAGTGGCAGGTGGAGACGATCGGAGACGAACTGGTGGCCGCGCTGTATCGGGGACCTGACGAAGCCCGCTGACGGTGTCGGAGCCTGGCTCCCGGCGCCCGCCTACTCTCCGCGCTCCTCCAGCTCCCGCTTGTACTCGATGCAGTAGCGGGCGTGCGGCAGGGCGTCCAGCCGCTCGAACCCCACCGGCCGGCCGGTCCCGTGGCAACGCCCGAAGTTGTCCGGATCGCGGTAGAGCCGTCTGAGCGCCTGCTCGATCCGGTAGAGGTACCGGCCTTCCTTGGTGGCGAAGACGGCGGCCTTCTCGCGTTCCATCGACTCGGTGCCCTGGTCGGCCATGTGGTCCGTATAGCCCGACATGTCGGAGTCACCGTCGGCCCGTCCCCACTTGGCGACCTCGTTGAAGAGACCGAGGGCGCGAAGGGCCTTTGCCCTCTCCTGCAGGAGTCGCTCTTCGAGGTGAGCAAGCTGGTCCTTCGACAGAAGGGGGCCCTCACCGTTGTTTATGCTCTGGTCCTTCGGAATCCCGGACGACGACATGGCAGGCTCCTTCCAGCAGCGGGTGTGACAAGGTAACCTATACACGAACACCCCGACTCGGCCAAGAGGACCGCCTGGGAGGACTTCTGAACGCGATGGCTTGCTGCAAACACCCGGACAACCCCGGCCCGCCCCTCGCC
>VXMI01000088.1 GCA_009841165.1 Gemmatimonadota bacterium | reverse complement strand
CCCCGCCCGCACCGCGGACACCCGGCTCGTCGCGCCGCTGACCCTCGCCGTCGCCCTGGCGCCGATGCTCCCCTCCGCCGCCGCGTCGCAACAGGAAGCCCCGCGGCCCCGCGCACGCGACCTCGGCATCCAGGTCGGCGTCTTCACCCCCGGCACACACAACGCCATAACCGACGTCGACGGCGTCCTGGTCGGCCACACCACCGTGATCAGCGGCGACGACGTCCGCACCGGCGTGACCGCCATCCGCCCCCACGGCGGCAACCTCTACTTCGACCGGGTTCCCGCGGCGATGTACGTCGGCAACGGCTTCGGCAAGCTGCTCGGGGTCACGCAGGTCCGCGAGCTCGGCGAACTCGAGACGCCGATCCTTCTGACCTGCACGCTCTGTGTCTGGAAAGCGGCCGACGCCATGGTCGAATGGGCGCTGGGCCTCGAGGGGATGGAGCGCGTCCGGTCGATCAACCCGGTCGTGGGCGAGACCAACGACGGAGGCCTCAACGACATCCGCAACCGTCCGATCACGCCCGGGCACGTCCGCGCGGCGCTCGAGGGAGCGTCCGGCGGGCCGGTCGAGGAAGGGTCCGTCGGCGCGGGAACAGGGACAACGGCATTCGGATGGAAGGGCGGGATCGGCACGAGTTCGCGCGCGCTGCCCGAATCACTGGGCGGCTACACCGTTGGCGTGCTGGTCCAGTCCAACTTCGGCGGCATCCTGCAGATCGCGGGCGCTCCGGTCGGCAGGGAGCTGGGCCGCTACTCGTTCATGAATCAGGTCGGGGGCGGCCGGGGCGAGGACCCCGCACCGCACGAGGACCCCGAGCCCCAGGCCAGGGGTTCGATCATGATGGTCGTGGCCACCGACGCGCCGCTCTCGGAACGCAACCTCGAGCGCATGGCGATGCGCGCCGTCATGGGCCTCTCCCGCACGGGCTCCTTCGCCGGCAACGGATCGGGCGACTACGTGATCGGTTTCTCCACCGCTCCCGGCGTGCGACGCCGGCCGGGAGACGTGGTGCGCGCCATCGAGGACCTCTCCAACAACAACATCTCGGCGATATTCCAGGCCACCCTGGAGGCCACCGAAGAGGCCATCTACAACTCGATGTTCAAGGCGGTCACCGTGAGCAGCCGCTGGGGCACCCGCGAAGAGCTGCCGATCGACGAGACCCTGGAAGTGCTTCGTCGGTACGGAGTGGTGCGCCAATGACGCGCAGGGAATTCGCTCGAGTCGGACGCGACCTGGCGGGGCTGATCGCTCTGGGCGCCCTTGGCTCCTGCCGGAACGGCCCGGAGCCGCGACTGAAGTCCCATCCCTTCCCCCATGGCGTGGCGTCGGGAGATCCGGGCGCGGACGGGGTTGTTCTATGGACTCGAGTGTCTGAGCGAGCCCTGCTGGAAGCGGGCGTGCACGAGCGGGTCGTGCCGGTGCGCTGGGAGCTTGCGTCAGACGACGGATTCGGGCGCATCGTGGCGTCCGGCGCGCACGACGCTCGTCCCGAACTCGGCCACTCGGTCCACGTCGAGGTGGGCGGGCTCGAACCGGGCCGACCCTACTGGTACCGCTTCATCACGGCCGGCGAGGCGAGCCCGGCGGGCCGCACATCCACCCTGCCCGCTCCCGGCGCGGCGGCCGACCGCCTCCGCTTCGCCTTCGCGTCGTGCCAGAACTACGAACAGGGCTTCTACACGGCCTACCGCCACATGGCCGGCGAGGATCTGGATCTCGTTCTGCATCTCGGCGACTACATCTACGAGCGGCGATTCGGCAACAGCCGCGTTCGCGAGCACGAGGCGGGCGAGGTGCACACGCTGGACGAGTACCGCGGACGGTACGCCCTCTACCGCTCCGACCCGGACCTGCAGGCGGCGCACGCGGCGTGCCCCTGGGTGGTCACGACGGACGATCACGAGGTCGACAACAACTGGGCGGGCGACACCCCTGAAGACGAACAGGACCCGGAGCAGTTCCTGCTGCGCAAGGCTGCCGCCTTCCAGGCCTTCTACGAATTCATGCCGCTGCGAAGGACCTCGATGCCGAGTGGTCCGGCAATCCCCCTCAGCCGACGCCTGCGCTTCGGCGACCTCGCCGATTTCCACGTCCTGGACGGCCGCCAGTACCGCAGCGATCAGGCGTGCGGAGACGGCAGGAGGACCATGTGCGCGGAGGCGCTGGGCCCCGAACGCACCATGCTGGGCGCCGCGCAGGAGAGCTGGCTCTTCGACGGGCTGGCGGCCTCGCGGAGCCGATGGAACGTACTCGCGAACCAGGTCATGATCGCGCGGCTGGAGGGAGCGGCGCCGAACGGCGAGACAGCCGTGTCGATGGACCGATGGGACGGCTATCCGGCCGCCCAGACCCGGCTGATGTCGTTTCTCGACCGCGTGCGGCCGCCCAACCCCGTCGTGGTCACGGGCGACATCCACTCCAACTGGGCCGCCGACCTCAAGGCCGATTTCCGCAACCCGGCCAGCGCGACCGTGGGCGCCGAGCTGGTCGGCACTTCGATCAGTTCGGGCGGCGACGGCGCGGACTCGAACGAGCGGACCGGAGACACGCTCGCCCGCAACCCGCACGTCCACTTCTTCAACGGCCAGCGCGGCTACGTACGATGCGAAGCGACGCCCGAGCGTCTCGTCGCCGACTATCGGGTAGTCCCGTACGTAACCCGTCCGGGCGCGCCGGTCGTCACGCGGTCGACCTTCGTCGTGGAGGATGGACGCCCGGGATTGCAGCCCGGGTAACCCCTCAGCTGCGCGTCAGCACCGCGCCCGCGCGCGCGCCGGTGAACCCCGAGTCCGTGATCGCGGCTTCCCCGCCCACGAAGAGATGCACCACGCCGGACGACAGCTGATGCGGCTCGGTGAAGGTCGCGTTGTCGCGAAAGTCCTCGGAGAAGACCACGATATCGGCGACCAGGCCCTCCGCGATCCGCCCGCGGTCGTTCATCCCCATCACTTCGGCCGGGAGCGCGGTCATGGTGTGGATCGCGGCTTCCAGCGTCATCACCCCGTCTTCGAAGACGAACTTGCCGACCTTGCGCGCAAATGCGCCGTACGAGCGCGGGTGCGGTACGCCGACATCGAACAGAGGCAGGTCTCCGTCCGATGACGTCATGGTCCAGTCCCGGGTCATGAACCGCAGGAGGTCCTCATCGCTCATGTTGAACGAGACGATCGACGGGCCGCCCTGCAGGATCAGGTCCAGCGCCACGTCGATCGCGTCCTTGCCGCGCTCCTCGGCCAGATCGGAGAGCAGACGCCCTTCGATCGACGGATCCTCGGTGAAGCGCCGGAACTGGATGCGGTCCGCCCCGGCGCGGCGAGCCAGGTTGTCCACCATCGCTTCGCGGATGCGGGCTCCGGTGTCCGGATCGGCGACGCGTTCCGCGAAAGCCCCGCTGCCGCCCACCTGGGACCAGCGCGGCAGCAGCGCCGCCGAGAGACCCGTCGCCGACGCCAGGTACGGGTACTGGTCCGCGTAGATCGACACGCCCTCGGCGCGGGCGGCTTCGATCCGCTCGACGATCTGGGCGGACGCGCCCCACACCGGCGGACCCAGCGCCTTGATGTGCGTCACGACGGCGGTGATCCCCGCCTCCCGCCCAACCTCGATGACCTCTTCCACTGAGGCGACCAGACCGACGGTGTAGTTGGACTCGTCGCGGATGTGGCTCGTGTAGATGCCGCCGAACTCGCCCACCACGCGGCCGAGTTCGACCAGCTCGGAGTTGTCGGAGTAGCTGCCGGGCGTATAGAAGGTGCCCGAAGACAGCCCCCACGCGCCCGCCTCCATCCCGGCGCGGACCATGTCCCGCATCGTAGCCATCTCGTCGGCCGTGGACGTGCGGTCCTCCATGCCGATCACCTGGCGGCGGATCGTGCCGTGCGGCACCAGTTGCGCCGCGTTCACGCCGAGGCCGTCCTCCTCGAGCGCGGTACGCTGCTCGACCAGGTCGACCGGGCCGCCGCCGTCGGGATTGATGACCACGGTGGTGAGTCCCTGCGCGAGGAGCGGCTCGGCGTGGCTGAGCCCGGCGGTGGTCAGGCCGGGCCCCGCGTGGGAGTGGGTGTCGATGAATCCGGGGGTCACGTAGAGGCCGGTGACGTCGAGTTCGGTCTCGGCGGCCGCGCCACTCAGGTCGCCCACCGCTGCGATGATCCCGTCGCTGATGGCGACATCGGCCTGTCGGGCGGGGGCGCCGGTCCCATCGACCACCTGGCCGCCCCGCAGGATCGTGTCGTAGACCGGGGCTTCACAGGCGGCCAGCGCGAGGGCGGCGCCGAGGGCGAGCACGGCATTCGGTCCGGGCCGACTTCGACCCGTCAATGGGTTGGTCATTTGCGCTCCTTCGCGTCCGGTACGACCGCGGCACCTTCCCAGTCCGGATCGGCCACGCCCACCTTCTCACCCGTCCGCGGGTCCACCCATATCCCGTGTATTCGCCCGAAGGCCCCCTCCCGCTCGACCGCCTGGACCTCCATCCCCCACGACTCGACTTCGGCCACCACCTCCGGCGTCCACCCGATCACGGGTGATGTCTCCATCGCGATTCCGTCGTCGATCGGGTGCACTCTGGCCGCGGCCAGCGCGTCAGGAAGGGTCATGCCCTGGTCCACCACGCGCAGCACCGCCTGCACCACCGCCGAGATGATCCTGGCGCCCCCCGCCGCCCCGAGCACCAGCACGGGCTCACCGTCCTGGACCACCATCAGGGGCGAGATGCTGGACCGCGCCCGCTCGCCCGGCTCCATGTAGCCCAGATACCCGCCCAGCGTCGCGGCATACAGGAACCCGAGTCCGGGAGTGGCCACCTTCGAACCGAGATTCGGGCCGATGGTCTGGGTCAGCGACACGTACATGCCTCCGGCGTCCGCGGCCGAAAGGTGGGTGGTGTGGCTGTCGGCCGGCCCCCAGGCGCTGTCCTCCCAGTTCGCGGCGGCGACCATCGCGTGCGTGTCGGTCCTCGCGGCCCCGGCTGCTCGCAGCATCGCGCCCGGAACCTCGATCCCGGCCGCGACGCCGGCCGCCCAGGCCTTGTCCGTCATCGGCTCCAGGTTCCCGGAGCCGCTCTCGCGGATCGCGGCGCGCTCCTCGAAGGCGCGAGCTATTGCGGTTCCAACGAGGCCGGCCCAGCTGTCCTGGTCGAGCGACGCCATGTCGAAGTGCTCCAGGATGTGCAGTATGCCGATCGTCACCGCACCGGAGGCGGGGATATCGGTGCCCACGAGGTCGTACCCGCGGTAGCTCCCGCGTACGATCGCGGCGTCCAGCGCCTGGTAGTCGGCCAGGGACTGAAGGGTGACCGCGCCGCCGTGCGTCTCCATGTCCGCGGTGATTAGTTCCGCGATCGGGCCGCGGTAGAACGCATCCGCACCACCCTCCGCGATGGTCCGCAGCGTCGCGGCCAGGTCCGGCTGCACGAACGACTCCCCGGCTGCGCGGGGTTCGCCCGTGGGGTTCAGGTAGTGTGCGCGCGAGCCATCGAATTCGGCGAGCTGGCCGGAACCCGCCCGGTGACGCGCCGCCTCCCCCGGGAGCAGTTCGAACCCGTCCTCCGCCAGGGCGATGGCCGGGGCCATAACCTGGTCCAGATCCATGGTGCCGTACTCGTCCAGGAGCCTGGTCAGTCCGGCCACGGCTCCGGGTACCCCGACGGTGGGATACCCGTAGGAAGCCTGCGGAGCGGTTGCGGGATCGTAGGTGGCCGGCGCCTGCGTCGTCGCGTCGATCCCGGCAAACGTGCCGTCCGGCAGCCGCACAAGGACCTGGGTACGGCCTCCGATGCTGTTCATCGACGGTTCGACGACGGAGACGGCGAACGCCGCCGCGACAGCCGCATCGGCTGCGTTCCCGCCCGCCCGGAGCACCATGGCCCCGGCTTCCGCCGCCAGCGGTTGCGCCGCAACCACCACCCCGTCCACCGACGACGCCACCTGCGGCGCCGGCCCGGCTTCCCCGTCGCGCGGCGCGTCGCCGGCCTGGGTGCAGGCGGACAACCCCGCCAGCAGGGCCGCGCCCAGCGCATTGATCCTCGTCCGGTCCAGCATCAGAACGGCTCCCATCTCCTGAAGTACTGTGCCATGAGCGCGGCCCCCGACGGCAGGTTCTTCCCCCTGAGCGCGAAGCGGGCTCCCAGCTCGACCTGGCCCGAGCCGACATTATAGAGCACGGACGGCTGGAGTTGCACGAGTTCCCGCTGAAAGCCGGGCACCCGTATCCCCTCGGTGACCCCCGCGGCCCCGTCCCATCCGTCCACTGCCACCTTGTAGCCGAGGGGCCCCAGCCGCCCGCCCAGTTGCAGGAAGTAGAAGAACTCGTTGCCGAAGTCCTTTCTCGATTCCCTGTTCTCCTCGCGCCAGCGGTAGCCCGCCCACCCCGACAGGTACAGCGAACGCGGCCAGAAAGAATGGCCCACCTCGGCCATGAGTTCCCAGTCGCGCTGCCCGTCGCCGAGGGGGATGATCTCGGCGTCGACATCGAAATCGCCGACCGGCAGCTTGACGCCGCCCCGAATCGCGAACGGCAGGGACACATCCAGCCACCTGAGCGGCGCAAACCGCAGCCACATGCGGACATCGCCGAGTCCGGCGGACGCGCGATCGCCCGCGATGTCGTCGTAGCGAAGCCTGTTGAAGGAGAACTGGGTCCACAGGTCGAGGTCGGGTGCCAGCCCCAGCGCCGACGTCAGGAACGACGAAGTGGTGACCGCGTGGCCATCCGCGAAGAACGGCCTGACGTCGCCGGTCATGCCGAAATGTTCCTTCGTGTCCTGGTGATACACGGCCAGGGCGATCCATCCGCGACCGGGCGGCTCCACCCACTGGGCAGCGGCGCTTCCGTCATCCAGCACGGGTCCGGCCAGCGCGATCGCCAGGAGGACGCCGCCCGACCGGCCGCACGCCCTCAGGCATCCCGTACCGGATGGGCGCGCACCACACGGCAACGCGTCGCCCATCCGCGCATCACTCAACAAACAGCTCCGTTCCCGGATGGAATGCGACCCAGGCAAGCCAGAAAGCCACGTACGCCTCGGGGATGATTTCGAGGCTCTCTCCGGCGAGGGGGCCATGGGTCGCCACGCCCGCTACCGACCACCAGGATCCGGTCTCGTCGTCCACGATCACGTCGTCCTCGACCCTGAAAGTGAGGTGCCGGCCCTGTGCGACGGGACGCACGGCCACGGCCGCGAACAGGGTTCTGTCCCACAGGACCGCGGCCGGTGCACCGCCATGATCGAATTCGGCGACCCACTTCTCGCCTCGGGCCTCCATGGCGTGGAAGGGAAACGCGACAGGTGAACCACCCGCCTGCGCCGGCAGCCCCAGAACCCTCTCCTTGGGCTGCCGCCGGTCATCGTCGTTCGGGATCGGAAAGCCGAGGTACGAAGGGTTGTTCGGGTGCTCGTAGGCGTTGCCGTACGGATTCACGCTATAGGCGTCCTGGTCGAACAGTGAGACCCCGATGACCGACGAACCCGGGAACAGCTCCTTCCACCCCTGCCAGCTCATCTCCACCAGCGGATAGCGGACCAGGGCCTGCCCCGCTCTGGGGCCGCAGGCCGCCGCTCCCCTCATTTGCGGCCACAGCGAATCGTCGGACTGCCGGTCGTACATGATCAGGTTCGCCTGATACAACAGACCCGACACACCGAACTCCGCACTGCCCACCGACCCCCGGTCGAACGCCAGCGCCGAGCCGGTCAGCGGACAGTAGGTGACAGCTATGGCCTGCGCCCCCCTGTCCAGATTGACTATCTCGTGGCGGTACATGATATTGTGTGGAATCGCCAGCCACTCGTCGCCGACCCGGACTCCGATCACCCTGTCCGAACCCCTCAGGTATCCGGTGTCCGACTCGTGCAGCGACGGGACAAAGGTCGGGTTCGTGAGTGCCGGGATGCCGTCTCGCCCCACGCCCCCGTCAGCGAGGAATGCGGGATCGAGGTCCCCGCAGTTCAGGTCGGGCAGCGTTCCGACCAGTTCGCTGTCTGAACAGGACGCGAGGCCACCCGCCAGAACAAGGATCCATCCGAGGTTTGTGGTGTCTGGGTTGCATCGCATCTCGAACCTCCTTGAAGCCGAGGCCAATGGGCGGGACAGCAGCCGACCTGCAACGCACGCTCCGTAGGATCGACGGGCGCGGATACCCCGCCTATCGGGAGCTGCGGGGCACCTGGTCCTTACCACAATTCAACCTCGAAGTTCGCCGCGTGCAAGGCGATCCCTTCGCCGCGCCCAGTCAGGTCGCCGCCGTTCTGAGTCCGGAAGCCGTGGGGCTCGAAGCGGCTTTGCTGGCCACGGCGCCGCGCCGTACGGGAATCGCATGCCTCTTCGCCCGGGCTTTCGCCAGGCGGTCCCGCGGTTCGCGGGGCCGCCGAACGGGAAGCGGCAGAAGCGGTGAAATCGGCATGGTGGATCCGGGCCAGGTCGTCCTGGCAAACACCGCGGTCATGGTCGCTCGCGACGGCGCGGTGGAGGCGAGGTTCACCGTGGGGCTTCCGGCTGCCGGACGACGCATCCTGGGCCGCCAGGCGGAGACCCTGCTCCTCGGGACTCTGCCGAAGCTGGTCAGGGAAACGCTGTTGAGCGATGCCCACTCCCCGGCCGAGATCGCTCGCCACGCCGAAGTCAACGAAGACGCCGACCACCTCCGCGCGCAACTGGGCAAGCTCGGCCTGGTCGCCTTCATCGCCAACGGCGCGATACTGCCACGGCAGAGCGGCGTCGACGACCGGCCCCTTGCCGGTGGTCAGGCGATCCCCTTTCAGTCTCCCGCCGGTCTTCAGGTCACCATGGACCGCCTCAACGGGCCGCCTCTCTCCGGGATGGGCATCCCTCGGGGCGTGACCCTGCTGGTCGGGGGCGGCTACCACGGCAAATCGACCGTCCTCAATGCCGTGGCGGCAGGAGTCTACAACCATCGCCCGGGCGACGGCCGCGAATGGGTCGTCACAGAACCGACCGCGACCAGGGTCCAGGCAGAGGACGGCCGCTCGGTCGTGGGCGTCGACATTTCCCCCTTCATCGACAGGCTCCCGGATGGTCAGGACACGCGGTCCTTCACGACGGCCAACGCGTCCGGCTCGACCAGCCAGGCCGCCGCCATCGTCGAGGCTCTGGAAGCGGGATCGCGGCTGCTGCTCATCGACGAGGACACGGCTGCCACCAACTTCATGATCCGCGACCGGCGCATGCAGGCGCTGGTGAAGGCGGAAGACGAACCGATCACCCCCTTCATCGACCGTGTGAGTAGCCTCTACAGGGACGCAGGCGCCAGCACGCTCCTCGTGATCGGCGGCTCGGGCGACTATCTGGATGTGGCGGACCGGGTGCTCGGCATGATCCGCTATCAACCCCACGAGCTGACGGACGAGGCGCGAGCGGTGGCGGTCGCCAGCCCGACCGGCCGCACCACCGAGACCGGAGCGGTCGCATGGCCGTGGCGGCATCGATGCCCGGACCCGCGCTCGATTCGTCCCCGGCGCGGTCGCAAGCCCATCCACGTCAAGGTACCGACCCGCACCGTCGTGGAGATCGGCAGCGACCGGATCGACCTTGGCGGGGTAAGGCAGCTCGTGTCGCGCGCGCAGACCCGTGCCGTAGCGCAGGCATTGGTGTACGCGCAGAGGTTCATGGGCGCCGAAATGGCCGTGGAGGACATTCTGGAGGCTTTGAGGGGCTCACTGGACGACGATGGCCTCGACGTGCTCGATACCGGCCGGACCGGAGACCTTGCATTGCCGCGCATGCAGGAAGTCGCTGCGGCTCTCGCGCGGCTCAGATCCCTGACAATGATCGGAAGGAAGGCCTGATCCGGCCCGCCGGAATCGAGCAGGCCTGCTAGGATGCGGCCTTGACGTGCCCCATTTCCGCAAGCAGCTCGCGGAGGCGGACTTCCCGGTCCTGCAGTGGCGTCGTGGCGACGGTTCGGGCCAGTCCTATGCGCTCTTCCTTCGAGATCCTGTCCAGCACGGAGATCGGAGTGCCATAACGGAGCAGGATTCGCTTGGCGTCAACGGCGACCGAATCTTCCACCATACCTCCTCGGAATGAAATCCCCCTGTGCCCTCACCAGACCAGACACGATTATCGCGGATTTCGTTGGGGATTTCCATTATCTTGCGGTCATGAAGTCCCCCGGCCTGTCGCGCTCCGTTGAAGACTATCTGAAGGCGATCTACACGCTCAACGAACGAGGGGAGGCTGCCGGAACCAGCCATCTCGCCCAGGCGCTGGAAGTGCAACCCGCGTCGGTCAGCGGCATGATCCGCCGTCTCGCCGAGGACGGGTTGCTGGAACATGAACCGTACCGTGGAGTCCGCCTCACCCCTCTGGGGAACCGTGAAGCGCTGAAGGTACTGCGACGTCACCGCATCATCGAGTCCTACCTGGTGCGGGAGCTCGGTTTCGGCTGGGACGACGTCCACGAGGAGGCCGAGCGTCTCGAGCACGCCGCCTCGGACGAACTGGTGGACCGCATGGCCGAGGCCATGGGCAACCCCGCCACCGACCCCCACGGGGCGCCGATCCCTACCCGCAACGGCAAGATCGACCCGACCGCGTACCCGCGTCTCAACGAGGTGCCCGACGGGACACGGGTGACCGTCAGATCCGTGTCGGATCACGATCCAGCCCGCCTGCGCTACTTCGAGTCGGTCAGCCTGGTCCCGGGTGCCAGGGCGCTGGTGCAAAAGGGGGGAATCGACAGCGGGCGGGTCACGGTGCTGGTGGAGGGAGGCGCGGAGCCCTTCACCCTGAAGGCCGGGGTGGCCCGGCGCGTGACGGTGATGGAGGAATAGAGCCTCACCGTGCTCCAGGACCGTTTCCCCGAACTCCAACGCCTGGCCCGCATTGGCCGTACCCGCCTGGCCAACACCCCCACACCGCTCCTTCGCGCACCCGCTCTCTCGGCCCGGCTCGGGCGCGGTGTGGAGATCTCCGTGAAGGCGGACGCGTGGACCGGTCTCGGGCTGGGCGGCAACAAAGTCCGCAAGGTCGAGTATGAACTGGACCCCGCCCGGCTGACGGGCGTGACCCACCTCATCACCGCGGGGGGACCCCACTCCAACCACTGCCGGGTCACCGCGGCGGCGGCCGCGCACCTCGGCCTGGGCTGTTCGCTCGTGATCAACGGCGAGCCCGAGGACCCCGCGCGCGGCAACCCCCGCCTGCACCGGCTGCTTGGAGCCCGCATCGTGACCATCGCCGACGCCGCCGACCGAACGCGCTGTATGGCGGAGGAGGCACGTCGAATCGACAGCGCCGGTGGAAAAGCTCTCGTTATCCCGATCGGCGCGTCGACCGCCCGGGGAGCACTGGGATACGTGCATTCCCTCGTCGAGATCCACGACCAGTACCACGAGGCTTCAGGACCTGACGCCGCCCCGCCGTGGATCTTCGTTTCGTCCTCCTCGGGCGGCACGCTCGCCGGCCTCATCGTCGGCCGCGCGATCCTGGGGTGGCGCGCCTCGCTGGTGGGCGTCAGTCCCGACGAGTCCGCTCCGACCATTCGCCGGAAGGCGACCGAACTCGCCGAAGCCGCCGCCGACCTGCTCGAAAACACGGGAGCCGAGCGTCGGCCCGGCAGCCTCCGCCTGACGGAGCGGGTCAAGGAGATGGGACAGGCGGTCCTGGCCACGAGCGACTTCGTGGGCCCCGGGTACGGCCATGACACCCCGGCAGGCGAAGAAGCCATTGCGCTGTTCGGCGCGCTGGCCGGTGTGATCCTCGACCCCGTCTACACGGGCAAGACGGCTGCCGCGATGATCGCGTGGATCCGCGAGGGACGGGTTCCGAAGGGCGCGCACGCAATACTGCTGCACACGGGGGGCCACCCCGCGCTGTTCCGGTAGCCTCCCGCCGGACGAGGCGCCCTCCCGAGCCGATGCGCATGTTGACGCCCGCGAGGGACCGGAGGCACATTGGTGCCATGCGCCGCACCGTAGCCCTGATCGCTTTCGTGGCCATCTCGTGGTCCCAGCTCGTCGCTCTCCGCTGTGACATGGGAACCGATGCGCCCGACGGCGGCCATCACGCCACCGCGGCGCCACCCCCGGGGCCTCACGATGCGCACCACCCCCCCGACGGCTCACCGATGACCCCGCACGGCCAACACCACGGTGACAGCGAGGGTTGTCTGATGATTCCGGCCTGTGGGGCTTCGTCGGTCCGACCGGCCCGTGCGGTGGCGGTGATGCGCCTGCCAGCCGTCTTCGAAGGCGCGGGCTCCTATTTCAGCACGATTCCGGTCGCCGCCGACCTGGCGGTCGAACCACCACCTCCACGCCACGCCGCCTGATCTTCCGGAGCGTCCAGCCGGGCGCGCCGCCGACTCGACCTTTCAGGCTGCGAGGCACCCATGTCCATCATGCGAGTCCTGGCGGTCGTGCATGCGATCGTCATTCCCCACCATACCGCCGCGGCGACCGCCGCCGCGCAGTCACAACCGTACACAACCAACGGCGACGCCACGCTCGCCGTCCTCATCGGCGAAGCGCTCGATCGCAACCCGCGTGTGCTAGGGGCTTTCCTCGAGTACCAGGCTTCCGAGTCGCGCATTCCCCAGGCGGCGGCGCTGCCCGATCCCGCGGTCTCCTTCACCCAGCATGTACTGGGCCCTCAGACGCGTGCAGGTCCGCAGTTCTCCAGTCTGTCGCTCAGCCAGTCGTTTCCCTGGTTCGGGACACGGTCGGACCGAAGAGGAGTGGCGGCGGCGGAGGCCGCGATCCGCAACGAGTCGTACGAGGCGCACAGGGCCGAGATCGTTCGGCAGGTCAAGCTGGCCTATTACGATCTTGCCTACCTCGACCAGGCGCTGCGAATCACGGGCGAGGAAGAGGAGCTGCTGCTTCACTACGAAGCGCTGGCACAGGCCCGCTACTCCCAGGGCTTCGGGCAGCAGCAGGAGGTGATCAAGCTTCAGGCCGAAGTCACCCGGGTCCTGAACCGGCGGCAGGAACTGCTGCGGCAGAGGACGGACTTCGAATCCGCGCTGAACGTGCTGGCCGATCGCCCGGTGGCCGCGCCGATCCCTCCGGTCGAGATCGGCAACCTCCCGGCGGTGCGGGTCGTCGACGACGGGTTGCAGATGGCCGGGCTCGCTGCAAGACCGGAAATCAGCGCGGCTCGACTGAGGATCGTCGGCAACGAGCACGCCCTGCGCCTGGCAAGCCGCCGGTCGCGACCCGACTTCACCATCGGCGTTGCATGGGGAAACGTCCTGGCGCGCCGCGACGCCCCGGGGCTGGCGAGTCCGCCCCCTGACAACGGGCAGGACCAGTTCAGCATGACCCTCGGAGCCAGCGTTCCCCTCTTCGGGTCCGTCTACGGCGCCGGCGTCCGGGAAGCCGGTGCGCGTCTGGCCGCGGCGGAAGAGGCATATCGCGACGCGGTCAACGGTGTGGCGCTGGCGGTCCGGTCGACCGCGTTTCACCTGGCCACGATCGCGAGGCAGCTGGCCCTCTTCGAGCGCGCGCTGCTGCCCCAGGCCGAACATGCGCTCCGCGCGACGGAGGAGGCGTACTCGGGGGGAGTCACGGGAGTGGTCGAGCTGCTCGACAGCGAAGAAGTGCTGCTTGACGTCCGCCTCGGGCTCGCACGCCTGCGGGCCGACTACATGAAAGGGCTGGCAGAGATGGAGCGGGCCATCGGCTCGGCCTATCCGGAGGAAGGATCATGAGGAACAGGTGGAATGCTCGCAGCGTGCTGTTCGTCGGCGTGGGCATTGTGGTCGGAGCGGGCGGGGCGGCTTTGCTGCTCTCGCCCCGGTCGGACACCCCCGTGGCAACCCACGATCCGGCCGCAATGTCCGGGATGGGCGAGGACTCCCGCGCGGAGCAGGGCGCGGGAGAGCGCAGGATTCTCTACTGGCGCGCCCCGATGGACCCGGCCTACACCTCCGACCAGCCGGGGAAGTCCCCGATGGGGATGGACCTGGTGCCGGTCTACGAGGACGAAGTGGGCGCCGATGTCGGCGTGGGCGGCGGGCAAGTCGCCGGACAGGGCGCCGGCATTCGGGTGAGCCAGGCCTTCCTGCAGAACTTCGCGGTGCGCACGGCCGAGGTCCGCCGGGGAGCGCTGCCCGTGTCGATCCGAACCGTCGGCATCCTGGCGCACAACGAGGAGCGGGTCGTCTCGGTGCAGACGAAGTACGAGGGCTGGATCGAGCAGGCCAGTGTGAACAACGTGGGCGAGACGGTCGCGAGGGGCGACGTGCTCTTCGAGATCTACAGTCCGCAACTGGTCACCACGCAGCGCGAGTTTCTCGGCGCCATGGACTACGTTCGGCGGCTGCGGGAAGGCGGCGCCTACGCGGAGGCCGTCGAGCGGGCGGAGTCGCTGGTGGATGCGGCCCGGGAGCGGCTGCTCTACTGGGACATGACCCCGGAGCAGATCGACGCGCTCGCCGGGTCGCAGACGGTTGCGCGCACGGTCCCCGTCTTCTCGCCCGCGACAGGCTTCATCGTCGAGAAACTGAGCGACTCCATGGAGGGGATGAAGCTGGACCCCGGCATGACGGTTCTGAAGATCGCGGACCATTCCACGCTGTGGGCCGAGACCGAGTTCTACGAGGACGATCTCCGCCACGTCCACCAGGGGCAGGCGGTGACCGTCGAAGCGGACGCCTTTCCCGGCGAGGAGTGGAGCGGCCGGATTCTGTTCTTCCGGCCGGCCGTAAACCCGCAGACGCGGACGCTGACCGCGTTCGTCGAGGTGGCCAACCCGGACCTGTTGCTCAGGCCCATGATGTACGTAAACGTGACGGTGAGGACGAGCGGCGCCCTCGACGCGGTGATGGTCCCCACCGAGGCGATCCTGCACAGCGGCGCGCGCGCGGTGGTCATCGTGGCCCGGGGCGGCGGGGTGTTCGAGCCGCGCGAAGTGGTGCTCGGCACGGAAAGCGAGGAGATGCAGGAAGTGGCGAGCGGGCTCGCGGAGAACGAGAGCATCGTGGTTTCGTCGCAATTCCTGATCGACTCGGACGCGAATCTGAGGTCGGCCATCTCGCAGCTGATGAGCAGTGCGGAGGACGCCGGACGAATGTCCGGGCATGAGTCGGCGAATGCCCGGGATTCCGCCGGGGCGGCCGATACCATGCCCCACCGGCACTGAGGGAGGCGGTCATGTTGGCGAGGATCATCGACCTGTCGATCAACAACCGACTCCTGGTCGTGCTTTGCACGCTGCTGATCGTGGTGGCCGGCTCGTATTCGCTTGCCCGCACGCCCATCGACGCGATACCGGACCTTTCCGACGTCCAGGTGATCATCCAGACCGACTACCCCGGCCAGGCACCCAGGATCGTCGAGGACCAGGTGACGTATCCGCTGGCAACACAGATGCTTGCGGCGCCGTTTGCGCAGGTGGTGCGCGGGTACTCGTTCTTCGGCGTGTCGTTCGTGTATGTGATCTTCGAGGACGGCACCGACCTCTACTGGGCCAGGAGCCGGGTGCTCGAGTACCTGAGTTCGGTGTCCGAGCAGCTTCCGCCCGGCGTGAGTCCGAAGCTCGGGCCCGATGCGACGGGGGTCGGCTGGGCGTTCGTGTACGCGTTGAAGTCCGACCGCCACGATCTCGGTGAGCTGCGTTCGATCCAGGACTGGTTCCTCAAGTACGAGTTGACGACCGTGCCGGGGGTCTCGGAGGTGGCAAGCGTGGGCGGCTTCGTGCGCCAGTACCAGGTCACGGTCGACCCGAACAGGCTGCGCGCGTACGATCTGCCGATCTCGGCGATCCGCACGGCGATTCAGGAGAGCAACAGCGACGTGGGCGGCGGGCTGATCGAGGTCGCCGAGAAGGAATTCATGATCCGGGGCCTCGGGTACATCCGGTCGGTGGACGACATTCGGCGGATCGGCCTCGGCGTGGGCCCGGACGGGACGCCGATCATGCTGGAGGACGTGGCGCGGGTGAGCATGGGTCCCGAGAGCCGACGCGGTCTCGCCGAGTGGAACGGCGAGGGCGAGACGGTGGGGGGCATCGTGGTGGTGCGCCCGGGGGCGGACACGCGGCGGGTGATCCGGGACGTGAAGGCCAGGCTGGAGGAGATCGGCCCGGGGCTGCCGGAGGGTGTGGAGCTGGAGGTCGCCTATGACCGCACGGCGCTGATCGACCGCGCGGTTGGGAGTATTCGCACGGGTCTCCTGCAGCAGCTGATGATCGTGGGGCTGGTGTGTCTGCTGTTCCTGGCCCACATCCGGAGCGGCCTCGTGGCCGTGATCGCGCTGCCCGTGGGCATCCTGCTGGCGATGATCGTGGTGCGGCTCCAGGGGCTGACTCTCAACATCATGTCGCTGGGGGGCATCGCGGTCGCGATAGGAACCATGGTCGACGCCGGGATCGTGATGGTTGAGAACGCCCACAAGCACCTCGCGCGGTACGGGGGGCGGCGGCCGCACTGGCAGATCATCGCCGGGGCGGCGCGGGAGGTGGGCCCGTCTCTCTTCTTCGCGCTGCTCGTGATCACCGTGTCGTTCATGCCGGTGTTCTCGCTGGAGGCGCAGGAGGGACGGCTCTTCAAGCCGCTCGCGTTCACCAAGACCTATGCGATGGCGGCGGCCGCGCTGCTCTCGGTGACGCTGGTCCCCGTGCTGGTGGGGTATTGGGTACGGGGGGAGATTCGTCCAGCGACCGCAACGAAGGTGGGCCGGATGCTTGGTGGGGTGTATTGGCCCGTTGTGGGGTTCGTGCTGCGGTTTCGGGGTTGGGTGATCGGGGCGGCGGTGGCGGGCGTGGTGGCGACCGCGGTGCCGTTGTCGCGTCTGGGGTCGGAGTTCATGCCGCCCCTGTGGGAAGGCGACCTGCTCTACATGCCCACGACCCTGCCGGGCGTGTCGATCACCGAGGCCCGCGAGATCCTGCAGCAGACGGATCGGATCATCTACACGTTTCCGGAGGTCCGTCATGTGTTCGGGAAGGTGGGGCGGGCGGACTCGGCGACGGATCCGGCGCCGCTGTCGATGATCGAGACCACCATCGCGCTCAAGCCCCGCAGCGAGTGGCGTCCGGGAATGACGCCCGAGAGGCTCGTCGAGGAGCTGGACGCCGCGCTGCGGATCCCGGGGCTGACGAACGCGTGGACGATGCCGATCCGGAGCCGCATCGACATGCTGTCGACGGGCATCCGCACCCCGGTGGGTATCAAGGTCGCCGGGCCCGATCTGGGCGAGCTGGAGCGCCTGGGGCGCGAGATAGAAAGGGTCGTGCGGGATGTGCCGGGTACCGCCAGCGTGTACGCCGACCGGGTGATGGGCGGCAACTACCTCGACTTCGAGATCGACCGGATCGCGATCGCACGCCACGGCCTCACCGTGCGGGACGTACAGGAGGTGATCCAGACCGCGATCGGCGGAATGAACGTCACCACGACAATCGAGGGGCTCGAGCGCTACCCGGTAAACCTGCGCTACAGCCGGGAGTTGCGGGACGACCTGCCAGGGCTGCGCTCGGTTCTGGTCGCGACGCCCGAGGGTCACCAGGTGCCGCTGGGGCGGCTGGCGAGCATGGACTACGTGGTGGGCCCGCCGAGCATCAAGAGCGAGGGGGCGAAGCCGAACGCGTGGGTCTACATCGACATCCGCGACATCGATGTCGGAAGCTACGTGGAGGCAGCGCGCGAAGCGGTGGCCGAAGCGGTGGCGCTTACGCCGGGCTACACGGTGGCCTGGAGCGGCCAGTACGAGTACCTGGAGCGCGCGGAGCAGCGGCTGGCGTACGTGGTACCGCTCACGCTGTTCCTGATCTTCGTCCTGATCCAGCTGACCACCCGTTCCGTGACCGAGACGATGCTGGTGCTGCTGGGCGTCCCGTTCGCGGTGGCGGGCTCATTCTGGCTGCTGCACATCCTTGACTACGACCTCAGCATCGCCGTCTGGGTCGGAATCATCGCGCTGGCAGGCCTTTACGCCGAGACCGCAATCGTGTTCCTCCTGTACCTGAACGTCTCCTGGAGGGACTACCGCGACCGCGGGCTGCTCACCGACCGGGGCGCGCTTGCGCAGGCGATACGGCGTGGCGCGGTCCAGCGGGTCCGTCCGGTCATGATGACGATCGCGACCGACGTGATCGGGCTGCTGCCGATCATGTGGAGCGCGGGTGCGGGTGCCGATGTGATGAAGCGGATCGCGGCACCGCTGATGGGTGGGGTCGTGACGTCCGGTGCCGTGGTGCTGCTGTTGTTCCCGGTTGCGTTCTACATGTGGAAGGCGCGGGGGCTGCCCAAGGCCGAAACGTCTGCATAGATGTAATGTCAACCATACATATTGTATGGTAAACTTTACATTCTACTCCGGCAATACCAGCGCCACCAGCCTTCCCGGCCGTCCCACCTGCACCACGACATGCTGTTGCCCCTCGTGGCTGTAGGTCATCATGCCGTACTGGCCGGCGCCGGGCATCTCCACCGTGCCGACAAGGTCGCCCGTCATCTTGTCCCAGGCGTTCAGCACCGCGGGACCGTTCGCGCCTTCGGTGGTGTAGAGCAGATCACCCGCCACCATCTGGATCGAGAGCCCCCCTCCTCCCGCGCGTGACAGGTCGACGCCCTGCGCGGCCGGGTGGTCGCGAACGTTCTCGGCGACCTCTCCAATCGGAATCCACCAAAGCCGGTCGCCGGTGTTCATATCGTACGCGGAAAGGCGGTTGTACGGCGGCTTCGGGATCGGCAGCCCCTGGACGCGCGGCAGCCCGCCACCGGCGCCCGCGACCCACTGGGAAATGGTGATGCCCGTGGTCGCCGGATCGTCCGGATCGTCGGCGTCAGCGCCCGGACCGACCCGCCCGCCGCTGCAGTTGCGCCGGTGCGACGCGTACAGAATGCCCGTCGTGGGATCGAGCGTGGCGGGGTGGGTGATGTTGAGTCCGCCGTAGCAGCGAATGTTCTCAGCTACCGGCCCGTCGTAGCCCTCGTACAGTCGAGGTACGAAGGGTCCGCCCACGCGGTAGCGGCTCAAAATCTCCATCGCCTCGGCCCTCAACTCGGGCGTGAAATCGATCACGTCTTCGTCCGAGAGCCCCATCGGCTCCATCGGCTCGGGCCATGTGGGCACCGGCTGGGTCGCCGCCGTCCAGTTGCCGGGCACTTCGGTCTGCACGACCTCCACCTCCTCGATCGGCCAGATCGGCTCGCCGGTCTCGCGGTTGAAGGCGAAGATCAGCCCCGTCTTCGTGGTCTGGATCACAGCGGGCACGGCGTCGCCGTCCACCGTGAGGTCCACGACGATCGGCACGTTGGGCAGGTCGTAGTTCCACTGGTCGTTGTGGACCGTCTGGAAGTGCCACACGCGCTCGCCGGTCGCCGCGTCCAGCGCGATCACGCTGGTGCCGAAGAGGTTGTGCCCCGGACGGAAGCCGCCGAAGTAGTCGACCGTCGGCGGGTTGGTGGGGATGTACACGATCCCGCGCTCGTAGTCGGCCGACATCGGCGCCCACGACGACACGTCGCCGGTGTACTGCCACGCGTCGTTCTCCCAGGTCTCGTGTCCGAACTCGCCGGGGCGCGGAATGACGTGGAACTTCCACCTGTGCTCCCCGGTGCGCGCGTCGAACCCCAGGATGTCGCCCGGCACGTTCTCGATCCGCGTCTGGTAGTATCCCTGCTCCGCCGAATTCCCGACCACGACCACGCCGTCGATCACAATCGGCGGCGACGACGTGGTGATGTACCCGAGTTCGCGCGGAATGCCGTAGTCCGGGTCGTAGTCCTCCTCGGCGCCCTCCCACGGGCCCCAGCCGTCGAGAAGGGGCGGCAGCATGTCCACAACGCCGGTTTCCGGGAACCCTTCGATCGGGACCGGCTGCCCGAACCCCTCGATGTGCCGCCCGGTCTTCGCGTCGAGCGCGTGCAGGAAGAACGCGGGTGACGTGTAGTAGATCACGCCGCGGCCGTCCAGCTCGCCGTACGCTACGCCCTTTCCGTAGTTCTGCCGCATCGACCGTTCCCAGCGCGTCGTGTTCGGCTCGCGGTAGGTCCACACCGTCTCGCCGGTCGCCGGATCGATCGCCGCCACCGTCCGCCGCTCCCCCGCCACCGTGTACAGCATGCCGTCGATGTACGTGGGCGTCGACTTCATCTGCGGATCCACATCGGGCCCGAAGTTGTTCGCGTGCCACACCCACGCCACTTCGAGATCGCCGAAGTTGTCCGCGTTGATCTGGTCGACGGGCGAGTACCGGGTGCCCCAGGCGTCGGCGCTCTGGTAGCGCCACTCGCCGTACGGGTTCTGCCGCTCCTGCGCGAACGAGGAGACGGGCACGGCGAGCAGGAGGATGGGGACGAGTATCCGGGTGGACCGCATGGCTTGGGCTCCCTGGTCGTGGTGAGACGATTTCACCCCAATGTTAGGGATGGTCGGGCCCTTCGCGCCATGTAGCCAGCGGCACAATGGCCGACTTGCGGATCACGGCGTCGCGCGTGACGAGAGGAACCCCGTGGACAACGCTCGTCGCCGCGATGATCTCGTCGGCCGGATCACCCCGGAAATCCAGTCTCGTCGAGGCCCGGGCCACCGCCAGGTCAATCGGCCATCTGTGGATCCGGCTCAGGGCACGCACCACCTGCCGGTCATCGAGGTCCATTTCGATCCGCCCGAGCCGGACGAGCTTCGCGACCTCCCAGAGAACGATGTCGGAGATCGACCACTGGTCCCGGGCTAGCAGTTCCACCTCGCTGCTCTTCAGTTCCCCCTGAAGGGCGTAGATCAGGATGTGGGTATCGAGGTTCAGCACTCCGCGTCCCAGCGGATCCCGGTGGACATGATATCTCCCTTGACCTTCACCTTGTCCTGCAAGCTGCCAATGAGGCTGGCCGAATCGCGATCGTAGGGTAACACCCGCGCAACCGGCTTGCCCCGCTTGGTAATCACCAAGCCATCAGGACCGAGCCGGTCCAGCAACGCCAGACACTGCTCCTTGAACCGCGCGGCCCCTATCGTCTGCGGCGGCGACGGGATCCGTCCTGCTGTTTTCCGTGCCTCCATGGTTCGAGCACCTCCAACGACTTGGACATATTAGATGTCTGGACGCATTATATGACCAGACATGTAATGTGTCCAATCGCTATTGTGCCGCCGCAAGGATCGTGAGGCAAGTCGACTTCACCACCACATGTACGGCTCTTAGTTCAGTTTAGCCGATAAACTGAACTAAGAACAGGACGCCCACCCACGGACGGACAAGATTTGCAGGTGTCGAACGGACCGATCCGAGGGGGTCTGGCCCCGCCTGCTGCTAAGACCGGCGTGCCCTCCACTCCCGCGCCGCCTCCACCACCCGGCTGATGTCCTCGTCGTTGTTGTAGACACCAACCGAGAAGCGCAGCACACCGCTTCGGATCGCCAGTCGGATCCCCGACGCCTTCAGGTGGCGGTGCAGCGAGTTCATTGCGGGGTCGTCGGCGCTGTAGTGCCGTCCGCCGCCGCTTTTCCCGACGCAGACGATGTGCGCCAGGTGCGAGCCGCTGCGCCCGCCCGCCACAGGCAGGTCAAGAGCGGCCAATCGGTCCGCCAAATCAGCCGCCAGATGCCGGACAAACCGCTCCACCCGCCCGATTCCCCAACTCTCGAGCAGTTCCAGCGCCGCTCCAGCCGCCGCGGCGCCCAGGTAGTTGTAGTTGCCCACGTCGAAGCGCAGGGCGCCCAGCGCGTACCGCAACTCGCCGTCCACGTAGGCGGTTTCGTGGGCGTCCAGGGCGACGCCGAAGCGGGCGAGATGCACCGGAACCAGCGTGTCGGCGAGTTCCCGGCGGACGTAGAGGAAGCCGAAGCCGTACTCGGCCAGCAGGCACTTCTGCGTCGCGACCGCCAGCGCGTCGATGCCGAGTTCCTCGACGTCGGTGCGCAGGGACCCGATCGACTGTGCCGCGTCAACCAGCGTCACCGCGCCCACCCGCCGCGCCGCCGCCGCGATCCCCCTCACGTCGGTGATGAACCCCGGGGCGAACGAGACGCTGGGGACGGTTACGAGCCGGGTGCGTCGGTCCATTGCCGCTCGCATCGCGTCGACGGGCACATGGCCGCCGTCCGGCGCTACGGAGCGCACTTCGATCCCGCGCAGCCGGGCCAGGTTGTGCCACAGGTAGATGTTGTTGGGATGCTCCAGCGCTGGACACAGCACGACGTTGTCTCCCGCCTCCCACGGGAGACTGGTCCCGAACAGGTTGAGGCCCTCCGACACGTTCTTCGTGATCGCGATCTCGTCCGGGTGCGCCCCGATCAGCTCCGCAAATGAGGATCGGGTTTCCTCGACGACCGCCCGCATGGCGTCCTTGTCGCCGCCGCGGAGCATGCGCGTCCGCAGGTGGTCGGCGATGGCCGCGCGCACCGGCTCGGGCACGAGCGCACGCGCCGAAATGTCGAGGTATACCTGTTCTTCGGCGCCGGGGAACAGCGCGCGTATCTCTGGATTCATCTTCGTCTCGCCTCCGATCGGGTGACCAGCGAAGTCCCCACCATGTCTCCCATGATATTAATGGTCGTGTTCCCGATGTCGACCAGCCGGTAGATGCCGCCCACGATAGCGGCCACCTCGACGGGGAGCCCGAACGCCTGCACATGGATCAGCGCGATCACGAATCCGCCGCCGGGAATCCCCCCGGACCCCTCCGACAGCAGCAGCCCGAGCAGCAGGATCGCCACGAAATCGGCGGCCGCGAATGTCACGCCCGCGGCTTGCGCGGTGAAGATGAAGACCGCGCCCAGCATGGCCGACGTCCCGTCCTTGTTGAGCTGCGCACCGAGGGGGAGGGTGAACGAGTACACGCTGCGGGGCAGACCGATCCTCCGCGCCGTCTCCATCCCGACGGAAAGGGAAGCGAGACTCGACGTCGTGGCCGCGGTCGTGGCCCACAGGGACCCGGTGTCACGCAGGAAGCGCGCGGGGCGGAAGTCGGTGAAGAAACGCAGCAGCGCCATGTACCCGGCGAAGATCACGAGCTGCGCGGCCCACAGGCCACCCAGAAACCGCGCCATCGGCCCAAGCAGCTCGGCCCCGTAGCGCCCCACCGTCACCGCGACGAGCGCGCCGATCCCCACCGGTGCCGTCCACAGGACGAGGTGAACCAGGCGCCGGAACAGGTTCGCGAGATCCTCCCAGGCGGTCGCCAGGCGTTCTCGCGCCCCGCCCTTGAGCGCCATCGTCGCCACGCCGAGGAGCAGCGCGAGGACGACGAGCTGGACCACGTTCCCGTCGCTGAACGCTCGGAAGACGTTCGTCGGGATCATGCCGAGCAGGATGTCCGCGACCGACGGCACCTCGCCCACCGGCCCCACAACCTGCTCAGTGAGTTGCATCCCCACACCCGGCTGCAGGAGCGCAGCAGCCCCGATTCCCAGCAACAGCGCGATCAGGTCGGTCGTCAGGTAGTATCCCACCGTCTTCCCGGCGAGCCGTCCCAGGGTGCGCGTGTCCCCGAGCGCGGTGAGCCCCGCGAGCAGGTTGAAGAACACCAGCGGTACGGCCGCCAGGATCAGCAGGTTGATGAAGAGGTCGCCGACCGGCTGCAGAACGACGACGCGCTCGCCCATCGACGCGCCCAGCACGACCCCCGCGAGCATCCCGATGAGGATGCGGGTGCCGGGCCCGGTGCGGCGGTTCACGCTGCCGGACTCGGCTTCGGTCATGATCCCGCGCCGACCCCCATCAGCTCCAGCACGCGCGCCAGCATGTCCTCGTAGTACGTCACCACGTTTTCCGCCGCGAGCGGGATCCACTCGTCCACGTCGGCCGGGTTCCCCTCGGCGATCTCGCCGTTCGGGCGGATCGTGTGGCCGATGTTCCACATGAACCCGACGACGGGTTGGCCGGTGCCGGGGAAGGTCAGCACCTCTTCCCACTCCCAGGTGTTGGAATAGCCGCCGGGCGGCATCCCGACCACCGGGCCGAGCCCGTTGTCGACCACGATCGAGACGAACTGGTCGAGGTGGGAGCCGCCGCTCGGCCCCGAGATGACGCCGAGGGGGCCACGGAAGTGCACGGGCGCCGGCTCCAGGATCCCGTCCGAGTCACGCGGAGCGTGCGCAAGCTTGAAGGGGACGTTGTTGCTGTACGCGTCGCCCCGCTCGAGTGCGCCGAGGACGTCGTCCTCCAGCCACTCCATCAGCCAGTTGCCGTCGTCGATCGTCTCCGGCACGCCGGAGTCGTTGATGTCGCGGGCAGCGAAGTCGCGGCGCTTGTCCTCGATGAAGGGGAGCGTGACGTCGCTGATGCGCAGGTTGCCGAAGGTGGTGCGGAAGGGGCGGGGCTGCAGGCGCTGCATGGCGTAGGCGCCGAGCGAGCCGCCGCGGCTGCGGGTGACGTCCATGACGAGGGCGTGGTCGAGGAGGCCGCGCTCCGACGCGAAGGCAATGAGGCGGTCGACGTCGGCGACCATCGACTCGCGGAATCCGCGCCAGATGAGGACGAGGAAGGGGCGGGCGTCGTCAGGGGTGAGGAGGTCGTAGGTGTCGGTGCGAAGTGCCAGGGACAGGCCCGGGTAGGAGGGTTCGCCGGCGCCGGTCCAGGTGAGGCTGCCGGGATCTACGAAAGGGAGGTTGCGAGAGCTTACTTGCCCGTCGTACTCGCGGAACTCAAGCCGAAGCGAGTCGGCCCGCAGATGTGGCGGCAGGGCCGCTGTCGACAGGGTCATGGCCTCGGCCAGCTTCCATCGCAGCTGGGCCCGGGTCGAGTGTCGGATGAAGGCCGCGGTCGAATCGTGCCACGCCTCGATGGGCACGCCGTTGACACTGACGATGCGGGCGCCAAGCAGATCCTCGGCCCAGCTCTCGCCGGCCTCTGCTTCCCATTCGAAAGCGCCCCCGGCCGCGGCTCCCAGAAAATACTCCGCCTCGCCGGCGCCATCGGAGTAGTCCGGGAAAACCCTGGCTGGCGCCTGCCTGGGCGGCGCGGGATCCGGTCCTCCCGCAACATCCAGCCCCGCGCTGTCGGGCAGGGCCAGGCCGCCCGGCACGAGGAAGAGGTCGAGATGACGGTCGCGGCGGGCGTGACTGACCCGGGCGAGCGCGTAGTAGAGCGCCTCCTCGGTATCCGCCGCGACTACATCGTCGCGCAGGGCAGCCATCGCCGCGACCGGGTCGAACCCCAGGCACTCGTTCTTGACGGGGGAGAAGGCTTCGCGCCGCTCCGTGCGCGCGACGATCGTGTCGAAGAGGGCGCCGCGCAGCTCGGGAGTGCCGGCGGGGCCGGGGGGTGTCCCGGTGCCGTCGCATGCCGCGACCACGGCTGCGAACAGCGCAATCGCGCCAATACGAAACCGCTTTTGACGTTGTGTCATCCAGACAACTTGCGTCCTGGGCGGGCCGCTGGCCAACTTCGAGCGGCATGGCCTGAACCGGGCACCCCGAATCGAGGAGACGAAATGAACCGCACCGTCCGGCTCGCTGCGGTGGTAGGCGCGACGCTCATTGCGGCCGATGCCACCGCGCAGTCGATCGAAGACGCCAACGCCGCATATACAGAGGGACGTTTCGTCGAGGCGGCCGATATGGGCGAAGCGCTGGGCACCTCCGCAGGCTACGCCCTGGCGGCGAAATCACTTGCAGTCCACGCCCACTATGAAGCTTCCGAAGAGGAATTCAGCGAAGTGGTCGAACGCGCGATCCGCATGGGCGAGGAAGCCGTCGCCGCCGATCCGACGAACGCCGATGCGCACTACCAGTCCGCCCACGCCGTCGGCCGGTACGCCCAGCGTGTCGGTGCGTTCACGGCGCTCCGCGAAGGCCTTGCAGGCAGGATCCGCGACCTGCTCGAAGCGACGCTTGCCATCGAACCCGACCATTTCCATGCCATGCTGGCCCTCGGCGGATGGCACGCCGACATCGCCGCCGAAGGCTTCGTGGCACGGACGATGTACGGCGGAAGCGAGGAGGAGGCCGTCAGGCTCTTCGAGCGGGCCCTCGAACTGGCCCCGGAGTCAAGGGTCGTCCTGCACGCATACGGGACCAGACTTCAGCGGCTCGACAAGGACAGAGGCACCGAGCGGGCCAGGGAGATGCTGGAAAGGGCCCTCTCGCTACCGCTGGGCGATGCCTACGACGACTACGTGTACCTCGATGTGCTGGACGGCCTGGACGCGCTGAACGAAGGCTAGCAGCCGCGCCCGCCCCCTCACCCGTCCACGATCGACGCTCTGATCACGTAGTCCAGCCTGGGAAACTCCTCGTTCAGGTAGGCGTTGCCGCGGTACTGGATCATCGCCTGCATCGGCCCGGTACCGCTCGGCGCACCCTCGCCGTACTCCGAGTTGATCAGGTCGACGACCTCCATCCCCTCGACCACCTGCCCGAAGGGCGAGAACCCCATGCCGTCCAGGCGGCTGTTGTCCACGAAGTTGATGAAGACCTGGGTTGTGCGCGTGCCCGGGCCGCCCATCGCGTAGCTGATGAATCCGCGTGCGTTGCTCTGCACGACCGCGTCGTCGGGGATCGGCGCTTCCCGCCACGCAGCCGCCACCGCCGAGTCGCCGTGGATCCCGAACTGCGCCATGAACCCGTCGATCACCCGGAAGAAGCGCACGTCGTCGTAGAACCCGTTCGACACCAGGTTGTAGAAGCGGTCCGCTCCGTTGGGCGACCATTCGCGGTTGACCTCTATCACGAAGTCGCCCCTGGAGGTCTCGAAGCGGGCCTGGAAGACGTCGGGGGCGGTGGCGGTGAGCGCGTCGGGGGTCAGTAGCATGGGGTTGTAGCCGGAGTCGCAGGCGAAAAGGCAGGCAGCCGCGGCAAATCCGAGGGCGGCTGCGGGGAAACGGCGTTGGGTCCGTGCGTTGCTCACGGATGCCTCCAGGGTTGGGGTGTGCCGGTCAACGGCGTATGGATACCTGATCAACAAATGTCGGGCAACCTGCCGAATGGGGTAGGGTATCCAAGGAAGAGTTCGGCGGCCCGGGGCCCCGCCACCACGACTGCAAACACCGGCTCCGCCGCCCGTCATCTCAAGCCTGCAGGAGACCACCCACCATGAAACCGGCTCGCATGAACGCCCTCACTCCAGCCGCCCTCGCGCTCACCTTTGTCGCCACCACCCTGTCGGCCCAGGAAGTGATCGAACTCCCCGGCCGTGACCGGCAAATCGAGCCCGACTTCGAAGAGGTCTACCGCGTCGGCGTCCTCGACGGCGAGTCGTGGGAGATGTTCGGCGACGTCGTCGAGTTGGCATTCGACGAGCGCGGGAACCTCTACGTCTTCGACCGGGCGCCGGACTTGCGCGTACTGGTGTTCGACGCAGCGGGCGAGTTCGTACGCGAGTTCGGTGCCGCGGGAGAGGGACCGGGCGAGTTCAACATGCCCATGAGCTACGCGGTTCTGAGGGACGGCACCACGATCGTGGGTGACATGGGTCACAATGCGTACCAGATCTTCGACGAGTCCGGCGAGTTCGTGCGAATGGTCAGAGCAGGTGCGGAGTCCGCCGTATCCGGTGCGGCTCCCGCGGGGAGGGGATCGGCCCGAACAATGGCCCGGACGATCAGTGTAGCAACCGCCATTCTGCCCGATCCGCGGGGTGGCGCCGTCTATGCCGGGTCGGCGGGAGCAGGGCTCAGGATCGACGCCACCGGGGCTGACGGCGAACAGTCCGCCACGCGCCCCATCACCCGGCACCGCCTCGACGGCGAGGCCGTGAGGACCGATACAGTCGTGCACGGCTGGTTTCCTCCCCGCCCCGAACAGGAGAATCCGTTCAGCGGCGACGTGACCACATCCGACGGGCGAAGGGTCAACATCAGCAACATGTTCAGCGGCTTGTCGATGCCCTCGACCTTCGAGCCCCAACTGCTGATGGGAGTCCTGCCCGATGGCGGCGTCGCGTACTCGGACTCCTCCGCATACGCCCTCAAAGTCGCGCGGGCGGGAACCGGCGACGTGGTGCGCACCATCACTCGGCCCTTCGCTCCCGAGGCGGTGACCCCGAGGGTCGAAGAGGAATACGAGGAGTTGCGCGAGGCCAGGCGTCAAGAGGGCGGAAGCGGCGGTCGTCCCGCCGGAGGGGTCAGCATGGTCCAGTTCCGGAGCAGGTCCAGCGCCAGCGGCGGCGCTCCCACGACGAGCGCTCCGGCGTCCATGTCGCTGACCCTGGCGCCTCCGGGCTTCTACCATGAGATCCCTGTCCTCCAGAGCCTCTTCACGACCTGGGAGGGGCGGATCTGGGTCATGCGGCAGGGCGAAGAACTGATCGGAGATGGTCCCATCGACGTCGTGACCGCCGACGGCGAGTATGTCGGCACCTACCGTACCGGTGACACCGAAATGCCCGACGCGTTCGGCCCGAATGGACTGGCGGCGTTCATCGAGCTTGACGACTTTGACGTTGCCAGTGTGGTGGTGCGGAGGCTGCCGGCCGAAGTTCGTTGAGCCCGGGCGGCGGCGGATGCCCGCCTGCGCTGGCTGACCCGGGAGCGCCGCTCGCACCAGGGCGGCGCCCCAAAGGCAATCTGCCGCACGAAACAGCTCCGGAGAGACCGTCATGCGCCGCACCGTCACGTCCCGCCCCACCCTTCCGCACCGCGCGACCCTCGTCCTCTTCGCCCTCCTCTTCACCACCGCGCAGTCGGTCGCCGCGCAGACGTACTTCCCCGGCCGCCATCCGGACTGGGAGCGCCGCACCCCCGAGCAGGCCGGCTTCGACCCCGCCGGGATCCAGCGCGCGGTCGACATTGCAATAGCGGGGGAATCGCAGTCACCCCGCGACCTCGCCTTCAATCACCTCGGCACCTTCGGGCGCGAGCCCCTGGGCGACGCCGTCGGCCCCTTCACCGTCCGCGGCCCGCAGTCCGGCGTGATAGTGCACCGGGGGTACATCATTGCCGAGTGGGGCGACCCCGCCAAGGCTGACAACACCTTCAGCGTCTCCAAGAGCTTCCTGTCGTCCACCGTCGGGCTGGCCTGGGACCGCGGGCTCATCCGCGACGTCGACGACAAGGTGCGCGACTACATCCCCCCAATCATCCTCGACACCGGCGACGGCGAGCCCGGCGACGAGAACGGCCGCCGCCCGAAGCTCCTGTTCGAGTCCGAGCACAACCGCAGAATCACCTGGGACCACCTGCTCAGGCAGACGAGCGACTGGGAGGGGACGCTCTGGGGCAAGCCCGAGTGGGCCGACCGCCCCGACCAGGACCGCTCCACCTGGGGTACGCGCCCCCGCAACGAGCCCGGCACCGCCTACGAATACAACGACACGCGCGTGAACCTGCTCGCCCTCGCCGCCACCGCAGTCTGGCGGCGCCCGCTGCCCGAAGTCCTGCGCGAGCACATCATGGACCCGATCGGTGCCTCGTCCACCTGGGGATGGCACGGCTACGACAACTCGTGGGTCATCCTGGACGGCCGCGAGGTCCAGGCGGTCAGCGGTGGCGCGCACTGGGGCGGCGGCATGATCCTCAGCGCCTACGACCAGGCCCGCTTCGGCCTCTTCACCATGCACAAGGGCAACTGGAACGGGAAGCAGCTCCTCTCGGAGGACTGGTTCGACATGGCCACGACGCCCGGCGAGATCAACCGCAGCTACGGCTTCATGAACTTCTCGCTGAACACCGATCAGCGCCGCTACCCCAACGCCCCCGAGTACACTTGGACGCACACCGGCGCCGGCTCGAACCTGATCTACGTGGACCCTGAGAACGAACTCGTGATCGTGTGCAGGTGGATCCAGGGCGGCGCGTTCACCGACGTGGTGCACACGGTGTTGGAGGCCATGGGCGAAGTCGCGGAGAACTGAGGCGCCGCGCTGCCACTACACCCGCAGCGACACCCCCGTCTCCGTCCGCACGATCGTCGGCTGCACCCGGGTGATCGTGCGGGCCCGGTAGTGCACGAGCAGCTCCTCGACGTTCGCGAAGTCGCTCAGGTCCTCCAGCGTGCGAATCGTCGGGAAGATCATGGGCAGCCGCCCGCGCCGGTGCCGGTCGAGCGCCGCGCCGGGGGTGAGCCAGACCGCATCGGTCATCTCGCGCCGGTCGTAGACAGCCCGTGACCCGTCCGGGACCCTTGCCGCGAAAAAGCGCGTGTCGTAGCGGCGGGGTTCGACTTCAGGGGTGACCCAATGGGCGATGTACTCGACCGCATTGCCATCCAGGCGCGCGCCAAGCCCATCGAGCACGGCGGCGAATGAAGCTCCACCCCCCAACAAGGCTTCCCTCGCCTCACCCACCACCTCCCCACCCGGCGGCCCTTTCGCGGCCACGACCCCGGCCCGCAGCCCCGTCTCCTCGATGGCTTGCCGCCGCGCGGCCCCGTAGTACGCGAACGCGGGCGGCTCCGCGGCCGGGGCGATCCCCAGCCGCGCGGCCGCCCCCTCACGCGTCAGCCCGTCCCAGCACCGTACCAGCGCGTCCTGGCCGTCGGCCGCGTCCACCCGCCCGCCCGGGAACACGTACGCGCCCGGCACGAACCCCGTGGCGCGATTGCGGCGCAGCAGCAGCACCTCGGGCCCGCTGCCGCCCTCGCGCATCAGCACCACCGTGGCCGACGGATGCGGCACGGCCGGCGTGGCGGGCACGTTGGCCAGCGTGTCGACGAATCCCGGGGGCAGCCGCTCCTCCGGGATCTCGTAGGGAGGTGGCTCGGCGCCTCCGTCCGCCGCCCGGCTTCCGTCAGTTCCCCGCGGCATGCCCGTCCTTCCGGGGCTCCGACGCCGCCGCCCACCCCTTCTCCAGCCGCAGGATCACCTGCGCGCCGCCGAAGTCGGTGCGCGTCCAGTCCGCCAGCTCATGCCCCCGCGCCTCCAGCTCCGCCGCCACCTCGTCGCTGATCCGCTCGATCGCGACGCGCTTGCCCGAAAGGTGCCGGAACCGCGCCGCATCCACCGCCTCCTGCGGGTCCATCCCGAAGACGAGCATGTTGAGCAGCAACTGGGTGTGCCCCTGCGGCTGCATTGAGCCGCCCATCAGCCCGAAGGCCATCAGCGGCTCGCCGTCCCTTGTCACGAAGCCCGGGATGATCGTGTGGAAGGGGCGCTTGCGCGGCGCGACCTGGTTGGGGTGGCCGTCGTCGAAAACGAAGCCGGCGCCGCGGTTCTGCAGCGCGAACCCGGTCCCGGGAATCACGACCCCCGATCCGAACCCCGAAAACACCGAGTTGATGAACGACACCATGTTCCCGTCGGCGTCCGCGACGGAGAGGTAGATGGTCTCGGAGTCGGTGACCGCGCGCCCCGGGTTGACCCGGTCGGCCGCGACACGTGGGTCGATCAGCGCCCGCCGCGAGTCGATGTACGACGGGTTCAGGAGCGACATGGGGTCGATCTCCATGTGGTCGGCATCCGACACGTACCGGTGCAGGTCGGCAAAGGCCAGCTTCTTCACCTCGATGAGGTGGTGCAGGTAGTCGGCGGAGTTGTGCCCCATTCCCGCCAGGTCCATGGGTTCGAGGAGCTCCAGCATCTCCAGCGCGGCGATCCCCTGCCCCGCCGGGGGAAGCTCCCACACGGTGAACCCGCGGAAGTCCGTGCTCAGCGGCTCGACCCACCTCGGCTGATGCGTGGCGAGATCCTCCAGCGTCAGAAAACCTCCCAATTCCGCAAGCCCGTGTACAAGATCCTGTCCCAGAGAGCCGCCGTAGAGGACGCCGGGCCCCTCGTCGGCGATCCTCTGAAACGAACGGGCAATATCCGGATTCGTGTGCCACTCACCGGCTCTGGGCGCACGCTCGCCGTCGACCAGGTAGGTCGCGCGGGCCCCCTCGTCGCGGGCCAGCTTCTCGGTCGCGCCCGCCCACTGTCGCGCAATGACGGGGGTCACCGGAAAGCCCTCGCTCGCGATGCGGATCGCGGGCTGCAGGACCTCGGCCAGGGTGAGCTTGCCGAACCGCTCGACCAGCGCGTGCCACCCCGAGACCGCTCCCGGCACGGTGACCGCCTCCGGCCCCGACCCCGGCACCCGGTCGTGTCCCCGCGCCCGGAGCGCGTCGACCGACATGCCGCTGCCGCTCCTGCCGCTCGCGTCGATGCCATGGAGTTCGCCCGTCTCGGCCCACCACACGATCGAGAAGGCGTCGCCGCCCATCCCGGTCATGTGCGGTTCGGTCACGTTGAGCACGGCCGCGGCGGCCACCGCCCCGTCGATCGCGTTGCCGCCCTGCTGCATGACCTCGAGGGCGGCTGCGGTGGCGAGCGGCTGGCTGGTGGCGGCGACGTTGCGCGGGGCGTAGACCGTCGAGCGGCGCCCCATGTCCTGCTGGGATTGGATGGTCATGGGCACGAGGGCCGTGAAGGCTGCGGCGAGGAGGAGGCTGCGGGTCTGCATCGCATAGTGTCCTTGGCAGGTCCTGAGACTGGGGGTGCTGCACCCGGGGAAGCGGTCGGAGCGCATGGGCGTCGGCCCAACGCGCTTCAAGTTAGGCATGCGGAAGGATCCGGGGCCAGCCGAGCGCATCGGTACGGGAGGACTCGCCGCGTGACGACCTGCCGAAATGGCCGACTCCCGCCGATTTGGCCGCACCCCTGCCGAAATGGCCGATCCCCCGGATCGACAAAGCCTGCCGAAATGGCCGATTCCCGCCCCCGGCCTCACCATCGGGCAACGCTATCTGCCAGAATGACCGCCCAATGATGGCATTCTGACAAAACGGCAGTACTATGAACCGTAACCGAGGGCGGGGCAGCCTCGTAGAGATTGGCAAGGTTCATGCAGTAGATGGTGTTTTTGCGGTCGCGCGGGCGCACCTTTCGGGGTTTCCGGTGTAAGAGGGCGCTGGCGCCGCCGAAACCGGATCGGGCGATGAGGGGGAACGGGGCGGGCGCCGCATCCCCTCGACGTCATCAAGACAGCCTGCAGATGCCGCCTTCCGGCGGTGAGAGGTCATAACACATGAGCCGACGGTTTTCTCTTCCCGTGCTGCCGCTCCGAGATACGGTGGTGTACCCGGGAGTCGCGGTACCCATCTCGGCGGGGCGGCCCGGGACGGTCGAGGCGGTCCAAGAAGCACTCGAGAGCGACCGGCGACTCTTCGCCGTCGCGCAGAACCAGAACCAGGACGAGCCTGACCCGCGGATTCTCTACGCGGTAGGCACGGTCGTCCGGATCATCCAGACGCACAGGGTCAGGGGCGGAATCCAGCTGCTGGTGCAGGGCGAGGCGAGGGCGCGCGCGCTCCAGTACACCGACTACGGCGAATCGATGCTCCGGGCCACCCTGGTCACGATCGAACGCCACGGACCGCCCGACAAGGACGATCCGGGCTTCAAGGCGCTCGACCAGGAACTCCGGGAGCGGGCGGCCGAGCTGGGCACGAGGCGCGGCGTTTCGGCCGAGGCGCTGAACCAGCTCATACAGGGAGTCGACGAGCCGGGGGCCTTCGCGGACCTGGTCGCCTTCTACCTGGAGCTGGCGACCGAAGAGAAGCAGGAGCTGCTCGAGACGCTCGGAGACGAGGACCGCATGAGGGCCGCCCTGGTGGCGGTCGAGCGCGAACTCGTGCGGATCGAGGCACACGAGGACATTCAGGCGAAGGTGCAGGAGGAGCTGGGTGAACGCCAGCGCGAAATGCTGCTGCGCGAGCAGATGAAGCAGATCCGCAAGGAGCTGGGCGAGGAGGGCGAGCGCGAGGAGGCCGACGAACTGCGCGATCGGATCGAGGCGCTCGATTTGAGCGACACCGCGAGGAACGAGGTAGAGCGCGAGTTGCGGCGTCTCAACCGCACGGCACCGCAGTCGGCGGAGTACCAGGTCATCCGCACCTACCTGGATTGGATCACCGAGCTGCCCTGGAGCGAGCGCACCGACGACAAGCTCAATCTCCACCGTGCCGAGGAGATCCTGGAGGAGGACCACTACGGTCTCGAGGACGTGAAGGACCGGGTGCTCGAGTTCCTGGCCGTGCGGAAGCTCCAGCAGGAGCGTTTCCTAGAGGACGACGAGGAGGAGGTCGCCGTCGTGGAGGACGACGATGGCACGGCCGAGCCGGTTCAGCCGGCCACCGAAGACGAGGCGCCTGTGGGCGACGACCCGGCGGATCCGGACGATTTGCTGCCCGCCGACGGCGGGAAGGGTCCGATTCTGCTCTTCGCCGGTCCGCCCGGAGTCGGCAAGACCAGCATCGCGCAGTCGATCGCGCGGTCGGTGGGACGGAAGTACGTGCGCATTTCGCTGGGGGGTGCGCGCGACGAGGCCGACATCCGCGGACACCGGCGCACCTACGTGGGCGCGATGCCGGGGAGGATCGTGCAGGGGATGAAGGAGGCGGGCACCAAGAACCCCGTCTTCCTGCTCGACGAGGTGGACAAGCTGGGCGTGTCCTTCCAGGGCGACCCCAGCGCCGCACTTCTGGAGGTGCTGGACCCGGCGCAGAACTCGACCTTCATCGACCACTACCTCGGCGTGCCCTTCGACCTGTCCGAGGTGCTCTTCATCGCGACGGCCAACTACGAGGACCGCATTCCGGCGCCGCTTCTGGACCGGATGGAGACGGTCGAGTTCCGCGGCTACACCGAAGAGGAAAAGCTGGAGATCGCCCGCAGGTACCTGCTGCCCCGCCAGCTGCGCGAGTCGGGACTGAGGGAAGACGAACTCGCGGTGGGTGACGACGCGATCCTCGGCGTAATCCAGAACTACACCCGCGAAGCAGGGGTGCGCCAGCTGGAGCGCGAGTTGGGCAAGCTGGGCCGCAAGGTCGCCCGCAAGATCGCGTCGGACGAGAGCGAGGGGATGGAGATCACCCGCGCGACCGCCAAGGATCTCCTCGGGCGTCCCCGCGTGTTCCCGGAGCGGCGGGCCGCGGAGGACGCGGCCGGCGTGGCCACGGGAATGTTCTACACTCCCATGGGCGGGGACATCATGTTCGTGGAGGCCAGCGTGATGCCCGGCGAGGGCGGCCTGGTGCTCACCGGCCAGCTCGGCGACGTGATGAAGGAGTCGGCGAGGGCGGCGCTTTCCTACGCGAAGAGCAACTACCGGACGCTGGGAATCGACGAGAAGGCGCTCGACAAGCGCGAGATCCACATCCACGTGCCCGCCGGCGCGGTGCCCAAGGACGGGCCATCCGCCGGAATCACGATGGCAACCGCGCTGATCTCGGCCGTGTCGGGCAGGAAGGTGCGCGCGGACCTGGCGATGACGGGAGAGCTGACGCTCACGGGGCGGGTGCTGCCCATCGGCGGCGTGAAGGAGAAGGTGCTGGGCGCAGTGCGCGCCGGCATCAGCGAGATCATCCTGCCGCAGGAGAACGAGGCGCACCTGGAAGACCTGCCCGACGCGGTGCGGAATTCGCTGACGGTCCACCTCGTGGAGGACCTGCACAGGGTGGTGGAGCTGTCGATCCGCCGTCCCGCGAAGAAGGCGATCGCCGCCCGGGCGACCGTGAGGCCGGAGGAGGTCACGCCCATTCAGGCATAGCCGCCTACGAGATCGCGATCCGGCCTTCCGGCCCCGCGCTCACCTTCCCGAAGACGGCTCCCTGCTCGCCGCGCGCCTCCAGTTCGCCCAGCAGCCCCGCGGTCCGCTCCGGCGGGCTCGCGATGATCAGGCCGCCCGAGGTCTGCGCGTCGGCGAGCAGGATGCGCGTGACGTCGGAGATCTCTCTCCCGTAGCTCACCGTTTCGGCAGCGTCGTCCTGGTTGCGGCGTGTGCCGCCCGGGACATGGCCGGCCTCGACCAGCGCGGCCACTCCCTCCAGCACCGGCACGGCGGCCGCCTCGACCCGCGCCGCCACGCCCGAAGCGCGCAGCATGTTGCCGAGGTGGCCGATGAGGCCGTACCCGGTCACGTCTGTGGCCGCGCTGGCGCTGGCGGCGAGCGCGGCTTCGGAAGCGCTGCGGTTCAGGTGGGCCATCATCTCGACAGCGGCGCTCAGCACGTTGGGGGGACACGCGCCCGCCTTGATCGCGGTAGCCACGACCCCTGACCCGAGCGGCTTGGTCAGCACCAGGTCGTCACCGGGCCGCGCCCGGTCGTTCGAGAGCATGGTCGCCGGATCGGCCTCCCCGACCGCGACCATCCCGTACTTGGGCTCGGCGTCGTCGATCGAGTGGCCGCCGAGCACTGCGATCCCCGCCTCGCGCGCCTTGTCGGCCCCGCCGCGCACGATCTCCTCGGCGATCCCGTCCGCGAGCAGCTTCCGCGGAAACGACAGCAGGTTGAGCGCGAAGAGCGGCCGCCCCCCCATCGCGTACACGTCCGACAGCGCGTTCGCGGCTGCGATGCGGCCGAAGTCGTACGGATCGTCGACGATCGGCGTGAAGAAGTCGAGCGTGACGACCAGGGCGCGTCCGTCGGCCAGACGGTACACGGCCGCGTCGTCCCTCGTGCTGGCGTCGACCAGCACACTGGGGTCGTCGGTGGGAAGCAGGTGACGCAGAACCTGCGCCAGCTCGGACTGGCCGAGCTTGCAGGCTCAGCCGGCGCCGTGCGACAGCGTGCTCAGCCTGATCCCGGGCTTCTGGTCGCGGGGTGTGGTGCTCATGCTCCGAATCTAATCGCATGCCGCGTATTCGGACGGGGTTTACATGGACGGAGACGGTGCCCATCCTCATGGCATGATGAAGGACGGATTCTGCCCATGAACGCGCCCGCCTGGTCTGCGCGGCAGGAGTTCGCCCGCGAGGTCGAACGTCCCGACGAGGACATCGATCTCGCGCGGGTGGCGCTGCTGGTCGCACGGGAGGAATACGTCCAGCTCCCGGTGGACCGCTACCTGGTGCGGCTCGACATGCTCGCCGAGGAAGCGCGCGACCGACTCGGATCGGAGCACGCGCCGCCGGTCGTTCTGACCGAGACGCTCAGGAACCTATTCGGGGTCCGCAAGCTGCGCGGGAATCGCAACCATTACCACGACCCGCGCAATTCGTTTCTCAATGACGTACTGGATCGGGGTCTCGGGATTCCGCTCACCCTTGGAATCATCCTTCTCGAAACGGGATGGCGCCTGGATCTGCCGCTGGAGGGCGTCAACTTCCCGGGACATTTCCTGGTGCGCTACCGGGGCGAGGCGGTCGAGTTCCTGATCGATCCGTTCCATGGCGGGAAGGTCCGGCTGCGGTCCGAAGCGCAGAAGATTCTCGACCGGCAGCACGGCGGCGTGGTGCAGCTGGACGACCGGCACCTGAAGACCGCCACGAAGCAGGACATGATCGTGCGGCTTCTGCTCAACCTGAAGGGCATCTACCATCGCACGCGGGACCATGCCCGGGCGCTGGCGGCCGTCGAGCGGATTCTGATCGTCCGGCCGACCGCGCCGACACAGATTCGCGACCGCGGCTATCTGCTGGCGCAGCTGGGGCGCGCGCAGGAGGCGGTCACCCAGCTGGAGACGTATCTGACCTTCGCGCCGGCGGCCCGGGACGTGCAGCGAGTCGAGGCGCTGGTCCACGAGCTCAGGAACGGGAAGGCCGGCGGGAAGCGGTGACCGGAGGCGACCCGCGGTGACGTTGCAGCCGAGGCGCCACTACGGGGATCCCGCCGCGGAATACCGGGCGGCGGTGGACGGGTGCGGAGTGGTCGTTCGCGCGGACCGGCGGCTGTTGCGCGTACACGGGCGCGCGCCGGTGCAGATGCTCAACGGGATCGTCACGAGCCGGATCCCCGAGGCACCCGTAGGACAGCCCATGCAGGGCGAGGCCGTCTACGGGACCATCCTCACCGCCAAGGGACGCATGGTGACCGACTTGGTGACCGTGTGGCTGGGGGCTGGAGAGGAAGAAGGGTTGGGGTTGAGTGTCGCGGAGGTTGCGCACGAGGCCGTGCTCGCGCACTTCGGGCGGTTTCTCCCCCCGAGGCTTGCGCGAGTCGAGGACCGCGGCGCGGGAGCCCGGCTACTCACGTTGGTCGGCCCCCGCGCGGGCGAGACGGTTGCGGCGGCGTTCGGCGCGGCGCCCGCGGACGGGTTTGCGCTGCTGGGTGATGGGCCCCTCGGCGACGGCGCGCTGGTGGCGCGTGGGGTGCGCCAGGTCCCGTCATGGGATGTCTGGGTCGGGGCGGACGCGGCGTCGGGCGTATGGGATCGGCTTCGAGGGCACGGGGCGGTTCCGGTCGGTGCGGGCGCGTGGCACACGCTGCGCGTCGAGGCCGGCTTCCCGGAGTTCGGCATCGATATGGACGACGGCACGATCCCGGTCGAGGCCGGACTCGTCGATGTCGCTTTCGATCACGACAAGGGCTGCTACACCGGCCAGGAAGTGATCGTGCGGATCCGGCATCGCGGTCGCGTGAACTGGCACCTGCGGGCGCTCAGGTTCGGGGATTCCGCCGCGCGGCCCGGGGCGCAGCTGTTCGAGGCGGGTGGGACGAAGGTGCGGGGCCGCGTGACCTCGGTGGCGGACTCGCCGCGGTTCGGGCAGGTGGTCGGCCTGGGGTATGTGCGGCGCGAGGTGGAACCGCCGGCGACGTTGCGGCTGGGGAGTGGGGAAGGGGCGGCGTTGGGTGTGGAGGCTTGCCGCCGCTAGAGCTTGAAATCCCCGGAATGCGGCCCTACCGCCTCGGTTCTGATGCTACTGCTCCTGCCCGTACGAGCGTTAGTACAGGTTAGCAGCTAACCTGTACTAAGAGCACGACGGCCTGCAAAGGGAGTAAGCTGCGCCGCTTCACCCCCCGGGGGGCCGGTCCCAGTAGTCATCCGCCCGTACATCCGTCCTCGTGATATCCTCGTTCGTCCACGGCCGGGGCCCGTAGTCGCGCTCGATCGGCCACGTCTGCCGCAACGTCCTCGCGTCAAACAGGTTGCCGCCCACCAAGACCAGGCTGACCTCGGACGACAGCCGGATATCCTCGAGCGGGTTCTTGTCGAGCACGGCCAGGTCGGCGAGCTTGCCCACCTCGATCGAGCCGATGTCCTGCTCCAGGCCGATGAAGCGCGCGGCGCTGATCGTGCCGGTCTTCAGCGCCTCCATTGGGGTCATGGCCTCGCCGAGCGCCCACATCTCCCAGTGCGCGCCCAGGCCGTCGACTTCCCCGTGCGCGCCGACTGCGACGTGGCCGCCCGCGCGGGCGATGTCGGCCGCCCCCTCGGCGATCAGCGGGAAGATGTATTCGCGGGCGGGCTTCTTCACGAAGCTGCGCCGCACCGCGATCTCCTGCCACGGCGACCAAGTGAGCTGCAGCGGATCGAGCCACAGGTCCTGCTCGCCCAGCCAGAACTCCAGCGCGACGCCTTTCGGGTAGTCGGTCAGGGTGATCTGCGGCGAGTAGGTCGCGCCGGCCTGCCCCATGAACGTCGTCACGTCGCTGTACGTGGGCACGTTCTGGATGGGGTGCTCCCAGCCGGTGTGGCCGCCCATGATCAGCCCCAGGAGGTATATCAAGTCGCCGTTTTCGGCGGTCAGGGTGACGCCGCGCTCGCGCGACGCCTGCGCGAGCATCTGCCGCTGCACCCGCGTGCACTGCTTGTAGTCCTTGAGCGACAGGGCGCCCTGGTCCGCGAGTCGGTTGACATGGCCCAGCGCGTCGTCGTAGGACCGGATCTCGCGGACGGGTCCGTGCGGGGGGCAGACCAAGGTCTGACCGGTCGAATAGGTGCGTGGGCCGATCACGCGGCCGGCCTCGTGCATCTCCGCGATCACGAACGAGGGGTCGGGCTGGGCGGAGGGGTCGTGGGTGGTCGTGACGCCGTACACCAGATAGCGTGCGGATTCGTGGCGGCGCTGGGGCGGGATGAAGGAGTTGCCCGCGAAGGTCAGGTGGTGGGCGTGCACGTCGAGGAGGCCGGGAATGATGGTCTTGCCGGAGACGTCGACGACGCGGTCCGCGCCCGAAGTGTCGCAGTCGCCGACGCACGCGATGCGGCTGCCGTCGATGACGATCGTGCCGCGCTCGATCACGTGATCGTCCGCCATGGTCACGATCCGCGCGCCCTCCAGCGCCAGTGTGCCGGTGGGGCGGGGTCGGGCGATGCGCAGGCCCAGGTCGTGGATGCTCGACGAGACCTCGCCGTCGATGGTCACTGTGGCGTGGCGGGCCGCGGAGGCGTACTCCAGCGTGCGGTTGTCCCGCCAGTGCGGATAGATGCCGCCCTCATGGAGTCGGGTGACGCCCGGGCCGGCGGGATCGATGGTGAGCGGGCCGCTCGCAGTCAGGCCGGGCGGGGCCGGGGCCACGTGCATGGCCTGCAGTTGCCGGAAGGCGACGTGGCGGCCGTCGGGGGACAGCGCGGCCTGCTCGGTTCCGGGTGGGAGCCGTAGGTGCACCCGCTGGTCGCCGCCGTCGGGCGCGAGCGACAGGATCGCGGGTGCGCCGCCGTCGTTGCCGGCGAAGTAGAGTCGGCCGTCCTCGCCGATCGTGATGTCGCGCTGGGGTCCGCTGGCCGTGAGTTCGCGTGCCGGCCCGCCATCGGCCGGGACGTCGACGAGTTGCCAGCCGCGCCCGCCGAAGGTCACCCAGTTCAGTGCGGGGTCCCAGCGGTTGACGACCAGCGCGCCGTCGCCGGGACGCCAGGCCAGCTGCGCATAACGGCCGGCCGTGGTCGTAAGCCGCACAGGCGTCCCGCCGCGCACCGGGACCTTCCAGACATGACCGCCGTCCACATCGTCCCAGGACGTGTAGGCGACCCAGCGTCCGTCGTGGGACCAGGCCGGGCCGGTCTCGAGGGGCTGATCGGCAGGATGCGGGTCGGCCATCGGGGCCGCGCCCGAGCTGGCGGCACTTCCATCCGACCCCGCGGCGGTCAGGTACCCGCTGGCGTCGGTGAGGCGGCGGGGACTGCCTTCGCCGACCTCTTCGATCCACAGCCAACCGGCGGCCTCGAACACGACATGCCGGCCATCGGGCGAGGTCACGGGCGTGCGGGCGAAGCGTACCGCGAAATCGTCGTCGGCGATCCGGCGCGAGGCGCGCGCCATTTCGGAGATGGTGCGCTGGACCCGGGCGCGGAAGGGGATCGTTTCGACGTCGCCGGTCTGGACGTCGACGCGGCGGATGCGGCCGCCCTGGGTGATCACCAGCGAGCGGCCGTCGGGGGCCCAGCTGTAGCCGGGCAGGACGCCGATGTTCCAGCTCGGGTGATGATCGGTCGCGGCGGGCGTGATCGGGTCCATCAGGATGCGCTCGTCGCCGGTTTCGAGGTCGCGGATCCAGAGCGCGGTGCGGCCCATGTACTCGTGGCCGCGGTAGGACATGACGCCGCCCGGGAGCTTGCGCGCGAAGGTCAGCCAGCGGCCGTCGGGCGAGACTTCGGCGCCGACTTCGCCGAGGCGCAGCGGGTACGCGGGACGCCCGCAGCAATGGAGGTAGCGGCCGGTGGACTCGGTCACGTCGTCGATGGTGCCGGTGGTCAGGTCGAGGCGGCGGATGCGGCGCTCCTCGCCGGTGAAGATCGCGGAGCCGAAGAAGAGGGTGCGGCCATCGGGTGTGAACGACGGGTTCTGCGCGCGGTCGGCGCCCTCCCAGAAGCCCGAGCGGGCCGGGGCGGTGGCACCCGACGCGCCGAGGACGACCAGATCGGTCGGCGGCCCGCCCTCTGCCGGGAAGATCGAGATCACGTCGGTGGTGCGGTAGAACCCGACCGGCCCCTTGAGCTTGCGGGTGACCGCGATCTGGCGGCCGTCGGGAGTCCACTCCGGCTCCTGCAGCCGGTACTCGACGCTGAGATGAATCGCGCGCGGGTTGGAGCCGTCGGCGTTCATGACCCACAGGTTGTCTTGCCCCCCGCGGTCCGAGACGAACGCGATCCGCGTGCCGTCTGGCGAGTACGTCGGGTGGTAGTTGACGGCGATGCCGCTGTTCTGCGTGAGCGATTCGGCGTCGCCGCCCCCGGCCGGAAGGCGGTAGATGTGCCCCAGCAGGTCGAAGACGATCCAGCGCCCGTCGGGACTGATGTCGAGGGACATCCACGTGCCCTGATCGGTCATGAAGTCGATCTCGCGGGGTGTGCCGCGGGCCAGCGTGGCGTCCCACTCGGCGACGCTCTGGGCTTGGGCGGGGGTGACGAGGAGAGCGGCGGTGAGGCTAAGGCACGCTGACGTCCAGAACTTTGGTCGATACCACATGGTTCAATAGCTCCGCGGTGTCGAAGTAGGTCGGCTTGAGGCGCCGCTCGCTGGTGAGCCGGGCCTGGTCGACGTAGTAGGGCGAGTCGGGATTTTCGCTCTGGGATCCCGCTTTATGAGAGGGTATGCGTGGGGAGCAAGCGCGGGCAATGTGCAAGGGTACGACGGAGGCGGAAGAGAGGGTATCCCCGGTTGATCGTCGCAGAAAGCATCTACTAAGCATCGAGCCGAAGCACCACCCCTACGATGAGGCAAATCCGATGGCTGACACACGGTCGGACACCGTACCCGGAAGGACGGCTCATTCGAACAAGTCGAGGACGCAGACGCGCGACGATGAGGGTCACGAACTCACCGTGGAACTGCTCACACGACTGGTGATGGAGCAGCGTGACGTCATGCTCAAGGTAGCGAGGAGGTACTCTGGCCGCACTGTGACAGCAGAGGACATCGTTCAGGAGGCGTTCGTGGTCGTTTGCAAGAACCCTCACCGATTGAAAGAGGTCGAATCCTCAGGCGCGTGGTTGGTGGGCGTCACCAGGAATCTGGGGCGACAGGCGGTCAGGAAGCGGAACCGACGTGGAAAGCTGCTGCGCGATCATTGCAATCAGTTGGTCGGCACAGAGGACCCGGAACCGCAGATTGCAGACCGGCGCGTCGAGGAGGTATTGCGGGCTGCGAAACGGCTGCCCGAGAGACAGCGGCTGACCCTGCAATACATGCTCGTCAAAGGGATATCGGATGACGAGATCGCCACTGCCCTCGGCGTGGCCGAGGCGACTGTCCGCAGCTACAGGTTCAGAGCAATCCGCGAGTTGCGGCAAATGATGGTGAAGAAACCCGGACACAGGTGACCTTCGGCGCGTGCTCACGCCCGACGCACGTGTCCGCCAAGGCACTCCAAGAACGCCGAGCTGTGGCGGAATGGGGCGGCTGACACCTCAGGGGACGCCGACCTCCAGCACTTTGGTCGAGACCACATGCCTCATCAACTCTGCAGTGTCGAACCAGGTCGGCTTGAGGAGCCGCTCGCTGGTGAGCCGGGCCTGGTCGACGTAGTAGGGCGAGTCGGGGTTCTCGCTCTGGCCGTAGTTGTGCAGCGTGTACGACCGGATGGGGTCCGTGAACTGCACCAGGCGCAGGAGCCGCGAGCCGATCTCGACATGGCGCAGGCCCAGCGAGTCGGGCGGGCTGAACGTGCTCATGGCGCGCAGCGTGAAGATGCAGGAGAGGTCGAGCGCGCAGCCCACCCCGCCACCGGCGGGCGGCACGATCGAGAGGCCGCCGAGGGGCCAGGTGCGGCCGCCCCGGCCGATGCGGAAGACGTCGCCGAGGGTGCGGTCGATCGAGCCGTACGTGTCGAGCATGAACGCGGCGGTGGCGTCGAGGGCGTCGAGGAGGCGCGGGAGCAGCGCCGCCGGGACGCCGTCCTTCTCCCAGAGCGGGTCGGTGAGGGCCGCGCGGGCGGCGGCGGCGAGGTCGGGGAGGGCGAAGATCTGCTCGCGCCAGACGAGGTAGGCGTGCGCGGCCCGGGACTCCTGGCGGGAATGGCCGTCGAAGCCGAGGATGCGGGCCGCGAGGGTGCGGACGTGCGGCGAGGCGGCCTGAGCGCGGTCGAGGTCGGCGTTGAGGGCGCGCCGTAGCGCTTCCTGCCAGGCGGCGGTGCCCACCCACATCTCGTCGAGGGCGAGTTCGACGGCATCGTCGAAGGTGAAGTCCCACGCGCCCGAAAGGACATCGACGGCCCGCACGCCGCGCGTGTTCCGGCGACCCGGTGTGTCGTTGTAGATGTACGACGGGTAGCGGTCGGCGGTGAGCGGGCTGTCCTCGAGCATCACGTCGGGCGCGATGTTGTTGTTCTGCATGTAGCCCGCGGCGGGGGTCTCAAGCTGGACAAGATCCTCCAGCGGGTGGATCCCGAGCCACGCCGTCGCCGAGGTGTTGCCGGGCACGGGCCGGTTCCAGTCGTGGCCGTCGGGTCGCATCGGCGTGCGGCCCGCGCGCACGTACCACGAGTCGCCGTGGCGGTCGCCGAACATGACGTTTTGCGGGAACATGCCCAGCCGGCGCATGGCCTGCTTCACCTCGGCGATGCTCGTCGCGTGGTTGATCTCGTAGACCTCCTGATCGAAGTCGCCGGCGGTGTGCATGTAGGACGTGCTGACCACGTAGGCCTTGCCGTCCTGCCGCGCGACCACGGGCGAGAGGACATCGTTGTGGCGGGTGTAGGCGAAGGTGCGCGTGACCGGGTCGCCGCCGCGCACCTCGATTGTGACGTCGTGCGTCTCCATCCGGCGCCATTCGCCGTCGTAGCGGTAGCGGAGCGAGTCGGCGGGGTCGACTTCCACCTCGTAGCAGTCGGCGACATCCGGGGCACCGGTGGTCATGCCCCAGGCGACGTCGCGCGTGTGCGTCAGGATCAGCAGGGGTCCGAGCGAGTACGCCGCCGCGTGGAGATCGCCCGCGTGCATGCGTGATTCATAGGTGAAGGCGCCGTCGATGCCGCCGTGAGGGTCGCTGAGCACGATCATGGCGTTGGCGCGGGTGCGCCAGGGAGCCAGGATCCACTCGTTGGACGCGTTCCGGTCCGCTCGGGCGAGGGCATGGCGGTCAACGGCCGCGAGCTGGACGCCGCCGCGCGCGCAGTCCTGCAGGCCCTGTCCGGCCTGGTAGCCGGGCCAGAGCACGAAGCGCGACAGCACCACCGGATCCCAGGGTTCGAGGTCGGGGGCCCAGTCGGGGGTGTCGTCCGGGTGCTCGGCCATCCAGGCTTCCATGCCCGCGACGTAGTGGATGTAGTTCTGCTGGAGCTCGGGACTCAGCTGCTCAAACCCCGCCTGCGCCTCTTCGACGTGCCGCCACATGCGGGACTGGACATCCGTGGTGACCGCGTTCGCGGTGGGCGGCCCGCCAAAACCCGAAGTCGTCCCGTCTCCGAATGCGGCCGCAAGCTCGCCACGCCCGGCGAGAAACATGTTCAGGATAAACTCAAGTTGATCTTCGGCCTGGGCGTATCCGAGACCGTAGAACCCGGCCTCCTCGGTGTCGGCGATGATGTGGGGTACGCCCCACGGGTCGCGGTGGATGGTGACCTGGGCGGTGACCGTGGGTGCGCCTGTCGCGGCCGTCGCCAGCAGGACCGCGCCGAGCGCGAGCTCGCGTCTGTGATTCATGAGAGAATCGTCCTCCCTATTCTGGAAACCTGATCAGCTGATTCTGCATCGGTGTTTCATGCCGCCGCAGCTCCGGCTCGCTCATCTCGCACGGACCGCGTCGGCCTTCGGGACAAAAGCCCACCAGCTCGAAGGCGTCGTGCACGTACGGCAACCCCTCGCCGCCAAGCGGCAGATTGTTGTCGGCGAGCTGGAAGTGGAGGTGGGGAGCACTCGAATTGCCGGAATTCCCGACCCGGCCAAGGACATCGCCGCGGCGCACGCGCTGGCCGACCCGGACCTCCACGCTTCCCGGAATGAGGTGTGCGTACGCCGCATAACGACCGTCGCCGAGATCCACCATGACGTGGTTCCCGGGTACGGTCGTCAGGTTGAAGACCCCCGGACGTGTAGTCACCCCCGGGGTGTTGTCCGGGATTCCGTCGACGGCAGTTGAGACGATCCCGTCGGCGACCGCGATGACCTCCTGGCCGTAGCCCGGGTAGGTATCGTTGCCGCCGCCGGCAACAGGAACGGCCCGCCCCTCGGTGTCGACCAGCAGGTAGTCGACGGCGTAGCGCTGGCTGAATACCGAACGCCCCAAGACCTGTGTCTGGATGCGGCGGTGGTCGCCATTGTTGGAAAGGCCCGCGAACGCGGCCCAGGGTCCGCCCTTGAGCGGTGGACCGATTTCGATCGCCGACGAGTAGACAGGCGTCGCCAGGTCCACATGGTCGACCACGGTGGAGTCTGCCGAGGGAGTCGCGAACCACTCTTCCTGGTAGGGGAGATCGAACCATACGCGGTGAAACAGTTGCCGCGGGACCGTGGCCGACCTGGAGATGGAGACCAATACGTACACTACCCCGTGGGACCGGGCACCGATGGTCCGCTGCCTGACGGGGTCATCCTCGATGAATACCGGGAAGACCATGTTCTCGCCCAGCTCTTCGCCCGCGTACTCGAGGAGGCGCGGCCCAGCGGGCGATTCCGCGAAGACCTCGACCCGCGTTACCTGTACCGGCGCGGGTACGTAGCTCTTGAGCAGGAGTTCATAGAGCAGATAGTGGTTGCCGCCGGAGGCAACCGGGCTGGGCGGCACGGGCACGTGGATCCCGACGTGCGGCGGGAAGGGACGCAGGGACTGGGCGGACGCGGTCGCCGCGATCGCCAGCGCGACTACCAGTGCGAGCGCGCCGCCGATGGATCCCGGGGCTGGTCCCGTGCCGTTCACCCTACCGCGGAAACCTGATCAGCTGATCCCGCATCGGGGTCTCGCCTCGCCGCGTCTCGGGCTCGTGCATCTCGCATGGCCCGGCTGGACCCTGGCGGCAGAAGCCCAGCAGGTCGAAGGCGTCCTGCACGAACGGCAACCCTTCCGCACCGAGCGGCACGTTCTCGTCGGTGATGTGGAAGTGCAGGTGCGGGCCACCCGAGTTGCCGGAGTTGCCGACCTGGCCGAGTACCTGGCCGCGCGGCACCTGCTGGCCGACCTGGACCGGCACGCTCCCGGGCAGAAGGTGGGCGTACAGCGCGTGGCGGCCCCCGCCGATGTCCAGAATGACGTGGTTGCCGATGGCGGTGGACAGGTTGAAGTCAGCGGGGCGCGAGGTCTCTCCGGGACGGTTCTCCGGGACGCCGTCGAGCACGGAGGAGATCACCCCGTCCGCGACGGCGATCACTTCTTCGCCGTAGCCCGGATAGGTGTCGTTGTCGCCGCCCTCCACCGGACTGGCGCGACCCTCGGCGTCGACCAGCATGTAGTCGATGGCGTACCGCTGCGCGAACGCCGAGCGTCCGAAGAGCTGGAGCGGCATGCGGCGGTGCCCGGAGTCGTTGGAGGGACCGTTGAACACCGCCCACGGTCCGCCCCGAAGCGGCGGCCCGATCTCGATCACGGAGCCCTCGTGGACCGGCGTCTCCAGGGCCACGTAGTCCGCCTCGGTGGAGTCGCCCGCGGGAAGGTCGAACCACACGCGGTGGAAGAACTGCCGCGGAGTAGCGGCCGATGCCGGCAGGGGCAGCATGACGTACACCACCCCGTGCGACCGGGGCCCGATGGTTCGCTGCGCGACCGGATCGTCCTTCTGCTCGAACGGCGGCAGCATGTTCGCGCCCAGCTCCTCGCCCGAATACTCCAGCAGGCGCCGTCCGGCCGGCGATTCCGCGAAGACCTCGACGCGGGTCACCTGCGCCGGGGCGGGGAGGAAGCTCGTGATCAGGAGCTCGTAGACGAAGTAGCGGGTGTCTCCGGATACGAGCGGGCCGGGCGGGACGGGGACGCGGATCTCGAAGGGCGGGGGGAATGGGCGGAGCGACTGGGCTGTGGCCGGGGCCGGGGGAAATGCGAGCGACGCGGTGGCTACGAGCAACGCGGTGGCCCCGAGCGACGCGGTGGCCGCGCGGGACGCTGCGCATACCGCAGGCGGGACTGTGCGGCCGGGCACGAAGCGAAGGCGCGCGGACGGCGTCCCGGGGGAACCGCGGCGTACTCTCATTCCTCGGACTCAGGGGCCGGGAAGTAGTAGGTCATGTTGTCGAAGTCGATCGTCCAGGAGCCGAGGGGCCAGAGGTACTGGTGGGACATGAGGGCGTCGGCCATGAAGCCGCTCTGCCAGAAGAAGTCCTGCTCGACGAAGACGTTGCCCATGGCTTGCGTGGCGCCCTTCACGAGTCCGTTGAGGCCGTGGGACTCGATGGCGGTCCAGTAGTAGGGGGTGCCTTCGATGTCGTTGGTTTCGAGGCCGAGGAGTTCGACCGTTTCGTCGACCACGATCATGGGCATGCTCATCGCGAGCCCGGAGTCCATGAAGTAGTTGATCTCGTGGCCGTTGAGGTCGCCCTTTGCGAACATGAGGTGCGTGGTCGTCATGTAGAAGGGCGCTTCGAGGGGCGGGGTGCCCCCGAAGGTCGCCATGACCTCGGCGAGGGCTCCGGGAGTGCGTTCGCGGAGCGTGATGCGGCGGTTGTCGTAGTCCATCGTGCTCAGGAACTGCTTGAGCAGCTGGGTGGTGAGGACGCCGTCGCTGGTCTGGCCGATCTCCTTCCAGGTGGCGCCGACGACGGGCACGTTGGTGAGGGTGACGTCGCCCAGGGTGACCGCTTCGGCGACCCCGAGGGGCTCTTCGACCGTTGCGCCGCCCGTGTAGGCGTAGCGGGCCTCGCGGTGGGTGAGGGTGGTGAGGCCGAGGCTCTCGTAGATGCCCTTGTCGAGGTAGAGGCGGTCGCCGCCGGTGTCGAGGATGAGCGAGACGGTCTGGCCATTGACTTCCAGGTCGACGATGGGAAGGGCGCCGGGCTGGGTGATGTCGTTGGTCATCGGGAGGTGGGAGATGCGCTCGTCGGTGGCCCACTCGACGCCGTAGGGTTCTCCCTCGAAGGCCTGCATGTAGGTGAGGAGGCTGGACGCGCCCTCACTGTCTTCCGGCGCGGGGAGTTCACTTGCCCTGGCGAACTGGTTGGTCTGGTACCAGGTGAGGGTGAGGCCCCTCGTCGCGTCGGCGTGGGCTTCGGAGCCGGCTTCGGTGAGGTCCATCAGCCGGTCGTAGAGGGTCTCGGCGCGGGTGTAGTCGCCGAGAAGGTAAGCCAGGCGGGCGGCGAGCTGCAGGTCGTCGACGTTGGACGAGGAGGGATCGGCGAGGGGTGCGATGACCTCGTCGGCCTGCCACATGTTGCCGAGCTTGAAGAGGATGTCGGCGTAGGCGTGTCGCGCGTCTTCGTCGGTGGGGTCGGCGGCGAAGGCGTCGGCGCGGGCGGGGAGGGCGGCCTCGACGTCGGATCGGAGGCGGAATTCCTCCTCTGTCGCGGCGGCTTGCCGGTAGGCGGGTTCGCCGGGGGTGTCGGGCTGGCAGGCTCCGGTGGCCATGCCCAGAGAGGATATCGCGAGCGGGATTGCCGCGGTTCGCAGTGTGCGTGACATCATTGGCTCCGTTTCGATCATCAGCGCTGAGTGGAACAGGTTGCTCCCCCAAGGCTACGCGCGGTAACAATGCCTGTCACGCTCCGTTCCTCGAAGGAGGCTGTAAATGCGACGGTCAGGATGCAATCCGGGACACATTTGTACTCATATGCTCATATGCTCACACCTGGTCGGTGCTGCGGTCGCTCCCATAGCCACCACCGTTCTCCTGGCCCCCGCCGTGCTACTCGCGCCCGCGCCCGCCGGCGCGCAGGAAGAGGTCATGACGCGGTACGGCTACGAGGACCGCGCCGACCTCGACCTCGCGGCCATCTTCGAGCCCAAGTGGGACGTCATGGTGCCCATGCGCGACGGGGTGCGGCTGCACACCGAGATCTACATCCCGCGGGGCCGGACCGAGCCGCTTCCGATCATGCTGGAGCGCACGCCCTACTACGCCAACCCGCAGGAGCAGGAGTACTCGATCCGGCTGGACTGGTACGAGGAGTTCTTCGACGATGGGTACATCTTCGTGCTGCAGGACCTGCGCGGGCGCTACGAGTCCGAGGGCGAATTCGTCACGCTGCGCCCCAACCGCAAGCCGGACGACGTCGACGGCACCGACGAGTCCACCGACTTCTACGACACGATCGAGTGGCTGGTGAACAACGTGCCCGGCAACAACGGCCGCGTCGGCACGTGGGGCATCTCGTACGGGGGCTTCCTGGCCACGCGCGCGATGGTCGACCCCCACCCCGCGCTGGCCGCGGTCTCACCGCAGGCGAGCTGCGCCGACATGTTCATCGGCGACGACTTCCACCATAACGGCGCCTTCCGGTTCAGCTACGCGTACGAGGCGGCTGTGCGGTTCGAGATGCCTCCGGAGCTATGGCCCCCCGAGGGCGCGTGGGACAAGTACACGCGCTACCTGGAGATGGGCCCGCTGTCCCGGGTCACCGAGATGCTCGAAGGCAATTCGCGCATGTGGAACGACTACGTGGCGCATCCCAACCTGGACGAGTACTGGGAAACCGAGATGTGCGGCGTCTTTCCGTATCTGCAGGGCATGACCGTCCCTGCGCTCCATGTCACCGGCTGGTGGGACGCCGAGGACTTCTACGGCCCCATCGAGGTCTACAAGCAGCTCGAGGAGGACGACGACGACAACGAGAACTTCCTCGTGCTCGGCCCCTGGCGGCACGGCGGCTGGACCTTCGAGGAGGTCGGCCGGAAGGTGCTCGACTTCGACCTGGAGAGCGAGACCGCCCGCTATTTCCGCGACGAGATCCACGCCCCCTGGTTCGCCTACTGGCTGAAGGACAAGGGCTCGCTGCCCGCCGCCGAGGCGATCACCTTCCAGACCGGCTCCAACGAGTGGAAGCAGTACGATAGCTGGCCCGCCGTGGGCATGGTGCCGAGGAACGTGTACCTGCGCGCCGACGGCGGCGTCTCGTTCGACCCCCCGCCGGCTTCGGAGGGCGACGACACGGCCTACGACGAGTACGTCTCCGACCCCGACAACCCGGTCCCCTTCCAGTACCGGCCGATCCACTATGATCGCTGGCACTACTGGCAGGCCGAGGACCAGCGCTTTGTCGACGGTCGGCCGGACGTGCTGACCTGGGAGTCGGAGGCGCTCGAGGAGGGATTCGCGATCACCGGCGACATCGTGGCCCACCTGTACGCCTCGACCAGCGGCGGCGGGGCCGACTGGATCGTGAAGCTGATCGACGTCTACCCCGACGATCACCCCAATCCCGCGCTACGGGGCTACCAGTACATGGTTGCCGGCGAGGTCTTCCGCGCTCGCTTCCGCAACAGCTTCCGCGTGCCCGAGCCCGTCGTCCCGAACGAGATCACGCCCTACACGATCAGCCTGCGGGACCGCGACCACCGCTTCCAGGCGGGACACAGGATCATGGTGCAGGTCCAGAGTACGTGGTTCCCGGTGATCGACCGCAATCCGCAGACGTGGGTGCCGAACATCTTCGAGGCGGTGGAGGCGGATTTCGCGAAGGCGACGAAGAGGGTGTATCGGTCTGGAGCGCACCCCACGCACATCACGCTTTTGGTGAATCCGAAGGGTTAAGGGGGGAGGGGGGGTAAGGCTCGCGGGCC
>VXMI01000073.1 GCA_009841165.1 Gemmatimonadota bacterium | reverse complement strand
ACAGCCACGAGTTGTCTCGACGGTTCTCCTTGCGATCTGCGGAAACATTTGCTTATGATACGGGCCCCCTCGGAAACAACCCGTCAGGCGCCGCCGCGCCGCCGCACCTTTCCCAACGGGCCGGAACATGCAAAGCCGGAACATGCTGAGCGCCAACAGGACCGAAGGCCGCCCCGATGCGATGGCCGATGTGCCGGGAATCTGCGAACTGCCGTTGACCCGAGGCGTGGTGCAGTATCGCGATGTGCACGAACTCTACCATCCGGGCGGCCGCATCCGTGACATCGGGTTGGCGGTGATCCTCTCGGGTCGCTTCGCCTCGTCGGTGCGAGCCGTCGACCTGGGGTCGGCCGACGTGAAGTACCTCAACCTGACCTCCGAACTGGTCATCCTGGACTGGGTGTACGACCCTACGCTGACACACCTCAGGCGACTCAGCGACGCGGCCGAGCGGAATCCGTCCTCGGGGGACCGGCTTCGGCGCTACTGCTTCGACCTGGCGCTTCGGATCCTCAACAGGCGGGGCTTCACGCCGCTCACACGGCCGATCCTTCTGCGGATCGGATTCCGGGACGTGTGTCAGGACCTGGATCTGCACGAGAGCACGGTGGTGCGGATCATCACCGGGTCCGACAGGCTTACGAGGGTCCATCTGGACTACGAAGCGAACACTCTCGTATTCCGCACGGCACGGCGTCCCGTGGACGAGGAATTCGAGGGAGCGCTGGTGCAGGCCTTTCCGGGACTGCAGCCGGAGCGGGAGAACGGGTTGGACGCGGATGGCTGTGGAACCTGCCGTATCCGTCTCGGAATCCCCGTCACCTTCGCGGAGCTGCGGGGGTGCATTCGGGTGATGCGACAAGGCCTGAGTCATCTGGTAGCCCGCTTCGAGCCTCGACGCTTTCGTGAGGTTCGCGGGCTTGTCTCGACCTTTGGAGCACGGGCGACGCTCGACCGGCTGAGCTTCGCCGAGCCGGTCGGCGGCGATACGGTCCGCACGGCCGAAGGCCTGGCCATGTCGGTGCACTGACCGTCCGCAAAGGGGGCTGGAATGCAGCAACAGGCATGGTGGAATGGAGCGACAGGGCGAAGCGACGTGCCCCTCGAAACTCCAGAGGTCCTGTACCTGCGCTACCAGTGCTATCGGCGTCGGCAGGTCACCAGACTCCTGCACCTCGTGCCTCGGGATGCGATCAGGGAACTGTACGGGCAGGCACGCGCCTGGGCGAGCGAGCGAGGACTCCACGACGCCCGGGACCCAATGGCCACGCTCAGTGCCTTCGCGGAGCATCTGCTGCCCCTCCCGTCCTTCGAGGTCTGGCGGGAGGATCGGGCGCGGCATCCGCTCAGCCACATCGAGGACGGTGGAGAAGATCCCCGGTCGGATGAGATGGTCCTGCCACGCCGATTGGAGGACCGGCGCTTCCACTATGGAGGCCGGAGCTGGACCGCCTCGCTCAACGTCTTCCGGGACGGAGCCATGTGGCGCGGGTTTCTGAGATTCCGCGAAGTCGGCCGCGGTCGCCGCTATCACACGGCCAACATCTTCCTGGAAGAGACCGCGAGGAAGGTGCGCCAGAGGTTCCGGGAGTTCGACCGGGGGACTTTGGGGGCGTTCCTGCGGTCGGTTCTGCCCTGAGTCGCCGCGAATCGGGCCATCCGCCGCACGATGCGGCAGCGGTGCGTTTTTCGGTAAAAATCTGTTCCCGAATGCGCTGTCCCCGCGCAGTTTCGAGTCCTCGCAAACGCTTATCAGCATCACACTTAGCGTGTATCGAAACGGTCACCACCACCCTTGGTGGTCATCACGGAAACAGGTGATTAGGGAAACTGTATACATTTCGTAACACATTGTGGTGCAACAAGTTACGAGAACCGCCGGTACTTCCGCCGTTTGCTTGCGGACCTCTCCTTGGGAGTGTACCCTATGTGTCGGCACCATTGAGTGTGGATCGGCCCCCTGAAGGCGTGGGAGTTCCTTCTCAACGGTTCATCATCCTCGAATTCAAAGGGTTTCCTCCGCCGCAATGGGTAACTTGCACATGTGGAACACGCGGTCAGTACACCTGAGTGTCCGTCTCCCGAACGATGTTGCTTCCGAAGCCGAGGAAGCACAGCGCACGGACCCCGACTTCCTTAGCCGCGTGATTCAGTATGGCCTTACCAGGCGGTCGATCTACCGCCGACTCAGGGAGGAAGAGAGTCGCGGTCCGGAACCGATGTCCGGGGATTCCGTCACCGGATTCGTCCAACCGTAGCTGCGGGGCACCCGCGCAAGGCGCACCCCCCGGCTACAACACGGACGCGCTTGCTTCGGGGTCGGGTGAGGTTGCCGCCAGTAAACGTTTGATCCAATCGTCGCTATATTCACGAAGCGGTCGGCCTTGCGCTGCACGTTCGCACGTGGGTGGATTGCCCTTTCGGGAGCGGGTGAGGATCAGCTATGGAGCGTCAGGACGGAGACTCGGTCCTTCGGGCGAAGTACAGAGACTATTGCTCCGCGCGAGTTGCTGACGCAATCCTGTCCCTGTCGCCGGAAGAGATCTACTCTCTCGCAAGGTCCGAGGCGCGTTCGATCGGACACATGGTGCCGGACAGCTACAACGAGGCGATCCGCCTCGCCACGGGCAGAATCCGGAACCGTCTGGCGTTGCCCGAGTTCGAGGAATGGGCGTTGGAGTACCGGAACAACCCGGACAGGTTCGATCCCTACATCCTGGGACTCTGGAAGTCGGAAGAACCTCCATCGTCGCCTGCGCCGACAAGCTCCGACCCGCCTGAAGATTCCTGAGAAGGAATGCCCGCGGCGCCGTCCGCAACGATGCGGGTGGCGCGGGGGCAACCTACTTGTAGCGGTAGGTCACCCTGCCCCGGGTCAGGTCGTACGGTGACATCTCCACCTTGACCCGGTCTCCAGCCAGCACGCGGATGTAGAATTTCCTCATCTTGCCCGAGAGATAGGCCAGTATCTCATGGCCGTTTTCGAGCTTCACCCTGAAGTTCGCATTGGGAAGCACCTCGGTTACGGTGCCTTCCATCTCGATCGCGTCGTTCGCCAAGAATCGCTTTCCTCTGCTGAGCTGCCGGCCGGGACCTGCTAGAACGGGAGGTCGTCGTCCGGTTGGGATATCGGGGGTTTCCGGGCCGGTTGACGGTACCCGCCTCCCGGACCCTGAGGTTCGGCCGCGCCACGACCCCCGCTAGATCCCAGCATGATCATCTCGTTGACGATGATGTCGGTCCAGTAGCGGGTGCCGCCCTGGTCGTCCTGGGTCTGGGAGTATTCGATGCGGCCCTCCACGAAGAGCCGGTCACCCTTGTTGACCCACTGTTCGACCACATCGACCAGGCGACCGAAGAAGGTCAGGCGGTGCCACTGGGTCCGCTCCTGCTGCTGCCCCGATCGGTCGGCGAAGGAGCGGCTTGTGGCCAGGGACAGTTTGGCCACCCTGGTTCCGGACGGCGTGGTGCGAACGTCGGGGTCGCCGCCGACGTTGCCGATCAGGGTCGCCTTGTTCAGAGAACGTGCCATGGTTCCTCGGGTACCGGTGATTCGTGGAGTCCCACCGAAGGGAGAAGCAAGGTAAGACAGGGGCGGCTGAACCGCCACGTCCCGGCGATCATTGCGCCTCATCCGTTCTGGCCACCTTCCGCTCCCGAGCCTAGCTTCCCGTGTGCCCGCGCCGGTGTATGGCGTCCGTGCCGGGCCCTCTGCCACGGTCCCGTTCCCGGGGCCCCCATCGACAGGTAGCAATGAGCGAGAACAGGTACGTCCGGACCCGAATCGACGGCGCGATCGCCACGGTCATCATCGACCGGCAGTCCAAGTTGAACGCGCTGAACCCGCAGGTCGTGGCCGAGATCGATGGCGCGTTCGCGGCGCTGAGGGACGAAGGCAGCGTGCGGGCGGTGATCCTCACCGGTGCCGGGGACAAGGCTTTCGTGGCGGGGGCGGACATCGGGGTGCTGGCCCGGATGGACCCGCTGAGCGGCGTAGGCGTCAGCCGGGAGGGACAGGATATCCTGCGGCGGATCGAGCTGTTCCCGAAGCCCGTCATCGCCGCCGTGGGAGGCTACGCGCTTGGAGGCGGGTGCGAACTGGCGCTGGCCTGTCACATGCGGGTCGCAAGCGACCGAGCCCGCTTCGGCCTTCCGGAAGTGAGCCTCGGGATCATTCCCGGCTACGGAGGGACGGTTCGGCTCACCCGCGTCGTGGGACTGGGCCGGGCGGTGGAAATGATCCTGTCGGGCGACATGATCGGTGCGGAGCGGGCGGCGGAGATCGGCCTCGCAAACATGGTCGTTCCCCACGAGGAACTCCTCGCACGCACGCGGACCTTCGCCGCGCGCATGACCAGAAACGCTCCGGTAGCGCTGGAGATGGCTCTGAAATCCATCTATCAGGCCGTCGAAAGTCCCATGGATCAGGCACAGGCGACCGAGGCGACCATGTTCGGTCTGCTGGCTTCCACCGACGACATGAAGGAGGGAATGGCGGCCTTTCTCGAGAAGCGGAAAGCGCGGTTCTCGGGCCGCTGACCATCCCGGCGAAACGGGTGCCCGCAGGGGGCCTGCCGACATGAGAAATCGGGGGCGGTTCCTGTTATATTGGTAGGATGCACGGAATACCCCGTCTCCGTCCCCGTTCGTGGTCTTGAGGGCCCTGGAGCTGCGCCACTTCCGCAACCTTGGAATCCAGGAGTTGCACTTCCCGCCGGAAGGGGTGGCCGTCGTGGGCGACAACGCCCAGGGCAAGACGAACCTGCTCGAAGCGATCTACTACCTCGAGAGCTTCCGTTCGTTTCGCGGCGCGGCCGACGCCGAGCTGACCGCATTCAACCAGGACGTTTTCCACCTGCGGGGAGAGGTCGGGGGAGGGAGTGTCACAACCGTGGCGGCGGGGTACGATCGCAGGAGGAAGAGCAAGAAGGTGACCGTGGACGGAAACGACAGCCTGAAGCTCGCCGCCGCGCTCGGCAGCCTGGGGGCCGTGGTATTCTCGCCCGCCGATGTGCAGTTGGTGAACGGAGGCCCCGGCGCGCGACGGCGGTTTCTCGACATCGTGCTGTCCATCAACCTGCCCGGGTACGTCGCCGCGCTGCAGGACTATCGGAGGTGGCTGGCGCAGAGGAATTCGGCGCTGCGCGCGAGAGCCGGTGGCGCCGGGTCCGCGCAGTCGGTTCGCGCATGGGACGGCGGCCTCGTCGAGACCGGGGCGACGGTGACGTGCATGCGCGCTTCCTGGGTGGCAGCGTGGAGCGAGACCTATTCGGAATACCACGAAGCCGTTTCGGGCGGCGATTCGGCCACGCTGGCCTACAGGCCCAACCTCGTCGGAGCGGTGGCGGACGAGGCCCGTTCGGACGCAGGGTCGCGCCCGGACCCCCATGACGAAGAAGGCGTGCGCGAGCATTTCAGGCGTCGGCTGGCCGCGGCCCGGGAGAACGACCTGCGAAGGGGCGTGACCAGCGTCGGACCTCATCGCGACGAGCTTCTGCTCACCGTCGCCACGCGTGGAAGATCCCTTCCGCTCCGGACCTTCGGTTCGGGGGGACAGCGGCGCACGGCGGCCCTGGCGCTGCGGCTGACCGAGGCCGCGACGATCCGGCGGCAGCGGGGCACGGATCCCGTTCTGCTTGTGGACGATGCCTTTGCCGAACTGGACCGCGGCCGTTCCGAACGGGTCATGGCGCTGCTGGAATCGGACCTGTCCGGGCAGGTGATAGTGACGGCGCCCAAGGAGTCGGATGTGAAGTTCACGGGCCGCACGCTTGAGCAGTGGCGTTTGCATGGCGGAGTGATCGAGGCGTGAGCGGGAGAAGGGCCAGCGACTCCGGGCCGCGCCGGTTCGAACCCGTGGCGGACGCGCTGCGCGGATACCTGGAGCGGACCGGTCTCGACGAATCGCTGGAGCGGCTCGGCGCGCTGGACGAATGGGCCGACGCCGTGGGTCCAAGGGTCGCCCGGGTCACCCGTGCGGTAGAGGTGCGCGGCGACACCCTCGTGGTCGAGGTGCTGTCAAGCGCCTGGAACAATGAGTTGACAATGATGAAGGGACTTATCCTCGAGCGGCTGAACTCGGTCTGCACGGGACCGCCGATAGGCGGCATTCGGTTCCGGCTGGCGGAGACGGCGGAGACCGTGGGTAAGGCCAGGAAGGTTTTCAGGGCGAAAGCATGACCAGGAACAACAGGGACGGCGACTACACGTCCAGGCAGATCCAGGTTCTCAAGGGGCTCGAGGCGGTACGCAAGCGGCCCGGCATGTACATCGGATCGACCTCGGCCAGGGGGCTCCACCACCTGGTCTACGAGGTCGTGGATAACAGTATCGACGAGGCAATGGCGGGGTATTGCGCCTCGATCAGCGTGATCATTCGCCCCGACGACATGATCAGCGTCGACGACGACGGCCGAGGCATCCCGGTCGACATCCACCCTACGGAGGGCGTGCCCGGCGTTGAACTCGCCATGACGACCCTCCATGCGGGCGGGAAGTTCGACAAGAGCTCCTACAAGGTCTCGGGCGGGCTGCACGGGGTTGGCGTGAGCGTCGTGAACGCCCTTTCGGAGTGGCTCGAGGTCGAGGTGCGTCGTGGCGGCAAGCGGTACCACCAGCGCTACGAGCGGGGCATCAGGACGACCGATCTCAGCGTGCTGGGACCGGCCCGCGGGAGCGGGACCCTCGTCACGTTCAAGCCCGACGCGGAGATCTTCTCCGAGATGGCGTTCTCGTTCGACAAGCTCTCCAATCGGTTGAGGGAGCTCGCCTTCCTCAACAAGGGACTGGAGATCGTCCTCCGTGACGAACGAACGGACGAGGAAAGGTCCGAGACCTACAGGTACGACGGCGGGCTGGCGGAGTTCGTCGCCTACCTGCGGGGAACGCGGCAGCCGATCCACCAGAACGTGATCCATTTCGAAGCCTCGAAGCCTGAAGCCGAGATCGAACTGGCAATGCAGTACGACGAGAGCTTTTCGGAGAACATCCACACCTTCGTCAACAACATCGACACGCACGAGGGGGGGACGCACCTCACCGGATTCAGGGCGGCGCTGACGCGCACGATCAACGACTACGCGCGCCGCAACAGGATCTTCAAGAAGGACGAAAACCTGTCGGGCGACGATGTCCGCGAGGGGCTGACCTGCGTGCTGAGCGTCAAGGTCATGGAGCCCCAGTTCGAGGGGCAGACCAAGACCAAGCTGGGCAACTCCGAGGTGCGGGGAGCGGTCGAGGCGGCGGTCAACGAGCACCTCTCGGCGTTTCTCGAAGAGAACCCCAGGTCGGCGCGGGCGGTGATCGAGAAATCACTGCAGGCGGCGCGGGCCCGCGTCGCGGCACGGAAGGCCCGGGATCTGGCCCGGAAGAAGAGCGGCCTCGAGGGTGGCGTTCTTCCGGGCAAGCTGGCGGACTGCTCCATAGCCGACCCGGCGCTCACCGAGATCTACCTGGTCGAGGGAGACAGCGCGGGCGGGTCTGCCAAGCAGGGCCGCGACCGTTCCTTCCAGGCGATCCTGCCCCTGAAGGGCAAGATCCTCAACGTCGAGAAGGCGCGCATCGACAAGATCCTGTCCAACGACGAGATCCGCGCCATGGTCACGGCCATCGGCGCCGGGATCCGCGACGACTTCGACATCGACAGGGCCCGCTACCACAAGATCATCATCATGACGGATGCGGACGTCGACGGCGCGCACATCCGCACGCTCCTCCTCACCTTCTTCTTCCGCCAGATGCGGGAGCTGATCGAGCAGGGGTACGTCTACATCGCTCAGCCGCCGCTGTACCGGGTCCAGAAGGGGAGGACTGAGCGCTACGCGTACAGCGATGCAGAGCGGGACCTTGAAATCGGCAAGCTGTCGAACGGCAAGGATGGCCGGGGGATCTCGGTTCAGCGCTACAAGGGTCTCGGCGAGATGAATCCGGACCAGCTGTGGAAGACCACCATGGATCCGGATTCGCGCACGATCCTGCGCGTCACGGTGGAGAGCGCGACCGAAGCGGACAGGATCTTCCGCAGGCTGATGGGCGACGACGTGGAGCCCCGCCGCCAATTCATCGAGGAGAACGCCCGCTACGTACGGAACCTCGATGTCTGAGACGGGTTGAACTGTAGCACATTGCCGGACCCGTTCTGAGGCAGGAATCTGGCCGAAAAGGGGGCACCGCACCATTATCCGTTACCTGGACACAGCGGCCATGGTAATGAAAGGAGGTTGTGAACGAATTCACATATTGTCGGCGAAGCAGCAACGGGATTCCACCGACAACCGGGAGATCCCTGTCCGCAGGGCAGCTCCCAACGCTTTCAATACCATCTACCAATCCAAGAGAAAGAAGGAACAAATGCACTTCAAACGACTTGTGAGTGGCACACTCGCTGCCGTCGCGATTCTGTTTGCGGTCGCGGCCGCCCCGGCGCAGGCCCAGACGGGCGTCATCGAGGGACAGGTCCTCGACGGCGCGTCGCAACGGCCCCTGGGCAACGCCCAGGTCCTCGTCGCAGGAACTGGGGTCGGCCAGCTGACCAACTCGGCCGGGCGCTTTCTGCTGTTGAACGTGCCCGCAGGCGAACACACCGTACAGGTTACCCTGATCGGCTATGCCGAGGCCGAGCAGACCGTCACCGTCTCCGCCGGTCAGACCAGCAGCGTCGACATCGAGATGTCCTCGACCGCCATCGCGCTCAACGAGATCGTGGTCACGGGCGTGGGTGCCGAAACCGAGCGCCGAGCACTGGGCACTTCGGTCGAGGTGCTCAGCGCCGAGGACTTCGAACTCGCTCCGGTTCAGTCCATCGACCAGGTACTCCAGGGCCGTGTCGCCGGAGCCACGGTGAGCGCCACCTCGGCAAACCCGGGAACCGGTTCGCTGATCAACTTCCGAGGCGTCTCGTCCGTGTTCGGCGCACAGACCCCGGTCATCTACGTGGACGGGGTGCGGGTGGACAACGACCAGTCCACGGCAGCGGGCACCGGTGGCGAGCAGTCGTCGGCACTGGCGGACCTGCTGACCAGCGACATCGAGCGGATCGAGGTCACCAAGGGCGGCGCGGCATCGACGCTGTTCGGGTCCGATGCCGCCACCGGAGTGATCCAGATCTTCACCAAGAAGGGAACACCCGGCGCACCGAGGATTACGGCCCGCGTCGAGCGGGGGATCGAGACCCCGGAGTTGAAGTACATCTTCGACATGGGCCTGATCTTCCCCGAGCGTGTCGAATCCGGCGAGATCACCGAGAGGTTCATGCGGGACCTCTACTTCAAGAACGGTGACGTCCAGAACTACTACGTCGGTGTTTCCGGCGGGACCGCCGACGTCACGTACAGCGTCAGCGGCCGCCTGGAGGATCGAACCGGGACGCAGCCCAGAGACGCCAGCACCAACTACAACATCCGCGGCGGCCTGCAGGCATCCCTGACCGACAACTTCACCCTGGAGTTCTCCGGGAGCTATGTGCGGCACAACTTCGAGCGGCTGTACAACGGCGCGTCCATCGAAGATCCGCTGACCACCTTCGAGGTGGGCGACGCCCTCTTCTTCTCGGGCGCGTCGACGCTGCATGAGGCGCTGGACATCTTCCTGATGCCCGAAATCGATGAATGGGTGAATCGCTTCATCTTTTCGGCCGGCGCCCGCTGGAACATTCGGGACGACCTGACCACTAAGATCACCCTTGGAACCGACAACCGGAACAACCAGCAGCGCCAGTTCGATCCGATCGGCTTCACGCCGGGTGAGCCCACCGGGCAACTCTTTCGCTGGGACCGGTCCTTTACGTCCGTATCTCTGGATGCAGGCGCGACCTATGCCTGGCAGAACGAAGGCGGCTCACTGGGTTCGTCGCTGACGGTCGGTGTGCAGGGCTTTCGTGAAGATGAAAGCGTCATCTGGGGCCGCGGACGTACCTTCGCGCTCCCGGGCACATTCGACTTCGGCTCCGCGGCGGTCATCACCGCCGACGAGGGCAATTCCGAGGTGTTCAACGGCGGAGTGTACGTCGACGAACAGTTGAGCCTGTGGGACAAGCTGTACGTCGGCGGCGGCTTCCGGGTCGACGCCGGGTCCAGCTTCGGCGACAACATCGACACCGAGTTCTATCCCAAGGCCACGGGGTCGTACATCCTCTCGGAGGATGTCGGGCTCCCGCTGGTTGACGAACTGAAGGTTCGTGGTGCCTATGGGCAGACCGGGAAGTTCCCCGGCGCATTCCTGAAGGACCGAACGTTCTCGGCCACTTCATTCCGCGGTGAATCGGCGCCAAGATTCGCGAATCCCGGCAACGAGGACCTGCGGCCGGAGAAGACCTCCACGATCGAGGCCGGCATCGACGCAGCCCTGTGGAACAACAGGATCGGCCTGGATTTCACGGCTTATGAAGCTCGCACCACAGATGCCCTCTTCTCGGTTCCGCGCCAGCCGGTGACCGGGCAGGGCACGCAGCAGGAGAACGTGGGTGAGATCCTCAACCGAGGCGTCGAGGTGGCGGTGAACCTGCAGTTGCTCAATACCCAGGCCCTGGCGTGGAGCATCGGCGGAACGTTCAACTACAACCACAACGAAGTGACCGACATGGGCGGGGTCTCGGAATTCAGCGCCGAGGGCGGCCAGAAGCGGGTAACGGGTTGCTGGGATCCCAGCGGCGAGATCGACGAAAGTACCTGCCGCGGCGGCCCCGTAGGCGCCTGGTATCTGACCATGCCGATCGACACCAATGGAGACGGGCTTACCGACGGCTCCCAGCGCAGGTTTACAGGGACATTCCCGGTGCCCGACAAGAGCGGCGGCGTCAACACGACGATATCGATCGGGAACGACCTTACCATCAGCGCGCTGGCGGATTGGGCGGGCGGCCACGACGTGTTCGACTACGGTTCCGTATGGGCCACCTTCAACGGGATCTACCGCCGTGAGCTGGTGCGATGCGGTACCGAGGAGGGTGCGGGTGATGGTTGTGCCTACGCTTTCCCCACACAGTACCGGGCGGACGGTACGGTGCGCGGCAAGTACAGCCAAAGTGCGGCAAGATCCGGCTTCCTCTACGACGGAGACTTCTTCAAGCTCCGGGAGGTGTCGTTGCGCTACGTGCTACCCGAGAGCGTCGCTGGCGGCGTGAACGCCAGCCGCGCCACGCTCTACCTGAACGGACGCAATCTCTGGATCTGGTCCCGGAACCAGATGATCGACGGCGAACTCAACGGACTGAGTGGTGGCGGCCTCCGGTTGGGAAGCGAGAGCAGCATCACCCTTTCACCGAATCGGACGTTCAGGCTCGGCGTCGAAGTTGTGTTCTAGGGCGACAAAGGAGACGAAAGAAAATGACCAAGAAGAACTTGTCGACCCTGGGTCGCTTCGGACGATCTGCCGCGGGAGTGCTTCTCGCCTTCCTTGCGATCTCCGCGTGCGATGCCATCGACCCCACCCAGGTCAACAACCCGACGACGACCGACGAGGATCTGGCCGAAGCCACCGATCCCACAGTGGCGCTTCTGCCCGGGCTCAGGGCGCAGTTTGCGCGGATGATCAACGCGTACGTAGTCGCGGAAGTCATCACCGACAACTACTCGATCCACGGCACGGGGATCCCCGTGGACATGGACGAACCAAGTCTGGTTACCCCGGATTATGTGAATTCGACCGGAACCAGCGTGACCGGAGTGTACTGGAACGTCCAGGAGCTGCGCGCGCTGGCGGACTTCGTCATCGAAGAGATCGCGCCCAATGACCCGGGGGCTCCCCCGGCGCTCGTCGCCGAGGCCCACTACTACCGGGGAATGGCGTTCCTCACCATGGGAGAGGTCTTTTCCCATGCCCCGCACGAGGAGGATGGGGCGGCGCAGCCGTCCGCGACCTCCCTTGCCAGGGCGGTCAGCGACCTGCAGGCGGGAGCGGGCTTCGGACCGCAGGCCAACGCCGCGCTGGCCCGTGCCCACCGCCTGCTGGGCGACGCGGGAGCCGCTGCTTCGGCGGCGAACGCGGTGCTGGGTTCGGCACCCAATTTCCTCTTTGCACCCTCGTATGACGAGCAGTTCCTGACCAACACGCCCGTGGCCTTCCTGGTTCTGCGGGCGCTGCAGGAGATGCAGCCGCTGCCGAGGCTCGACTTCATGGACCCCAAGTACACCGAACGCGATTCGTCGATTCCGATCGCCAAGGCCGAGGAGATGTACCTGATTCTGGCCGAAATCGCGCTGGCTTCGGGCAACATCGCCGAAGCACAGAGCAACCTGGCGAGTGCGATCACCCTGGCGAACAGCAGGGGCACCGTGTCGTTCGACGACATTGACGAGCGGCGCAACGCGGATCTGAGCCTGCGCCCGAGGAGTTCCGAGATCGTGATCCGTGCCGACGCCGACAGCCCCTATCGGGCGGGCCTGGTGCTGGATCGCCCCGCGGACGGCCTCCAGATCCCGAATATCTCGGCTACCTCGCTGGATGCAGACAGTGTGTCGGCGCTTTCGAGCGCCAACGAACTGTGGCACTCCCTGTGGCTGGCCCGGCAGGAAATCCTCTTCCTGGAGGGTCGCCGGCTCGCCGATCTGGGCATCAAGCTGCCGATGATGCTGCGGGAGATCGACCAGAACGACAACATCAGCGAGGGAGATCCGGGGACCGTTCCGGTCGTGCCCGGATACATCCCGGAGAATCCGCGTTACGCGATGGACATCTACACGCCGCTCGATCTGTACGACGGGGTCGACCCCGGGGTGCCGCTCATCGAAACGCAGGTGACCATCCACGTTGACATGAACAAGGTGCTGGTGGCCAACAACGCGTCGCCGTTCAACTAGGAGTGCCAGGGGAGTCTGCCTCCTTGCGGTACGGCATTCGGGACTCCGGCCGGCGGGGCCTTCGGGCTCCGCCGGCCGACTGCTTGAGGGGCTTCCAGCGGATCGCCAAACGGCTTGCCGGCCTTGCCGCACTCCTGTCGCTGACCTTGGGTGCCATACCGATCCGCGCCCAGACGGGCACGGTCCTGGGACAAGTTCTGGACGACATCTCGGGGCGCCCGCTTCCCGATGTCCGGATCCTGCTGACAGGAACAGGGATCGGCCAGCTCACCAACTCCTCCGGGCGCTTCGTGCTGCTGAACGTGCCGGCCGGCGATCACGCGGTGCGCGCCGCGCTCCTCGGCTATGACGCGGCGGAGCGGGCCATCACGGTCTTCCCCGGGCAGGCGGCCATGCTCGACATCGAGATGTCCGCAGCGGCCATCGCGCTCGACGAGATCGTCGTCACGGGAGTGGGTGCCGAAACGCAGCGGCGCGCTCTCGGCACATCGGTCGAAGTTCTCTCGGCCGACGACTTCGAACTCGCGCCGGTCCAATCCATCGACCAGCTCCTCCAGGGCCGGGTCACAGGGGCCACCGTGAGCGCCACGTCGGCCAATCCGGGAACCGGCTCGCTGATCAACTTCCGAGGCATTTCGTCGGTCTTCGGGGCCCAGACGCCGGTCATCTACGTCGACGGCGTGCGCGTGGACAATTCCCAGGCGACGGCGGCGCTGACCGGCGGTGAGCAGTCATCGGCCCTGGCGGACCTGCTGACCAGCGACATGGACCGGATCGAGATCACCAGGGGCGGTGCCGCCTCCACCCTTTTCGGATCGGACGCCTCCACCGGTGTGATCCAGATTTTCACCAGGAAGGGGACGCCGGGCGCGCCCAGGATCACGGCTCGAATGGAGCAGGGGGTGGAGTTGCCCGAACTCAAGTACATCTTCGACGTGGGTCTTGTCTTTCCGGAGCGCGTGGCGTCCGGCGAGGCCGCCGGGACCTTTCTGCGGGACCTCTACTTCAGGAATGGCCACACCCAGAACTACTACCTGGGAGTGTCCGGGGGGACGGCCGACGTGACCTACAGCGTCAGCGGCCGTCTGGAGGACCGCGCCGGGACCCAGCCGAAGGACGCGAGCAGCAACTACAACATCCGGGGTGGCCTGCAGGCGTCGCTGACGGAAGACTTCACCCTCGAGTTCTCGGGCAGCTACGTCCGTCACAACTTTCAGCGCCTCTACAACGGTGCCTCGATCGGCGATCCGCTGACCACATTCGAGGTCGGCGACGCCCTCTTCTTCTCCAGTGCTTCGAGCCTGCAAGAGGCGCTGGACATCTTCCTCATGCCCGACATCGACGAGTGGGTCAACCGCTTCATCCTGTCCAGCGGCGTTCGATGGAACATCGGCGACGACCTCACCGCGAGATTGACGCTGGGAACCGACAACCGGATGAACCAGCAGCGGCTGCACGAGCCCATCGGCTACACTCCCGGCGAACGCACCGGTCAGCTCAACCGCCGCGACCGGTCGTTCGCGTCGATCACCCTGGATGCGGGGGCGACCTACGCATGGCGCAGTCCCGTCCGACCGATTGCCTCCACGCTGACCGTGGGCGTACAGGGGTTTCGGCAGGACGAGAGCGTCATCCAGGGACGAGGACGCACCTTCGCCCTGCCCGGGAGCCTCGACTTCGGTTCCGCGGCGGACATCACCGCCGGCGAGGCGAACTTCGAGGTCTTCAACGGCGGGCTGTACGTGGACGAACAACTCGGCTTCCGGGAGAAGCTGTACCTGGGCGGCGGCTTCCGCGTCGACGCCGGGTCCAGCTTCGGAGACAATATCGACACCGAGTTCTATCCGAAGGCCACCGGGTCGTACGTCCTTTCGGAGGACATGGACCTGCCCCATGTGGACGAACTCAAGGTGAGGGCCGCGTTCGGGCAGACCGGCAGATTTCCCGGTGCCTTCCTCAAGGATCGCACCTTCTCCGCCAGTCCGTTCCGGGGCGAATCGGCTCCAAGATTCGCCAACCCCGGCAACGCCGACCTGCGCCCCGAGAAGACATCCACCGTGGAAGCGGGAATCGACGCGGCACTGTGGCGCAACCGCATCGGCGTGGACCTGACCGTCTACGACGCGCGCACGACGGACGCGCTCTTCCAGGTCCCCCGCCAGCCGGTGACCGGTCAGGGCACGCAGCAGGAGAACGTGGGCGCAATCCTCAATCGTGGGGTGGAGGCAGCCCTCGACCTCCAGCTGGTCAACACCCGAACGCTGGCCTGGAGCCTGGGCGGGACCTTCCACTACAACCACAACGAAGTCACCGACATGGGCGGGGTGGCCGACTTTCCGGTGGACGACGGCCAGAAGCGGGTAACCGGCTGCTGGAGCGTGAAGGAGCCGGGAAACCTCGATAGCTGCCGCGGCGGTCCCGTCGGCGCGTGGTGGGTGACCGTGCCGAGCGACACTAACGGGGACGGGCTGCCCGACGCGTCGGAGCGCAACTTCGTCGGCAAGTTTCCGGTGCCCGACAAGAGCGGCGGCATCAACACGACCGTCTCGGTCGGGAGTGATCTCACCATCAGCGCAATAGGGGACTGGGCGGCCGGCCACCATGTCTTCGACTGGGGCTCGGTCTGGGCCACATTCAACGGCATCTACCGCCGCGAACTGGTGCGTTGTGGAACCGCGGACGGCGCTTCCGACGGCTGCGCCTACGCGTTTCCGACCCAATACGGGACAGACGGGATCGCACGCGGCAAATACAGCCAGAGCGGAGCGCGCGACGCCTTTCTCTACGACGGCGACTACTTCAAGCTGCGCGAGGTCGCGGTGCGCTACATTCTTCCCGGGGATTGGACCGGGCGTCTGAAGGCGGGCCGCCTGACGCTCTACGCAAACGGTCGCAATCTGTGGATCTGGTCCCGCAACCGGTTGATCGATGGAGAACTCAGTGGCATCACCTACGGTGGTCTGGAGCTGGGAGGCGAGAGCAGCATCACGCTGTCCCCCAACCGGTCGTTCTGGATCGGCGTAGAGATCGTGTTCTAGCATCCATGGAGCGAACGGAGCGCGATTCCCGTGGGACACCGGCCCGGCACCGACTGCTGGCCAGGCCGGTCGAGCACATCGACGTGACCGCCTTCGACGGGCGCAGCGTCCTCGACACGTACCGCAATGCCGCCTTCCAGGCCCGAAACCTGGCCGAGGCCGCCGACATCTTCGCGGAGATGCTCGCCGACCGCGACTGCACGGTGATCCTCACCCTCGCGGGCTCACTGGTGTCGGCGGGCCTCAAGGAAGCGCTGCTGACGATGGTCGAATGCGACATGGTCGACGTGATCGTGGCCACCGGCGCCATCGTGGTCGACCAGGACTTCTTCGAGGCGCTGGGATTCCGCCACTACATGGCGCCGGGCTCGCCGGACGCGCCGGCCGTGGGCGACGAGGAGCTCAAGCGACTGGGCATCGACCGGATCTACGACACGTACATCAGCGAGGCCGAGCTGCAGCGCTGCGACCAGGTGGTGGCCGGCATCCTCGACGGGCTCGACGCACGGCCGTATTCCAGCCGCGAGTTGATGGCCGAGCTGGGCGGCTACCTGGAGCGGCATCACGCGCGGGCGCGGTCGATCGTCCTGGCCGCTCACCGCAAGAAGGTGCCCGTCTTCGTGCCGGCGCTCAGCGACTCATCGGCGGGATTCGGCGTGGTCGCGCACCGGGCGAGGGCGGCCGCCCTGGGCTTGCCCCACCTCGCATTCGACTCCGGGAAGGACTTCCACGAGCTTGCGCGGATCAAGCTGGCCGCGTCCGAGACCGGGCTTCTCATGGTGGGCGGCGGAGTGCCGAAGAACTTTGCGCAGGACGCGGTGGTGGCTGCCAGGATGCTGGCGGAGTTTGATGGAGGGAAGGGCGGCGATGCCGGCGCGTCCGACGTGGCCATGCACAGATACGCCGTCCAGCTCTCGGTGGCGGATGTACGCGACGGCGGCCTTTCGGGCTCGACCCTTCGCGAGGCGACCACCTGGGGCAAGGTCGCAACGGCGCGGGAACGCATGGTTTACGGCGAGGCCACCATCACGCTCTCTCTGCTGACGAGCGACGCGTACCACCGCGGCATCTGGCGGCGGCGCGAAGGGAGGCGGCTCGGGGCGCTGTTCGGCACGAAGCCGACCGGGATGGTCGCGCCATGATGCAGCTCTACCTGGACTTCGACACGGGCCGCGGCCGCTCCGCCCCGCCACCGCCCGGCGACCGTGCGTCGGCCTGCGTACTCGTGCAGGAGCTGGAGCGCATCGCACGTGAACACGGGAGGGCCCGCAAGATCCTCATCGCCCGCACACGCGGCGAGGGGAAGGAGTTGCTGCGGCAGGTCGCGTTGCGCGGCCACTCGTGGACGGGTTTCGAGATCAACACCCCGCGTCCCCTCGCAACAAGAATCGCTGCGCGCTCGCTGGTGCGCGCGGGCCGCCACGTGATCGACGCCTTCGACGAACACGCGCTGGTGGAGCGCGCCATCGACGAAGTGGTTGCGCTGGCGCGCTTCGCTCGATTCCGGGAGCTCGCGGAGAAGACCGGCTTCAGGGACGCGCTTCGCAATTCGGTAGCGACGCTGCGCATGGGTGGCATCCGCCCGCCTCTCGACGCGCCCGGAGGGGCAGGCGGGTCCCGGTTCGACAAGAGGGCGCTGGTAACGCGGGTCCTCGCGCGCTACGAGACTCTGCTCCGCCCGGGGAACCGTACGGACACGGCCGGAATGCTCCGGACGGCGATACGGATTCTCGCGAGGGATGAAAGCGAGGCGCTGCCGGCGGATACCCGGATCTTCCTGCTTCCCGGGCTTCCGGGCCGCGGGCTGGAGGGGCGATTCGTGACGGAACTGCGGCGGCGAGGAGCCGTCCTTCTGAGGACCGATCCCGTGGAGGGACTCAAAGTGCCCAGGGGGATCCTGTGGGATGTCGCGCCGCCACAGTCCCCGGGCAGCTATCTCCACGCGGTGAATCGTTGCGTGGCCGAGATTCCACCCGCCGCCGTCGACCGGATCGAACTCTTCACCGCCGCATCGGTCTACGACGAACTGCGCGGGGTGTTGCGGCGCGCGCTCGAGATGGGGGCTCGCTGGGACGAAGTCGAGATCGTGGCCGCCGACCCCTGGTCGTACGGGTCGGCGCTACACGCCCTCGCCGGACCGATGGGTGTGCCGGTCAACTTCGGCGTCGGCCTTCCGGTCGAGCGCACGCGCCCCGGGAGGGTGGTGTCGACCTACTTCCGCTGGATCGAGAGCGGGTTCCAGGAGTCGCTCCTCCGGGCGCTTATCGAAGCCGGTGACGTGATTCCGCCACGTCCCGCACACCGCCTGACCGGCCCTCGGCTGGCGCGCGCATTGCGTCGGCTGCGGATCGGGTGGGGACGCGATCGCCACCTGGCCAGGATCGAGCGGGCGCTCGGGGACGTCGACAAGCTGAGGCGAAGGCGCTTCGAGGACGAGGAGAGACTGGAGCGGCGCAAGGTGCGTGAACGCGATCAGCTGAGCGCCCTGCAGGCCCTCGTCAGACCCGTTCTCAAGGCGACCCCGCCGACGGACGGACGCGTTTCCCCGTCCCGGGTTGCGGCCGGCGTCAAGAGCATGCTGGAGCGGGTGGCTCCCGGCACGGATACCGACGAGACGGCGCGCCAGCGGCTGCTCCGCCAGCTGGAGCGCATCGAGGTTGCCGTGAAGCGCACGACCGACTTCGCCTCGGCGTCGGCGATCGTCCAGTCGTACCTGCAGATCCGCATACCGGCTCCCAGAACGGAGGGACTTGCACCATGGAGTTCCGCGCCGGGCCACATCTACATGACGGATCTGCGGCACGGCGGCGCCACCGGCCGGCGATTCACCTTCGTTGTCGGCCTTGATGCGAGATCGGTGCTCGGCTCGCTCCACGAAGATCCGCTGATCGGCGACGAGGAGCGGTTCCGTCTCGGGCCGGGTGAACTGCCCCTCGCATCGGAGCGCGCAGCCGAGGCCCGCTTCAACTTCGCCCAGCTCTTCGCACGCCTTCGCGGCACGGTCATCGTGAGCTACTCGTGCTGGAACCCCGCCGAGAGCAGGGAACTCACCCCCGCCCCGGAAATGCTCCAGGCGCTCCGCCTCAGGGAGCGGGACCAGACCCTCACCTTCGAGGATCTGAGCCAGCACCTCGGCCTCACGGAGTCCCGGCTCCCGCGCCCCGGAATCGACACCGACCTGGACGCCAGCGACGTGTGGCTGCGCGCCCTTGCGACCGACACCGGCCGGCTCCGCGACGGACTGGGCGCCATTTCGCGGTCGTTTCCGCGTCTTGGCAAGGGTCTGGCTATCGGCGAGGCCCTCGTCAACGACCAACCGTCGGTGCACACCGGCTTTCTGGGTACACATTCCCCACCTCTTTCCTACCACAACATCGCTGACAGGATGTTCTCGGCGAGCGGTCTGGAAACACTGGGCACGTGTCCCCGGCGATTCCTGTTCAGGTATGTCATCAGGGCGTTCGCGCCCGACGATCCCGAGTTCGATCCCGACCGCTGGCTCAACGCGATGGAGCGGGGCAGTCTGCTTCACGCCGTCTACGAGGAGACGCTGAAGGAGGCCGCTGCCCGCGGGATCGAGGCCGCCGCCGATCATTTCATGGACCTTGCGCTGCGGCTGGTCGACCGAATGGGGGCGGTGGCGCTCGTCAACACGCCGTCCCCGAGCGCGGCGCTGCATCGGTGGGAGATGGAGGAACTCCGGGACGACGTCCGCTCCTTCGTCGAGATGATCCGGGAAGAATCACCCCGGTGGACGGAACTCGAGTGGCGATTCGGGATGGACGCCGAAACGAGGATCCAAGCCGGTGAAGAATCGGTCCTCGTACGCGGTGTTGTCGACCGTGTGGACGACCACGGCACGCACCTGCGCGTCGTCGACTACAAGACCGGCGGCGGGTACGGCTACAGCAGCCGCTCCGGCGTCTACAACGGCGGACGCCGCCTCCAGCACTTCGTGTACACCGCCGCGGTGGCAGCCCTGCATGACAGGCCGGTCGACGCCATGGAATACCACTTCCCCACGAGGCGCGGCGAAAACCGGATCCGCGGCTACGACGCTTCACAGCTCAGGCACGGCGGCCACCTCGTCGCGTCCCTCCTGGAGTGGATGAGCCAGGGGTGGTTCCCGGCCACGGACAACCCCAGGGACGACTGCCGCTACTGCGACTACAAGGAGGTCTGCGGCGCCGAGACCAGCGACTGGGGCCACACCAGTTGCGGCGTCGCCGAGTGGACCGCACGCAACCTGGAGACCGCCGGCGAGTTGTCTCTGCTGCGCAGGGTGCGCAACTGGGAAAACGAGGAGCCCGTCTTTTGAGCAGCAGCCAGCCCGCGGGCCTCGTGGCCGAGGGTCTTCCGGCCCGCCCGCAGCGGTCCGTCCCCTACAGCCGGCCCGGTGAACGTTTCAGCGAAGACCCCCCGGATCAGGACGAGCGACTGCGCATCCGCGAGGACCTCGAGCGCAACTTCCTGGTCGAAGCGGGCGCCGGCTCCGGGAAGACGACCTCCCTGGTGGACCGGATGGTGGCCCTGGTCCGCAGCCGCGCCTGCAAGGTCGAGGAGATCGCGGCGGTTACCTTCACCCGCATGGCGGCCGCGGAATTGCGGCAGCGCTTCCAGGTCGAACTCGAAAACACGGCGGCGCGCCTCCGCGGCGAAGACCCCGAGCGCAGCCTCCTGGAAGAAGCGATCCGGAACATCGACGGCGCGTTTCTCGGGACCATCCACTCGTTCTGCGCCAGGCTCCTGCGGGAGCGGCCGCTCGAAGCCGGACTCGACCCCGGCTTTCGCGACATGCAGGAGACCGAGGCGTATCGGTCGCAGCGAAAGGCCTGGACCGATTTCCTGGAACGTCTCGCGGCCGACGAAGATCCTCGCCTGCGGGAACTCAAGCGGCTGGGGATCCCCCCGGAGTGGCTGCGCGAAGCGTTCGACAAGCTGGTCGAGAACCCGGACATCGACTTTGTTCACGAAGAGGTCGACCCGCCGGATCCGGTCGAAGTGGCGGCTCTACGGGTCGGGTTCGACGAACTCCTCGACCGGGCCTCGGCGCTGATGAAGGACAGAAACCCCGAGGGCGGATGGGATTCGCTGGGCAAGCGCGTCCGCACCTTACGGTACTGGCGCCGGTCTCTCGACTGGAAGAACCCCTCGGTCTTCTTCGATGCCGTTGCCAGGGTCCACGGGATCAAAACGAAGCCCACGCAGAAGCGCTGGGCCGATACCGCCTCCGGCAAGCTGCAGGCCAGGAAGCTGGGCGAGGACATCCGGCGGTTCGGGGAGCCCGGCGGCAAGGCGGACGAGCTGTTGAGACGGTGGTGGGCGTACCGATACCCCGTCGCGCTCGGCGTGGCCCAGGCGGCCGCGCGCAACTACGCGCGCGAGAGAAAGGCCCGCGGTGAGCTGACTTTCCAGGATCTCCTGGTCCTCTCGGCGGAACTGCTCCGCGACAACCCGCAGGCCCGCCGTGAACTGGGCCTGCGATACCGGCGCGTCCTGGTCGACGAATTCCAGGACACCGATCCCCTGCAGGCCGAGATCCTGCTCCTTCTGGCCAGCGACCCCGACTCCAACGGCAGCGACTGGCGCACCGTCGTGCCACGGTCCGGCGCGCTCTTCGTCGTCGGCGATCCCAAACAGAGCATCTACCGTTTCAGGCGCGCCGACATCTCGCTCTACGAGTTGGTGAAGCAACGCTTCCAGGAGTTCGGCGAAGTGCTGCACCTCGAAGCGAACTTCCGGTCGCTGAGAGACTTCGGCGCCCTCGTACAGGGGGTCTTCGATGACGAGGCCCACTTCCCCAACGAGGATTCGGACCGCCAGGCCTCGTTTGCGCCGCTGCGAGCCCGGACGAAGGGACCGGGACTGCTGGCGGCATACTCCGTCCACGGCAAGCGTCAGGGCGACGTGGCCAGGGACGACGCGGCCCGAATCGCATCGGAGATCGCGGACAGGGTCGCCAATGGCGGGCGCAAGCCCGGCGACTTCATGATCCTCACCCGCACCCGCAAGTTCCTGTCGGTCTACGCGCGCGCCCTCGAAGCTCGCGATCTGCCCGTCGAGGTGTCGGGCACGGGCGTGGGCTTCGAAGACGAATTGCGCGCGTTTCTCATGATCTTCCGGTGCCTGGCGGACCCTGAACACGAGGTCCGCGTGCTCGCGGCGCTGACAGGTCCTTTCTTTGGATTGAGTCTCGACCGCATCGTGCGGTACCGTGACCTGGGTGGCAGGCTTTCCATCGACTTCGAGCCTGCGGGAGATTGCGAGGTCGCGGAGGCGATGGGTGTTCTGCACGAATGGTGGCGCCTCGCGCGGCACGAGCCGGCCGACGTGACCGCGGAGCGGCTGGTGGACGAAATCGGCCTCTTTCCGCTCGCGGCGGCGGGCGCGCTGGGAGAGATGCGCGCGGGCGCCGTGGTCTACCTCATGGATGCGGTACGGGCTCGGGCGCTTGCCGGCGACTCTTCGCTGGCCGGCGCCGTGGACGCCATGGAGACCGCCCTCGAATGGGACGACGCCGAAGCCCCTCTGATCCCGGGGCGGCCCAACTGCGTCCGCGTCATGAACCTTCATCGGGCCAAGGGCCTCGAAGCCGAAGTGATCTTCCTCGCCGCCCCGTTCGGCGTGTACGACTGGGAGCCCCGCATGCACGTATCCCGCACGGGTACGGGCCGGGCCCGCGGAACCATTCCGATCGTCGCGAGCCGCGGATTCACCACCGAGATCATCGCGCAGCCCCTCGACTGGGAGGAAAGCAGGGAGAGGGAAAAGGAGTTCGAGGCGGCCGAACAGGTCCGCCTGCTCTATGTGGCGGCGACCCGGGCAAAGCACGAACTGTGGGTTGCGCGGGGAAGGGGATTGTCCAAAGCCGTAAAGCCGTCCCCGTGGGCGGATGTCGAGGACTGGGTGACGGTGGAAGCCGGCCGGGAGGGGATCACGCCTTCCTGCCACTGTTTCGTCCTGGACGAACTGCCGATCGATCCGCCACCGGCACCCGACAGGCTGGACCCGTCCACCGACCTGGACGTTCCCCTGGCGGCCGCGGCGGCCGCGGTCAGTCGAAACCGCAAGCCCACCTACCGCCTGGAGACGGTCACGGCCCGCGCGAAAGGGGCCGAGGCGGCCAGCCCACCCGCCGCATCCACTGGCCCCCACGAAGTCCGCACGGACGAGTTCACCGCCACTCCTCATGAGCCCGAGTCGGGTGGCTACGAGTGGGGCAGCGTGGTCCACGACGTGCTGGCCGCCGCGGGCGCTGCCACCGATGGTGAAGCGCTGGCACTGTACGCACGTGGCCTGCTGATCGAACACGAGCGCCCCGTGGATTCGACCGGTGCGCCCACCGAACTGGGGACGCTTCTGTCGCTGGTCGATTCCGTGCGCACCTCCGACATATGGGCCCGCGCCACGGCCAGCAGCGAGCGCCACAGCGAGATGCCGTTCGCGGTCAACCGCACCCCCGCCGGTCACCCGCCCCAGGTGCTGGAGGGGGTGATCGACCTGGTCTTCAGGGAAGGCGACCACTGGGTCGTCGCCGACTACAAGACCGACAGCGGGGACGACCCCGGCTTCGTGGAGCGGACAGGGCAGTACCGCGCCCAGGTCGACCTCTACGCTGAATGCTGGGAACAGCTGACCGGCGAGGTGGTGGGCGAGCGCGTGCTGGTCTACACCGCGCAGGGAAGGACGGAGTCGTGGTGACGGGAAGCCTGCCGGCGGCCGCCTTCGCGCTCCCTGTTCCCTATGTTGGCAGGGAGGCGATTGATACCTTCACGGTGACGTTGAGTCGCCGAACCACCCCCAATCACAGGACGCAAATGCCGACATCACTCCCCAGGATTGCCGCAGCGGTCGCACTGACGATCATCGCGTCGACCATCCCCTCCGGACACGCCGCCGCGCAGGACGACCCGGAAGAGCTGCCCTTCCCGGAGGGCTGGCAGGTCCGCTTCGACCGTGAGGGCGCAAGCATGGATGACCTCTATCTGGTCACCATGCCCCCGGGCTACCACGTGACGACCGGCCCGGCGACGATCGCCTGGCACCCGGATTCGGTCGCCACCGGAGACTTCCGCATCGAGTCCGAGACCTTCCTCTTCGACCCGCAGGGCCGGCGCGAGGCGTTCGGATTCTTCATCGGCGGCACGGACCTGCAGGGGCCGAACCAGCGCTACACCTACTTCCTGCTGCGCGAGGGCGGCGAGTTCCTGGTGAAGAGCCGGGCGGGCACCGCGACTCCGGTCGTCCACGACTGGACCGCCCACCCCGCGATCGTCTCGTTCGCGACCAGGCCGGAGGGCTCGGCGACGGCAAAGAACGTGCTCGCGCTCGAGGCCGTGGGCGACGAACTCCGCTTCTCGGTCAACGGCGAATCGCTCTGGACCGGCCCGCGCGCGGGTCTGGCGACCGATGGAATCTTCGGACTACGTGTGAACCACGGGCTCAACCTGCACGTGACCAGCATCGGGTCGACGCCTGTGCGGTAACGGCAAGAGCTTGCGGCCGATGCGCTTGCGGGCGCACCACGGGAGCCGTATCGTGACGGCGTCATGCGCCGTCCCCCGCGAAGGAGTCCGTTCTTGAAGGCGATCATTTCGGCAGGGGTTGGCGCATTGGGGATGATCGCCCTGGCGGGGCTTGTGTCCGGGGCCGAGGGCACCTCCGGGGAGATGCCGTCAGCTGCCGTTGCGCAGGACACGCCCGTGGTCCAGCAAACTCCCCCGCCGCCGCGGCGCCGTTCCTGGTGGTCGCGCAACCGCTACCCCGGCCCGATTCCCACGCCCGAGGAGTGGCGGCCCCCTGCCGGACCGGTGCGCATCGCCCTGCAGGTGGGTCACTGGCGCGCGGACGAGGCCCCTCGCGAGCTGTCCGGACTGCGACGCAACGGCACAAGCTGGAACGGGACGCACGAGCGGGAATTCAACCTCGTGATCGTCCGCCGTACCGCGGCCATGCTGGAGGAACTCGGCTACGTGGTCGACATTCTGCCGGCGGTGGTGCCGCCCGACTACCGTGCCCACCTCTTCCTCGCCATCCACGCCGACGCGAGCAACGATCCGGGTGCGAGGGGCTACCGGGTGTCGGCGCCGAGGCGGGACGCCACCGGACGCGCGCAGGACTTCGTCGACCTGCTCTACCAGACCTATGGTCCCGCGACCGGGATCAGGCGGCTTGAGGACACGACCCGGCGCATGCGCAACTACTACGCCTTCAACTATCGCCGCTACGAGCACGCCCTGCACCCGATGACCATCGCGGCCATCATCGAGACCGGCTTCCTTACCAACGCCGGCGACCGCGCGGTGATCATGAATCAGCCCGAGCGCGTCGCACGGGGGATTGTCGACGCGATCAAGGCCTTCCCGATCACGCCCCCGCCGGGACGCTCCGAGGACTGAAGCCAGGGCGGATCCGCCGCGTCGCAGGCGAGCCGCAAGGACGTTTCAGCTGAAACGCGCCCGCCCTCTTCCGCGAGATGAGGTCTGCGCCTGGATCGTCACAAAGTCAGTTTGAACAGTCGTATATCGTCCTCATGTATACCGAACCTTACATTCCTCCGATCTCCGTCACCAGAAACTCCTCGAAGAAGTCCAGCATGTCGTGGAGCTTCCGGATCGTGTTGTCCCGCCCGTACACGTAGTAGCCCTCGCCCGGGTACGCCTTGTACCGGACGATCTTGTAGTGCTGGTCGAGCTTGCGCGCGAAGTCGAGCGAGGCCTGCGGCTGATCCTCCCGCAGCCGCCAGTCGGCCGCGACCCCCTCGCCCTGAATCACGAAAGTGGGCGTGGTCACCTCGTGGGCCTTCAGGATCGCCGAGCTGTTCAGGTATACGTCCCGGTTCTCGGGGTAGGGTCCCAGCTCGTACTCGAGCAGCTTGATGTGCTGGAGCTCGTGCACCTTGGTGTGGAAGTCGGTCATGTCGCCGTAGCCCGACAGCGCGATCGCGGCCTGGAAAACGCCCGGCGCGAACGCCACCGCGTCCATCGTCATGATCCCGCCGTAGCTGGTCCCCGTCACCGCGATCCGGTCGGGGTCCACGTCGGGCAGGGTCTTCAGGTAGTCCACGCCCGCGAGCACGTCCTCCAGGTCGCAGTGGCCCCAGCAGCCGTTGTTGAGGTCCTCGAATTCCAGGCCGTACCCCGAGCTTCCGCGGATGTTGGGCATGAGGACGACGTAGCCACGCTGCGCGAAGAAGTGCACCTGCTGGTGTCTCCGAAACTGGTCGTCGAATTGTGACGTGGGCCCGCCATGGATCCACATCACCCCGGGGAACCGCTCACCCGGCTCCGCGTCCGGCGGCCGGTGCAGGTACGCCGGGATGGTGAGACCGTCGCTGCTGGGGTAGCTCACCTTCTCGGGCATGTGCAGCTTCTCGGCCGAGCCCGCCGCGACCGTGCTGTGAAGCAGGCGGCTCTCGCCGGACTCGACGTCCATCACGAACAGTTCGGCCGGTCGTGTGGGCGTCTCCATTGTGTAGCTGATCCGGCTGCCGTCGGGCGACCATTCCGCCCGCAACGCCGCGCCGACACCCGGCTCGACCAGCACCTTGCTCTTCGTGCCGTCCGCCGAGACCAGGCGCAGCGAATGCACCCCGTCGCGGTTTTCCGTGTAGCTGATCCAGCTTCCGTCGGGCGACCAGCGGGCGTCGCTCTGATCGTAGTCGGAGGCCGCGATCTGGCGGGGCTCGCCGCTGCCGTCGCGCGGCACCACCCAGAAGTTCAGCCAGCCGCTGCTCTGCGACCGAAACAGCACGGTCTCACCATCGGGCGATACCTGCGCCGACGCGAACGCCCGCCCGGCCCGGTAGTCGAAGAAGCCCCGGTCCTGCACGACCGTGCGGGGGTTCTTCCCGTCGGGGTCCACCTCGATGACATCGTGGTCCACCCAGCGGTCGTCCATGCGCACGTAGAGAAGCCTGCTTCCATCGGGCGTCCAGCTGGGATAGCCCTCGTAGAGCGGGTCGTCGGTCAGGCGGCTTACCTTGCCGTCCGGCACCGAGACCGTCCAGATGTCCATGTTGCCGAAACGGTCGCCGGAAAACGCGATCCGGCTGCCGTCGGGCGACCACGCCAGCCCGTTGGCCCGCGCGGACAACCCGGTCAGTTGCACGTCGACGCTGGCGCGCATGCCGTCGCCCTCCACGGCCGACCAGAGCCAGATGTCCGGCGCCCCGCCCTTGTCCGACGTGTAGGCGATCCAGCGTCCGTCGGGCGACCAGGTGGGCTGCGGCGCCCCCAGCGACCCCAGCCCGCTCAGCGACAGGTCCTCGGTCAGGATCTCGAAGGCGCCGTCGTCCGTGCCGACCGATCCCAGGTCGCCGCCGGAGACGAACGTGATGCGCGAGCCGTCCGGCGACCACTTGGGCGGGTGAGTTCCGCCTACCGCCGCGGTCAGGTCGACCAGCTCGGGCGCGGAGATGGCGTCGGAGGCAAAGGACGATGCGGCCGATACCGCGGCACCGGCCGCATCCCCTGCAGCCGGGGCTTCGTACTGGCAGGCCAGGCCGGCCGCGAGCACAAGCGCCGCCAGGGGCAGCGCCGGGCGAGGCAGAGGCCGCTTCGCCGCGCTCGGGCGGCAGGCCGCAAGGCCGGAAAACAGGGTGTCCATGGGTCTCATCGGTCCATCCTTTCGCCCGCATCCACCATTTCGTCGTTCAGGTAACGGCGGAAGAAGTCCAGCATGTCGAGCAGCATCTGGCGCCGGTTGGCCTTGCCGTAGACGTAGTAGTTCTCGTTCGGATAGGTCGTGTACTCGAAGGGCTTGTAGAAGTTTTCCAGCGCCTGCGCGAAGATCTCGGACTGGTCCGACCCCGGGTAGCGGCCCTCGCCGTGCACCATGAAGATCGGCGTGGACACCTTGTCGATCTCGTAGATTGCCGAGCTGTTGCGCCAGACGTCCTGGCTCGTCTCGAAGGGGCCGAGTTCGTGTTCCAGGAGCTTGATGTGCCGCAGTTCGTTCTCGCCGTGGTAGAAGTGGATCCAGTCGCCGTATCCCGAACCCGGAATGATCGCGCGGAACACGTCGGGCGCGAACGACGCCGCGTACATGCTCATCACGCCGCCGTAGCTGGTGCCGGTCAGGCCAATCCGGTCGGGGTCCACCTCGGGCTGCGTCTTCAGGAAGTCCACCCCCGCGACGACGTCCTCCAGGTCGCAGTGGCCCCAGCAGTCGTTGTTGCCGTCGGCGAAGTCCTTCCCGTATCCTGAACTTCCCCGGATGTTGGGCAGCAGCACCGCGTACCCCCGCTGCGCAAAGAACTGCACGTGCTGCTGGAAGGAGTCGTGGAATTGCGAGGTGGGGCCGCCGTGGATCCACAGGATGCCGGGCGCGCGCTCACCCGCCGGGACTCCCACCGGGCGATACAGGTACGCGGGGATCGAGTACCCGTCCGTGCTGGGGTAGTGGACCTTTTCCGGCAGGATCAATCGTGAGGCAAAGTTCCCGGCCGGCATGGAGCGGGTGAGCTGGTGGCTGACGCCGTCCTCCAAAGACACCACATACAGATCCTGCGGGGTGACCAGGTCGTCCATCAGGTAGGTGATCGAGGCGCCGTCGGGAGACCACGAGGGGCTCGAGGCCCTGCCGCCGTCGGGCGAGACCAGCACGCGGGGCTTCCCGCCGTCCGCGGCGACCACGCGAAGGTCGTGATGACCGTTGTGGTTCTCGGTGTACGCGATCATGCTGCCGTCCGGCGACCACGTGGCGCTGCTCTGGTCGGCCTCGGCGGCGGCCACCTGACGGGGCTCGCCGCCCCCTATCGGGGCGAGCCAATAGTTGATCCAGCCGCTGCGGTGCGAGCGGAAGAGGACCTGGCTGCCGTCGGGCGAGACGCGCGGGTAGGCGAAGGTGGTGCCGGCGCCGTAGTCGAAGAAGTCGGTGTCCTGGAGCACGGTGCGCGCGCCCGATCCGTCCGGGCTGACCTCGATCACTTCGTGGTCTTCCCACGTGTCGTTGAGGCGCACGTAGAGGATGCGCTCCGAGTCGGGGGTCCAGGTCGGGAAGACCTCGTAGAGCTTGTCGCTGGTGATGCGACGGACGCGCTTCGTGGCGACCTCGACGGTCCAGATGTCGTAGTTGCCGTAGCGGTCGCCGGCGAAGACGATCGAGCGTTCGTCGGGCGACCAGGTCATCGAGTTGATGCGCGCGCCCAGGTTGGTCAGCTGCGCCTCGGAGCCGTCCTCGGCCGACCAGATCCAGATCTCGGGCGAGCCGCCCTTGTCGGACACGTACGAGATCCAGTTGCCGGACGGCGACCACCCGGGCATCTGGGAGGCAAGGAAGTGTCCGGAGGTGCCCATCTGGATCGGGAGGCGGGTGGGGAAGCCGCCGTCGGGGGAGATGGTCATCAGCCCGCCGGACAGCGAGGACTGGAAGAGGATTCCCGAACCGTCGGGCGCCCACGCCGGGGAGCCGGAGACGACCGACTCGATGGACAGCAGCTGGTCGATGGTGAGGATGTCGGCCTTCTGGGCGTGCAAGGGCGCCGCGGACGCGGACGCGAGGAAGATGGCGGCCCCCAACAGCCGGGGCGTTGTCGCCGGTTTGCGATAGCTGGTCATGGTTGCTCCTTGTGTCAGTGTTCCTCGTCCTGATAGACCCACAGGCTGGACTGGTCCAGCACGTTTTCGAGCCTCCACCACACGGTCTGTCCCGGACGCAGATAGATGACGCTGCTGCGGTACGGCCGGTCGCCGATGGGATCGGCCTGAAGACGGAAGCCCGAGCCCGAAAACAGGCTTCTGGGGAGCGGCACGGAGTCGCGCCGCATGCTGGTGATCGAAAGCAGGGCGATGCGGTCAGCGCCGCGAATCGCGTAGATGCGCATGTCGAGCCAGTTGCGGTTGTGGACATGCAGCTTGCTCTCGGGCGCACCCTCCCAGGCCGCCTGGTCGCGCACGCCGGGCGGTTCGCCGGAGCGCTCCGAACTCGAAGCGCATCCGGCGACCGCCGCGGCGAGTAAGGCGGCGACAAGCCGGAGGCCGACCGCTCCTACGGGATGACGCCCTGCTGGGTCATGCATCCCGGCGGGACTTCCGGCTCGCGCGGGAGGCACTCGCTCAGCGGGTAGGGCATCGCGCTGTGAAGCCGCTGATCGGCGCTGGGAGCACCCACCACGGGGATTTCCAGCAGCTTGTCGTAACGGTTCATGTCGATCCACGTGTGCCCCCACTCGAAGACCAGCGAGAACCGCTTGTTGTACAGCAGTTCGTCGAGCAGGTCGTCGTCAGATCCCGGATAGGGATCCGGCAGCGGCTCGAGGCCGCCCGAGTTCATGCGGATGAAGTTGATGTCGTCGATCGCCGCCGCCCGGTTGCCCATCGCAAGGTTCGCCTCGGCGCGGATCAGGATCAGCTCCTCGTTCTTGACCCAGACGAACGGCGCGCTCGGGTTCTCGTACAGCGTGTACTGCAGATCCGAGGTCACCTCCAGCAGCTGATACGCCCCCACCACCTTGAACTTGTTCTGGAAGCGCAGATCCGGCGACCCGTCCGCGCGCGCCTGAGCCTCGTTGCGGAAGCGGGTGTTGGCCCAAAGCAGATCGGGGCGATTCGCCGGATTGACGAGGTCGCCCGAGTTGACCGACCAGCTGTGTTGCGCGCCGTAGTCGAGCGGCATGTTGTTCCCGGCGAAGGACTCCGCCACCGCCTGGAGCGCGCCGGACCAGTTGTTGCGGTGCACCTCGGCACGCGCCTTGATCGCGCGGTTGAGGCGGATGAAGTCCCCCGGCGACGAGAAGTTGGAAAGTCCCGCCGTCACGCCGAAGGGGAAGGAGGAAGCGGCCTGCAGGTCGCCGCGCGCCTCGTCCAGCAGGCTGATCACGTGGCCGTAGACCTCGTTCTCTCCCACGATCGGTGCCGGGGGCTCGTTGGGGTCGGACCCGACCGCGACGGGTGCGCCCAGGTGTCGCCGGGTCACCGCGATGTGCAGCAGGTCGTATGCCTGGATGGTCTTGGTGAAGCCGCGGACCGCAGCCTTGTCGGGCTCGGGGATCTCCGCTCCTTCCAGCGCATCCAGAAGCAGGTTGGCGTTGCGCATGTTCTTGTACGCCTCGGCCCACACCTGCGTGCCTACGAAGAGGGTCTGGGTCCAGGGGTCGCGCACGCTGCCGGGCAGCGAGGACCCGGTGGGCGCCATGGGGTACACCTCACGGCCGAAGGCGCCGACCCAATGCACCATGTCGGCCGCGGTGAGGCGCGTGTCGAAGAGGAGGCCCTGCGCCGCGGCCGCGACCGCGGCCGTGTTCGGGTTGTTCTGCAGATCCTCCACACTGGGGTTGTTGAAGTCCGGTACGGTCAGTTCGCAAGCCGCGAAAACGGTTGCGAAGAGACCCGCCGTCAGCAGACGGCCCATTTGTCTGATCATCGGTCTCATTCTCCCGTTCACGTTAGAAGCCCACGTCGATCGAGAACCAGAAGCTCCGGCTCGGCGGGTAGGGTGCCACGTCCTGGCCACGGCCGACCGCCTCGCTGCCGAAGTTGCTGACTTCGGGATCCAGGCCGGCGTAGTCGGTGATGGTCAGCAGGTTGCGGCTGCTGAGGTTGAGGCGAATGTGCCGGGCCGCGCTCCAGATGTTCGCCACCATGGTCTCGGGCAGGTCGTAGGTGACGGTGAGCTCGCGCACCTTCACGAAGGACGCGTCCTGGAAATAGGTGCCGGTGTTGTTCGGGAACTCGCGGTTGCGCGTCACGCAGACGCTCTCCCCGTTCACCAGGTTGTTGCAGTCCTCGGTGTTCCGCGTCAGGTCGAAGAGGAACTGGGTGAGGTTGTTGGCCGTGCCGCCCTTCTGCCAGTCCAGCGTCGAGTAGACGTTGAACCGCCCGAAGCTGATGTCGTTCGAGAATCCCATGCGGAAGTCGGCGTTGGATTCCGCCAGCGGGCCTACTCCGACCACTCCGGTCTCGGGATCGGGGCCGTTGCCCCACAGCAGCGTCAGCGATCTGCCTACCTCTACCGCCGTGGTGCCGTAGAAGTACCCGAAACCCTGGACCGTGAAGCGCGGTACCGGCAGTGAGATCACCTCGCTGCGATCCATGGTGAAGGTGGTTCGCGAGGTCCACTGCACGTTGCGGGTGAAGAAGGGAACCACGGTCAGCGCGGTCTCGACACCCCAGATGTTGATCTCGCCGCCGTTGAAGATCGCCTCGGCGAAACCGGTCGAGGGCGCGAGCGAGCGCTCGAGGATCACGTCCTTGACGGTCTTGTTGAAGTACGTCAGCTCGACGGTTGCCCGATCCTCGAACAGGGTGGCGTCGACGCCACCCTCGATCTCGGTCTGGCGCTCGGGCCGCAAGTCGGTCGCCGCCGTGGCGCCCTGCACGCGCAGTGCCGGCAGGCCGCCGATGTTCCGGCCCTCGTACTCGGTGAACTTCTGGCCGTAGACCGGCTGGTTGCCGGACTGGCCCCACGCGCCGCGGAACTTGACTTCCTCGAGGAGGTCGCCGCCGATCGGGAACCGGTACGAAGCCGCGAATTTCGGGTAGAAGTGAAACGCGTCCGTGTCGGAGTTGTTGGAACTCCGGTCGGCGCGGGCTCCCGCGGTGAGGAGCAGCCTTTCGTCCAGCATCAGCAGCTCTTCCTGAGCGAAGATCCCGAAGTCGAGGATCCGTTCGCGGTTCTGCCTGACTTCGGTCGCGGTGCCGCGGTCGATGTTCTGCAGGCCCCCGATGAGGTTCTTCGCGATCGTACTGCTGTAGTCGAGGTCGCGGATCTCGTACTGGGTGCCGAAGGAGGTCGTCGACTGGAATGCGTCGGAGTTGAAGGTGTAGACGGCGTTCAGGTTGGCGTTCATGTACTGGCTGTAGGCCGACCCGAGCACCGACGTGCCGGGAAGCCCGTCATTGGGCTCGAACTGCGATTCCGGCGGCGAGAAGAGCTCGTTCTTCTGGTTGTAGAAGTCGATCCCGCCGGTGGCGCTCAGCCGCAGGTTGTGCGTCGCCGAGGTGATGGCGTCGAAGGTCAGGTTTCCGGATCCCACGAAGCGCCACACTTCCTCGTCGTTCCGGACGAGCGACGCCGTCTCGAGGATGTTCGACGCGGCAAACGGATTCCTGGGGTAGGTGCCCGTCCCGCTTGGGCATTTGTCGATGTCGGCCTGGCGGCTTCCGTCGGCGCAGACCGCGCGCAGATCGACGAAGCTCGGCGTAGACGGGAGCGTCATGTAGTAGCTGATGCTCCGGTTGTCGTTGTTGGTGATGCCGCGTCCCGCCACGGTGTGAATCGCGTTCGTGTTCAGGCTGAAGGAGACACGGTCGCCCAGGGTCTGGTCGATGTTGAGCTTCAGCGACTCCTTCTTGTAGAAGGTGTTGTCGATAATGCCGCCATCGTTCTTCACGAGTCCGGAGGCGTAGTAGCGGGTATCCTCGGTGCCCCCGCTCACGCTCGCCTGGGTTTCGTACGAGAGGGGCTGGTTGCCCGCCAGCAGCTCCTCGTGGTCGAAGAACCTGCCGGCCTGCCAGTGGTCCGCGGCCTGCGGCCCGAAGAACTCGACCGCCTCGTCCATCGAGGTGAATTCGCGCAGGCCGAGCTTGTTGGACAGCTGGAAGAACCCGAAGCGCTGGGTCACGTTGAACTGAGGCGCGCCGACCCGGCCGCGCTTGGTGCGGATGATGACCACCCCGTTGTTCGCCTTGGATCCGTAGATAGCCGCGGCCGAGGCGCCCTTGAGGACCTCGATGCTCTCGATGTCGTACGGATTGAGGTCGGCGATCCTGTTCGCGGAGTTGTCCTGCGAGCCTCCGCGAACGGGGTTGGACGACGAGACCGTTACGGTGTGCACCCCCGAGGGGATCGTCTGGTCGCTGACGATGACGCCGTCCACCACATAGAGCGGCGTGTGCGCGCCGAGGATCGTGGACACACCCCGGAGCTGAAGCTGCATGCCCCCGCCCGGGGCCCCCGAGTTCGACTGGATGTTCGCCCCGGCGACCTTGCCGCGGAGCGCCTGCTCAACGGACCACGAGGGTACCCTTTCGAGATCCCTCGCGCTCACCGTCGAGACGGCGTTGGCAAGGTTCCTCCTGGAGATCCCGGTCGCCTGTCCCGTGACCACGATTTCGTCGAGGTTGAGGACGTCGACCCGGAGGTCGACGCTGATGTTGTTCGTGCCCGCGGGCACGGTGACCGACGCCGGCTGGTATCCCAGCATGCTGATCTCGAGCACGACCTCGCCCGCCGCCACGGAGACGGCGAAGTCGCCGTCGTCCTCCGTGAAGGTGCCGAGGGTCGTTCCCGAGACGGCGACGGCCGCCCCGGAAATGGGTTGTCCTGTGGTGGCATCGGTGACGGAGCCCGTCAGGATACGCGCCTGGGCGAGGATCTCTCCGGTGCCCAGAAGCATGAACAGGCCTGCCAGAATGCCGTATCGCAATCTCATGAGGCTCCTCCTTTGCTGATTGCGTACAACGTGGGGCGACGCGGCTGGAACGGCCGGCCGCGCAGGGGTACTATTCGCCCCGAGAAACGATTGACTTGTGACAACTGCGAATGGAGGGCACATGATCAGGCCCCGGCCCCTGTCCCGCTCGAAGGCTCGGTGGGTTCCCTCACCGGCAATCCTCCCGCTACTCGCCCTGATCATGGCCGCGGGCTGGGGCGGCTTGGCCGCTGCCCAGGAGATACCGGATGATCGGTTCGCCCGCTTCCGGCAACATATGACTTTCGGGTCACTCGTGAAAGGCGGCAGCGTCAGCGCGCGCTGGCTCGGAGACGGCCAGTCCTTCTGGTATGCGAACGGAGCGCCCGCCAATACGGTGATCTTCCGGGTCGATCCGGGCCGGGGGACCCGCGAGCCGCTTTTCGACACCGAGCGCCTCCGGGCCGCGCTCGCCGCCGTTTTGGGACACGCGCCCCCATACGACGGACTTCCCTTCTCGGAGACCACCCTCGACGAAGCGGCCTCGACCGCCGATTTCGAGGTGGAGGGGCGGCGCTTTCGCGTCGATCTTGACACCTACGAGATCACCGGGCTTGCCGGCAGGACTCCGGCCGAGATTGCCCGGACAACGCCGCAGCCGGTCGATGACACCTGGCCCGCGACCCCCGGCACGGCGATGGAGGTCGCTTCACCGAACGGGGCGTGGTTCCTCCGCCACCGGGACAACGACCTGTGGCTGCGTTCCAGCGAGGACGGCCGGGTTGTTCGCGTCACGGAGGACGGCGAGGACCGGTACGCGTGGTCGTCGGCGGGGGCCCGCTGGTCGCCGGACGGATACAGGTTCACCGCACTGCGGACCCGGACCGAGCGGGTCCACAGGGTGCCCGTCGTGCACTGGCTGGGACCCGCGGAAGAGGTGGAGTGGCAGGAGTACCCCTACACCGGCGGCCCGTGGCCCCAGCCCGAGCTGTACGTGGTGGACGTGAACGGGCGCCGGCCCGTGCCGGTCGATCTACGGACCGACGGGGAGATCGGCATCCACGTCATCGGGTTCACCCCGGACGGATCCCGGCTCCTGTTCCAGCGCGTCAACCGGCCCATGACCCGCCTGGACCTGATGGAGGCCGACCCGGCGACGGGCGAGAGCCGGATCATCCTCACCGAGCGGCAGGAGACCTACATCGAGGGCCTGCGCCTGCTGGAGGTGCAGGGATCCTTCTACACCGCGGTCGACGACGACCGCTTCCTGTGGCTCTCCGAACGCGACGGGTTCACCCACCTCTACCTCTACAACCACGACGGCAACCTCGTGCGCCGCCTCACGTCGGGGCCGTTCCCCACCGGTCCGGTCGCAGCGGTCGATGCGGAAGCCGGGTGGGTCTACTTCAGGGCCCAGCGCGATCCGGCGCGGCCCTACGACATCCACCTCTACCGCGTCGGCCTCGACGGCGGCGATGTCCAGCAGCTCACCGAAGGCAGCGGACAGCACGCCGTCCAGTTCAGCCCGTCGAAGGCGTTTTTCGTCGACACGCATTCGTCGGTGGACCGGCCACCCCGCTCCGAGCTGCGGGCTGCCGACGGGACTCTGGTCGAGACCCTGTCCGTGGCCGACGTCAGCGGTCTTGACGCCCTGGAATGGCGCCCGCCGGAGGAGTTCGTGGTCAAGGCGGACGATGGAGTCACCGATCTGTACGGGGTGATCTACCATCCGCCGGACTTCGAGCCGTCGCGCAGATACCCGGTCGTCGAGATCATGTACCCCGGGTCGCAGACGACCGCCGTGCCGCGCACCTTCGTGCCAAACGGGTGGGGCTTGCAGGCGCAGGCCCTGGCGCAGCTCGGCTTCGTCACCTTCATCGTGGACGCACGCGGCCAGCCCGGGCGCGGCAAGGCGTTCCAGGACGTGGTCTACAAGGCGATCGGCCGCAACGAGATCCCCGACCACGTGGCGACCATCAGGCAGCTGGGCGAGGCGCGGCCGTACATGGATCTGAGCCGCGTCGGCGTGCACGGCTACTCGTGGGGCGGCTACTTCACCCTGCGCGCGATGCTGCTGGCGCCGGAGGTGTACCACGTAGGGGTGTCGGGTTCACCGGTGGTCGAGCTGGAGTCGGTCGCCTGGGTGCCGGTCGAGCCGTACATGCTCAAGCCGTCGGAAAACCCCGAAGGGTACGCATACGCCTCGAACCTGACCATCGCGGACCGCCTCGAGGGCAAGCTCCTGATCACAATCGGCACGGCCGACGTCAACACGCCCTTTGCACAGACGATGCGGATGGCCGAGGCCCTGATCCGCGCGGACAAGCCCTTCGACCTGCTGGTGCTGCCGGACCAGAGCCACGGGCTGCAGGGGCAGAGCATGACCTACTTCCAGGACGCGATGGCCCGGTATTTCGTGGAGCATCTGGAGCCCCTCAGAAGTCGAGCCAGTAGCTCGCCTTGATCAGGAAGACGTTGCGCATGGGATCCGAGAAGAGGCGCTGCAGGTCGCCCACGCCGTCGAAAGCCGGGTCGCGGACCCAGTCGGCCCGGTCCTGGCTCCAGACCAGGAACAGCGTCGAGCCAGGAAGATACTCCCAGCGCAGCACCACGTTGCTCCGGAAGGAACGGGTCCGGAAGTCGGGGTTGGGGAAGCGGATCGGGTCGGCGGGCCCGGCGCCGTCCGCGTCGGCGGTGTAGATGTCGCCGGCGCGCCCGATCGTGGCGGCCCCCTCGCCATAGCGGAGGAAGTCGTAGGTGCGGGGTGCCCTCAAGGCCATGAAGTTCTCGTAGTCACCGGTCGCGACGAAAGGCTGGCCGTAGACCTGCAGCGTCATGCGCGGCGTGAGCGCCAGGTCCATGCGGATCGTCACGTCGATCGCGGACTGCTCCAGTTCGGCGAAGACGTATCGGCGGCCGTAGGTGGAATGCGCGGCCGCGTCGTCTGCCTGCGAGACGTAGAAGGCCGCGTTCCTGCTCTTCCTCAGACTGGGCCGGATGCTCCAGCTGAACAGCCCTTCGCCGCGGCCGAAGACCATGGGGCCGGCCGAGACCGAGTAGGAACCCTCGGCATCACCGGAGAAGTTGACCGAGAGGCCTCCCGAGACGCGCTTTCGTCCGTCGGTATTGAACCAGAGGTTGCCGCCCCAGTTGGCGGGGCTGACCATGGCGGGACCGCCTCGCGTCGTGCGGTGGTCCAGGTTCTCCAATTCGTAGCGCAGCGAGCCACGAAAGGAATGAAAGCCCACCGTCTGGCCGTTGCCACGCAGCGAGATCTCGCGCTGAAAGACCAGGTTGCCGAAGTTCCGCCGTTCGGACCCGCCCAGAGTCAGGCTGGCGGATCTGAAGTGCCGCCCGGGCTCCACCCAGCGCCGCGTTCCACCGAGGGTGAGCGAGTAGATGTCCGCGATCGTCTGGAAGCCGGCGTCGTTCATCTCGAAGCCGGGTGAGATCATGCTGGCCTCGAAGCCGTAGAGCCACTCGCCCGCGATCTTGCGTAGCGCCAGCTCACCCGCATACCCGCCCAGCGAGGTGCGGTCGGGGTCGAAGGCAACGTAGTCCTGATCCGGCCGCTGGTAGTACCGAACCGAGGAGTATTGCGCCCGCTGAATCGCGGTCGGGCTGCCGCTGATGTGCGAGCCGCCGACCCAGCCCTGCATTGCGTAGGTGCGATTCGCGAAGCGATGGAGGAAGTCCACGCCGCCGGTAAAGGCCCGGTCGCGGAGGGCCAGGAGGAAGGAGTCGTGGTTCAGGTCGCGGTCCACCCCGGTCGCGATCATGCCGATGTAGCTGTCGCCATCGCGCATGTCGCGGCGGAGACGCAGCGCCGTGATGTTCGACAGGGGGTCCACCGGGACCTCGGTGACCGGCGCGCCGGCACCCTCGGTGACGCGGGCGTTCTCACGCTGCGTGGTGGCGTTCATGAAGGCGACGGCCCACCCCGAGTCGGTTCGACCGGAAACCTTGGCTGCGCCGAGAATGGTCGACTGCGTCGGCTGATCGACAAAGGACCCCCGGCTCCGGCCGCCGGCCCGGATCGCCGGACGCTGACCGACCCGACGCGAATAGAAGAAGCGCAAGCCCTCGAGTCCGCCGAAGCCGAAGAGGCCCGCGCCCTCGACGAAGAACGGCCGGCGCTCCTCGAAGAAGGTCTCGAAGGCGGTCAGATTGACCACCGCCGGGTCCGCCTCCACCTGTCCGAAGTCGGGGTTGACCGTGGCGTCCAGAGTAAGCCCCCCGGTGAGCCCGTACTTCAGGTCGAGCCCGACCGCTCCCCCGAAGACGGAGCCATCGTCGAAGGGGCTCGCCGGATCCGCGCGCTGGTCGAAGCTCGCGCGCGTGACCGCGTACGGAAGGACTTCCAGGCGTGACGGCCTGCGCACTCCCTCCAATCCCAGCAAGTGTCCGAACGACGACGCCAGGCCGGTTTCGGTAGACGGCCTCCACGCCCAGTCCACGGCCTCACCCGCATGCAGGATGTCGCGGCGGAAATTCACCCCCCAGATCTGGCGACCACCCTCCCGGAAGCGAAGCTGCGAGAAGGGGATGCGCATCTCGGCCACCCAGCCGAGCGAGTCGACCCGCGTCGCGGCGTCCCATACGGGATCCCACCCCGCGTCCATCCCCTGGAATCCGTCATTGGGCGCGACCAGGTCGTTGCGCCCCCCCGCCGGGGTCACCCCGAAGACGAAAGTCGTGCGGTGATCGTGGTAGGAGTCGAGCTGGATCAGAAACAGGTCGTTCGGCTGCATGAACGAGTCGCGCCGGCCGCGCAGCAGGGAGATCCGCGACGGATCGCGGTCGTACATGCGCGCCCCCACGTAGAGCGCGTCGTCGGTGTAGGCGACCCGCACTTCGGTCTTCTCGGCTGCGGGGAGCCCGTCGCCGGGACGGTCGCGCCGGAACCCGGTCACCGACTCGGCCTGCTGCCAGACGGCGTCGTCGAGGATGCCGTCGAGTACCGGTGCCGGATCGGCCCGCACAGCGGTGACGGTCGGCGGGACGGCGCCATCGCTGTGGGTCAGGGCCGAATCGGAAGCCATCCCGACCTGCTGGGCGGACTGCATGCCGACCGCGGCGGTCAGGAGAAGAGCGGAACTGAGTGTCATGAAGAGCCGAAAGATGGTTGGTCCGGGTCGGAACCTGCCCTGTATCTGGACACCGCGACTATCGAAACCGCTGATCCGCGGGACTCCACCTCAGCGATACCCGTGAAAGCGCCTGATCATCTCACCCAGCGCCTGGCCCGCCTCCGGACGCGCGTACCGCCCCGATTCCTGCACCGCCAGGGTGAAGGTGTGCGCCGCGAATCCGCCGCTCCCCGTCTTCGAGTGCATGCCGACGTCGCGCTTTCACACAGCTTCTTCTGTTGCATTTCGCTACCTCCGCCATTCTCCGAGGTACACCCGTCCGAAACGGTCCGTGGCTTCGACCACGACTTCGCGCTCTTCGCCCGTGAGCACGGCGCGGAACATGTGATCCACGGGCACCGGCTCCACCCACTCGCGGCGCTCCGGCAGATCCGGTCCGGCGTGCAGCTCGACGCTCAGCGGGTCGAGGCTCCGCCGGCGCTCCATCCCGCCACGCGGCTCCCCGTCCGCGTACCAGCGCACCGTCCATTCCGGGTCCCAGTCCCAGATGTTCGCGAGCAGCTCGCCCGGCGCCGACGGATCCCGCCCCGTGCGGTGCAGTCGCATCTGGTGCTCGAGCCCGTGGCCGGTCGCCTTGTAACGCCAGCTGACCTGCTCGCCGCGGATGGTGTAGATGCAGTAACCGTTGGGCGTGCCGTCGTGACAGATGGGGCCGCTCCACCAGGCGCCGCAGATGGCGCCTGTGACGTGCTCATGGGTGCCCTGCTCGAAGACGTGTTCGCACTCGTGGGTGTGACCGGTGAGGATGTGGGCGTCGAAGGGCTCCAGCAGCCGGTAGAGCGCCTCGCGGTTGGTGATCGCGAGCGAGGTGCCCGGGGACTCGTCGCCGCGGCGGACATGCTGGCTGCCGAGGGCGGGGATGTGGGTGGCCACGATCACCGGCGAGCCGGGCTCGACACGCGCCAGATCCTGCTGCAGCCAGAGCAGCGCGTCGGCGCCGAGGTACCCCAGGTACCCCTGTCCGTACCAGAAGACGTCGTCGAGCACCACGTAGTGCACGGCGCCCCGGTTGAAGGAATAGTGCCCGGGCCCGAAATGGCTGCCGAAGGTCTCGGTAGAGCCTCGGTCGGTGAGGCTGTACAGGTCGAGGTCGTGATTGCCGACGACCTGGAAGAAGGGGACCCCGATATCGCGCACGCCCACCTCGTAGTCGGGGTAGAGCAGCAGGTTGTCGAACATGATGTCGCCGCACGAGATGCCGAAGACGTGCTCCGCGCCGAGCCACGCCACCGTAGACCGCAGATCGGGAACCGAGAGCGAGTGGAACCGGTCCATCTCCATCGTGTTCTCGGTCTGGATGTCACCGAGCAGGAGCAGCGTGTGGTCGTCGTGGGGGGTCGGATCGGGTTCGAGTTCGAAGACCGCCGACTGCTCGCGCCGGCCCGTGAGCGGCTGGTAGAAGCGGGCGGTGCCGGAGCGGTTGAGCGGGATCCGGTAGCCGGACGGCAGCGTGATCCGGACGAAGCCCTGTTCGGGGACCGTGATCAGTTCGAAGGTGCCGTCGGCGGCGGTATCCACGACCTGGACGCCGTCGGTTACGGGGATCCGGGGCAATCCCCGCTCCTGGGAGCGCACCACGCCGGTGACTCTGATTGGGGCGGAGAGGGCGGTGTCCCCATGCAGGTCCGCGTGGCGTGAAGGGTGTGCGCGGAGGTCGAGCGGCGCGTAGGGATCGGCGAGAATGCGTTCCGGGGCGATCATCGCGCCGGTCAGCGCGGCCGCCCCGGCCTTGAGGAAGGCGCGGCGGGAGGTGGGGTGATGGTTCACTGCGTGTCCCTTCCGTGAGCGGAGCCAGCCGGCTCAGTTCAGAGTCGCGACGAGCCCCGAGTTCAAGATGTGACGGTCGTGCGTCAGCAGTGTCGCTCCCACGACGCGTGCCGTCGCGACAATGATGCGGTCGGCAGGGTCGCGGTGGAAAGAGTCCGGCAGGGCGGCCACTTCCGATGCGATAGCCGGCGAGATGCCGTGGCGTCGGACCAGCGGCGGCGCCACCGCCTTGGCCAGCCACTCGCGGAGCGGAAGCGCAAGCCGTATCCGCTGCAGGCTGTGGAGTGTGGCGATCTCCCACAGCGAGATGTCGGAGATGCGCAGCGGCGAATCCGCGTCGGCTGCCTCAAGGACCCGTCGCTGCGCGGTTGACAGTGGCCCTTCGCCTTGAAGCCACCAGATCAGGACGTGCGTGTCCAGCAGCGCGGTCACTCGCCGCCTGCCAAGCGGGTTCGTGTTCCCGGGGGCCGGTCTTCGTCAAGCTCGTGCGATTCGCCTCCAACGCCCGCCAGGCTGTCCCAATGGTGCTCCGGCAGCGCCGGCCCAACGATGTCACCGACCACCGTTACGGTGCCCTTCAATTCGGACTGCGGATACTGTGCCTCCGCATTGCTGGGGGGCCATAGCTCCGCCACCGGCTGGCCACGCTTGAGAATGACGATCCGCTCTCCGGTCTCCCGCACGCGGTCGAGGATCTTGAGACAGCGTGCCTTGAAGTAGGATGCGTTGATCGATTCCATGTGACCAGTCTCGGTGACTGGTCACATTTTGTCAAGGCCGGACACACCTCCGCGCGCGCCCTCCCCTCGCCGCGTCAGCACCAGGACGATCCACCCGAGCGCCGCCGGAAGGTGGAAGGTGTAGAAGCGCCACCAGAACGCAAACGCGCCCACCTGCGCGGCGGGCAGATGGTCTCCCACCATGGTGACGAAGCCGGCTTCGATGAGACCCGCGCCGCCAGGCGCCGGGATGAGGGAGCCGCCGTAGAGCAGGAAGAACGGCCAGGCCACGAGCGCTTCGGGGCTGGCGAGAACGGTCGCGGGGCCGGCCAGCGCGGGCAGCACCAGAAGGCGGGCGGCGATGTGCCCGACCGTGGCGAAGGCCAGCAGGGCGAGGGGCAGCGCCCGTATGTGCCGCAGCGCCCCCGCGGCCTCGCGGAAGTCGGCAGCGACCCGCACGATGCGCTCCCACCGCGCGCCGTGCACGCCGAAGCGCTGCAGGAGGCGGGGGGCGGTGGCGTCGTGCGATGGTGCGAGCCGGACCGCAAAGCCGACGACCGTGAGGGCGACGAGCGACCAGGCGAGCGGCCCGGACAGCGCCACGAGCGGTACGTCGAGCGTCAGCGCCAGAACCGCGGCGCAGACGGGGAGCAGGACCGCCTCTGCCAGCGCCTCACCGACCAGGAGCGCGCCGATGTGGCCGCCGCGAACACCCCGCCTGTGGAGGATGAGCGCCTTGCAGGGGTCCGCGCCGGAGCGCCCCGGAGTAACCGCCCCGCCGCCGTCCCCGGCCAGCTGCGAAAGCGTCGAAGTCGCGAGAGGGACCGGGAATCCCATGACGGCGGCGAGCACGACGAAGCGGATGCCGCGGAGGGTGGCCTCGGCCAGCATGGTCCCCAGTGCGGCCATGTGATTGGCGAGCGGCAGGGCGAGGAGCGCGTCGTCCGCCTGTCCGTTCCTGGTCAGCACGACCACCGTTGCCACTACGACCCCGGCCAGGCTGAGCGCGACAAAGAGTCGGCGGATCAAGAGCGCGATGCCTCCGCAGGGAACGACGTGAGGTCAATCGCCGAGAGGGAGAAGGCAGGCATTCCGGAACGATATCGCATGAGTGTGGTGGGCCGGGTGTCGCGTCGGTAACGATCCGCCCTGCGGCGGTTGGCGGCGAAGTGGCGCGCAACCTATTCTGGCAGTCCCGGCGCGTTGGCGCAGTACGACGCGCGCTGCGCGCCTGTTTCCCGTCGGAAACCCAGGAGAATGCCATGACCACGACACGGAGAGACTTCCTCAGGAGCGCGGCGCTCGCGGCGACGGTACCGACGGTGGCGAGCGTGGCCGCGTGCGCCCCGGACTCGCCGGCGGGACCCGGTGCGCGGCAGGGTACGTCCTCGCTCCAGGCCGACCTTGAGGAGGCACTCGCCCGCCACCGGGTGGTCGGCGCCAGCGCAGCGGTGTTCGCGAACGGCGAGATCCGCACCGCGGCCAGCGGACTGGTGAACGTGACCACCGGCGTCGAGATGACGCCCGATACCGTGATGCACATCGGGTCGATCACCAAGGTCTTCAACACGACGCTGCTCATGCAGCTGGTGGACGACGGTCTGGTCGACCTGTCGGCGCCCGTGTCGACCTATCTGCCCGAGTTGCGCATCGCGGATCCCGATCACCTCGCGCGCATCACGGTCGGCATGCTGGTCAACCACACCAGCGGGATCGACGGCGAGATGGTGCCGGAGCAGGGCCACGACGAGGAGACCATCGAGAAGGCGATCCCACGCTTCGCCAACATGGGCAAGATCCACGAACCCGGCGCAGACACGTCCTACTGCAATACGGCCACGGTGATCGCGGGCTACCTGTGCCAGAGGATCCGCGGCCGCAGCTGGTACGACCTGATGAAGGAGCGGATCTTCCAGCCGCTAGGCATGGATCACGCCGCCGTGCTGCCCGAGGATGCGCTGCTGCACCGGGCCAGCGTCGGCCACTTCACGAGCCCCGAGACCGGCGAGCCCGTCCGCACGTCATTCGCCTTTCTTCCGATCAGCTTTGCACCGGCCGGGGCTACGGCAATGATGTCGCCTGCCGACCTGGTCACATTCGCGGCCGCGCACATGGCCGACGGCACCGGGCTGAACGGAACCGCGATCCTCTCGCCCGAGAGCGCGCGTGCCATGCGGACCGAGACCACCAGAGGGCGCGGACAGGGCTCGCCGGTCGCGTTCGGTCTGGGCTGGATGCTCTCCGAAGGCGGCTTCGTGTCGCACGGGGGCGGCGGGCCCGGCATTCTGGCAACGCTGATCGCGCACCCCGACAGCAACGTCGCGGTCGCGGTGGCGGCCAACTCGTCGCACGGCGGCGGGCTGAGCGGCGAGCTTGCCAACAAATGGATGGAGGAGGCCGCCGGAGTCGCGCCGCCGGCACCGGTGGTCAGGCCCATCGTCGACGCCGAGGTCGACGTCGCGCGCTACGCGGGCCGCTACGAGAACATCGCCCAGATCTACGAGATCGTCGAAATGGAGGGCGGGATCGGCGTCTCGCTATGGGCGAAGTTCCCCTTCTACGACGACACTCCGATGGAGCCCACCCCGCCGATCGCCCTGCAGCCCGTAGGGAACGACGCCTTCACCTTCCCCGACGCCGAAGGCAACGCCACAGCCGCGATCATGAGTTTCCTCGACCCGCGTCCGGACGGGCGCATGAGCTATATCGCCCAGGGCGCCCGCATGGTGCCGAGAGCCGACTGAGGCACTACCGAAGGACCAAAGGAGTCAGTCATGTCCACCCACCGAGCCAACGCGCTTGCACTGTTTCTCACCGCCGCGCTCGTCCCGGCCGCCGCGGCCCAGACGGTCGCGATCACCGGCGGCACCGTGATCGACGGCACCGGCGCCGCACCGATCGAAGACGGCGTCGTCGTGTTCGCCGACGGGCGCATCACCGCCGCCGGGCCCGCCGCCTCGACCCCTGTCCCCGGGGGCGCGACCACGATCGATGCCGGGGGCAAGTATGTCATCCCCGGGCTGATGGACGGCAACCTCCATCTCTTCCTCAACCTCGACCTCGAGACGCTCATCCTGCATGAGCACCGGCTCCACGAGATCGTGCTCGAGGCGGCCCAGATCACCCTGAAGACCGGGCAGACCACCGTCTTCGACACCTGGGGACCGCGCGCGGCGCTGGCGAAGGCGCGCGACATGATCAACGCGGGCGAGGCACCGGGCAGCCGGATGTACATCGCCGGCAACATCATCGGCTTCAGCGGTCCGCTGGGGCCGGACTTCCGCGAGTCGCACGCGCCGTATGTGAGCCAGGCGTTCGTCAAGCGGATCAACGAGGCGTGGGAGGAGAACACCGGGCGCGAACTGCTGTGGATGACCCCCGATTCGGTGGCCGACGTGATCCGCAACTACACGACGCTGGGAATGGATTTTCTCAAGTACGGCGGCAGCGGTCACGTCGACATGAACCTGATCTCGTTCTCGGAGCGCGTGCAGCGCGTGATCGCCGAGGAGGGGCACCGTGCCGGGATGACCGTGCAGACCCACACGACCTCGGTCGAGAGCTTCGACATGGCGATCGAGGCGGGGGTCGACATTATCACGCACTGCGGGATCTCAGGGCCCGAAATCCCGATCCCGGCGGAGTCGATCGAGAAGATGGTCGACCGCGGGATCGCGTGCTCCGTGCTGCCGATCACGCAGCGTCGCATGGACGCGCTCGAGGCGCACAACCCGTCGGGGACTTTGACGCCCTACATGAAGATCGGCGCGATCAACCGGGCCAACATGATCAAGGCGGGCGCGAAGCTGCTGATGTCCACCGATGCCGGGATCGAGAACCCGGTGCTGCGCGCCGAGTCGCCCACGCTCGCTTCCGACACGATCGATCCGCGCGTCAAGCTCGGCGAAGGGCACTTCAACGCGCTGGTGGCCCTGGAGGAGTTGGGCATGGAGCCGATGGAGGTGCTCAAGTCAACAACGAGCAATGTGGCGAGCGCCTACCGGCTGGACGAAGAGATCGGGACCCTGCAGCCCGGCAGATGGGCCGACATCGTGATCCTCGACGCCAACCCGCTGGAGAGCGCCCACAACTACCGCGAGATTCACATGGTGATCAAGGAGGGCGTGAAGGTTGACCTCGATGCGCTGCCGGTGGCTCCGATCATCAGCTCGATGAAGGTCGCACGGTGACGCTGAGAGGTTCGCCGGGCCAAGCGGCCGCCATCCTGGCAGGGCTCCTCGTTGCCTGCGATCCCGGCGCGGAGAGCGCACCCGGGCCGGACGTATCCGCCCTCTACATCGCCGCCGAGGACGGCACGCGTCTCGCCGCCGATGTCTACCTCCCGCCGGAGGACCACGACCCGCCGTATCCCGCCCTCCTCACGCTGACCCGCTATCGTCGCGGCCTGGAGGACCCCGAGACGGGCGAGCGCATCAACACACTGTCGGAGCTGGACCGCCATTTCCTCGATCACGGCTACGCGCTGGTCAAGGTGGATGCGCGCGGCAGCGGCGCCTCGTTCGGCACGCGGCCCGTGGAGTACGGGCGCCAGGAGGTCCTCGACGCGTACGACGTGGTGGACTGGGTGGTGGCGCGCGAGTGGTCGGACGGTACGGTCGGCGCCTACGGGACCTCGTACACCGGCACGACGGCCGAGCTGCTTGCCGCGGTGAACCACCCGGCGGTCAAGGCCGTCATTCCGGGATGGTCGGACTTCGACGCCTATCCCAGCCCGATTCGCCCGTACGGCCTGCTCGCCCGTGGCTTCATCGAGACTTGGGGCGACCTGGTCGGCCACATGGACGACAACAACGCGGAAGTGATGGGCGCCGGCGTGGCGCGTGTCGACGAAGACGAGGACGGCTCGCTGCTTGCGGCGGCCGTGGTGGAGCACGCGGCCAACCCCGACGTGTTCCAGGCTGTGCTGGCCACGGAGCACCGCGACGACGTGATCGGGGGGGATCAGGCGTGGGCCGAGATCGGTCCGATCCACTGGAAGGCCGAGATCGAGGCGTCGGGCGTTCCGATGCTGGTCCTGGTCAGCTGGATGGACGCGGGCACCGCCGATGGCACGCTGCTGCGCTTCCGGCACTTCTCCAACCGCCAGAAGGTGCTCGTCCTGGCCTCGACGCACGGGGGCGGCTACAGCGCCAGCCCCTTTTCCGTGGGTACAGCACCTCTTCCGCCCCAGCCGTCGGTGGACGAGCAGATGGAAATGCGGCGCCTCTTCTTCGACCACCACCTGAAGGGCGCCAACAACGGCGTCGACGACTGGCCGGCCATGCGCTTCTTCAACCTCGGCGAGGAAGCGTATCACGACACCGAGGTCTGGCCGCCACCGGGAACCACGACCACAACGTTCCACATGGACTCGGAGGGGCGCCTGACCGGGGACTCGGAGGCCGTGACGGCTGGCGGCGACGACTATGCCGTCGATCCTGACGTGACGACCGGCCCCGACAACCGCTGGGCGGCCCAGATGGGTACCCCGATCCTCAACCTCGACGACCGCGCCGACATGGACGCCCGCATGCTCACCTACACCACCGAGCCGCTCGAATCCGACCTGCAGATCGCCGGCTACCCCGTGATCACGCTGAACCTGGCGTCGGACCGGGATGACGGCGCGCTCTTCGTCTACCTTGAAGACGTCGATCCGCAGGGCCGGAGCCGCTACGTGACCGAGGGCGGGCTGCGGCTGATCCACCGCAAGGCCGTGCCCAACCCGTACTTCGAGGACGAGGAGCCATACCACTCGTTCGCGCGCGCCGACGCCGAGCCCATGCCGCCCGGCGAGGCCGTGACGGTCAGCTTCCGGCTCTGGCCCATCGCCGCGCTGGTCCGCGCGGGACACCGGATCCGGGTTGCGATCGCGGGCGCCGATGCCGGCATGTTCGACCCGGTGCCCGCGGATGGCGACGCCATCCTCACGGTGTACCGCGGCGGTGCGGACGGCTCGCGCATCGAACTGCCGGTGGTGGAAGGCGGGCTCGGCGGAGGTTCGCAGTGACGCCGCAGGGTCGTGCGGCCGACCTCCACCGCCGGGCCATCGTCGTCGACGGCCACAGCGACATCCTGATCCCCATCACCGAGGGCAAGATGAGCCTCGGCGAGCGCGTCGAGGTGCCAGATCTCGACTGGGATGCGCCCCCCGGGTTGGAAAACAACCCGCTCGTGCGTTTCGGCATGGGCGCCCACACGGTCTGGTTCGGCCCCATGGGTCAGTACGACCTGCCGCGCTGGCGAGAGGGCGGGGTCACCGCCCAGCTCTGCGCGATCTATCTGGACGACGACTGGCTGCGCGACCCCGTCCGGCGGGGTATGGAAATGGTGTGGAATCTGCATGACCAGGTCGACCGCCACGACGAACTCGTGCTCGCTACGACGGTCGGCGACATCCGCCGCGCCAAGGCGGAGGGAAGGGTCGCGCTGGTCCTCACCTTCGAGGGGTGCGAGGCCCTGGGCACCGATCCGCGCTTCCTCGACCTGTACTACCGCCTCGGCCTCCGCTCCGGGAGCCTGACGCACACCCGCCGCAACATCTTCGCCGACGGCTGCTGGGCGGCGGACCGGCGCGGCGGCCTGACCGCGCTCGGCAAGGAAGTCGTCCGGCGGATGGACGCGCTGGGGATCGTGATCGACCTGGTGCACATCGGCGAGGTCGGCTTCAGCGAGATCCTGGAGCTCACCCGCAATCCCGTCATCCTCTCGCACACGACGCCCACCATGTTCCCCGACACGGCGCACGAGGCGCAGGACCTGCTGGACGGCAAGCTGCCCCGCCCGCGCCTCGAACTGCCCCGCGACCGCTGGATGCTCGATGCGCTGGCGGCCAACGGCGGCGTCCTGGGCCTGATCCATGTGGCGCACCGCGACCTGGACAGCGTAGTGCGGGACATCGAGACCGCGCTGGACGTGATGGGCCCAGACCATGTCGGGCTGGGCAGCGATCACTACGGCAGGGAGATGGCCCCGGCCGGCCTCGAGGACATCTCGAAGGTGCCCCGCCTGACCGAAGCGCTGGCCGCGCGGGGCCACTCGGACGAGGTGATCCTCAAGTTTCTGGGCGAGAACTACCTGCGGGTGTTCGAGGAGGTGTGGGGGGGTTAGGCGGCACCGCGCTCACAGCTCCTCTACGCCATACTCCCGAAAGACCTCCTCGTTGTCCGCGCCCAGCGCCGGTGCCGGGCGTCTTCCCGCTGGCATCCCTAGCGGCGTGCGCACCTGAAGCGTCCCGGAGGCCCCCCCATCGGCGATCTCGAAGAACAGCCCGCGTGCGCCGTGCAGGGGGTGCTCCACCACTTCGTCCAGCTCCAGCACCGGCTCACAGCAGCAGTCGTACCCGCCCAGAATCCTCTCCCACTCGTCGCGGGTCTTCGAAGCGATGACCCGGGTGAGCCGGCGCCGGAGTGCCTCCTCGTCCGCGAAGTCGGCCGAGCCCGCGTCAGCCTCCAGCTCCACGCCCCTCACCAGCCGTGCCAGGAACTGCGGCTCGAGCGCCCCGACGCTCAGATACCTGCCGTCGCTGGTCCGGTACAGGCCGTAACGCGCCGCGCCGCCGTTGAGCAGCCCCGTGCCCCGCGTCGGGACCGCCGGCTCGGCGCCCAGGATCCCGAACTCGCTCGCGAGGAGCGCCAGGGCTCCCTCCGTCATGGAGATGTCGAGGTGCGTCCCTTTCCCCGTGCGCCGACGCTCGATCAGCGCGGCCAATATGCCGATCGCGCCCCACATCGCGCCCCCGGCCATGTCGGCGATCTGGACGCCCGCCATCGCCGGGGGGCCATCAGGCGCCGCACCACTCATTGCAAGCACGCCGGCCAGCGCCAGGTAGTTGATATCGTGACCCGCCCGGTCGCGGTAGGGGCCCGTCTGCCCGTATCCCGATATCGAACAGAGAATGACTCCTTCGTTGCGCTCCCTTAGCGCGTCGTACCCCACCCCGAGCCGATCCATCACCCCCGGGCGAAAGCTCTCGACTACCACGTCGGCCTGGCCTGCCATGCGCAGAAACCGCACGCGCTCGCGCTCGTTCTTGAGATCCACCGTCACCGACCGCTTGTTGCGGTTGACCGACAGGTACCGGCCGGACATCCCTTCGCCGCGAGGCGGAAAGTCCCGCATGTAGTCGCCCATGCGGGGCTCCTCGACCTTGACCACGTCGGCTCCGAGGTCCGCGAGGACCATCGTCAGAAACGGCCCCGGCAGGAGCCGCGAGAGGTCGAGGACGCGTACGCCCTCCAGAGAATGGGCAAGGGACATGGAGATCTCCGGTGTCGGGGGGCGGGAGGCGTGACGGCGACCGGCACCATGGCGGGGCGGGTCACGATTCGCGAACTTGGCACCACAATGCTGGACACGATTCGCCCCGTTCGCTACCCGCTGGCCGCCGCGCAGGCCGCCACGCCGGCCGCCGCGCTCATCGCCGCGCTCGCCCTGGCCGGCTGTGCCGGAACCGCTTTCACCCTCCGCGAGGCCCCGGTCGATTGCACGGAGATCGGGGACAGCCTCGAACCCGCGCCCGACATCGAGGCCATGATTGCGCCGTACCGGGAGCAACTCCAGGAGCAGCTCGGCGAGGTGCTGGGCCACGCCGCCGGCGACTTCTTCAAGGACGATCCCGAGGGCACGCTCGACAACCTGGTGGCCGACGCCCTGCTGCATGGGGCGCGGGCGCTCGCCGGCGACACGGTCCACGTCGCGCTTCTCAACGAGGGCGGCATCCGGGTGCCCGTCGCGCGAGGACCGATACTCATGCGGCACGCCTACGAGCTACTTCCCTTCGAGAATTTCGTCACGGTGCTCTCGTTGTCGGGGGAGGAGCTTGAGCGCCTCGCCGACGAGATCGCCCTCACCCGTGGCGAGCCCATCGCCGGCTGGACGATGGAGCTGGACGGCGACGACGCGGTGAACGTGCGCGTTGGTGGCGCCCCGATCGATCGGGGACGCGTCTACCGCCTCGCGACGGTGGACTATCTCGTCAATGGCGGAGGCACCTGGACCGTGCTGTGGGATGCGGGGGCGAATGACCGCGAGGACCTGCCGGTCCTCATCCGGGATGTCTTCGTCGACTACGTGCAGGAGCGCGGCACCGTCACGCCCACGCTGGACGGGCGCATTCGCCCGGCGGGCGGGGAAGACCGATGAAGCGGCGGGACTTCGTGCGCGCGATTGGGGCCGGGAGCGCGGCAACCCTCGCGGGGTGGCTGCCAGGCGCGGCGCGCCCCGCCGGAGCGGCCCCGCTCACCATCCCCCCTCCC
>VXMI01000023.1 GCA_009841165.1 Gemmatimonadota bacterium | reverse complement strand
GGGATTCGAACCCACGTGTCCTTTCGGACGCCGGTTTTCAAGACCGGTGCATTGAGCCGCTCTGCCATCCCTCCCAAGCCGAAAAGATGGCGGTGAGCACGGCCGGCCTCAAGTTGTAGCAGGCGCAGGCGATGCTCTTTCACACGCGCGACCTGCTGGTGCGCTAGCGCACGCAGGCGATCAACGCGCTTCGGGGCCACCTGGCCGAGTTCGGCGTCGTGGCTCCGCAGGGCAGGGCCCGGATCGGGCAACTGGCCGGTGTGCTTGAAGACGGAGACTGCGGCCTGCCCGAGGCGGTCGAAGATGGGCCAGCGAGATCTCAGGCGGCTTCTCTTTGCGGGAGCCATGGCGGTCGTCCGGCAAGCGAGCCGACACGAGGAGACCACGGATCCGTGGCTGGCCCGGATGCTGGCGCGCAAGCCGAAGAAGGTGGTCGCGGTGGCGCTCGCCAACCGGACGGCGCGGAGGATCTGGGCGCTGACCACGAGAAAGGAGGCCTACCGGGTTCGCGCCGCCGCCTGAACGGGCAGCGAAAGGGGGAATCGACAGCAGAGAAGAACCGCCGGGAAATGTGGGCGGCAGGACGAACGAACGGGGTAAGGGCCAACAGTCAGCAAGACGGGGTCGGAAAAACCAGTTAGCAGGCCAGGGTCTGAGAGCCCGCTTCCACGATATGGATCCGATCTCACGAACACCATACGGGCCCGCGGCCAACCAGCGCCGCACCAAGAGGCCGGACATACGACAGTACCTGACCACAATGCCACCAGCCCAGTTCACGAATCAGGCTTGCCCACCCTGGGGCGTCCACATACGACCTGCTAGTGCCGGAACAGCCTCCGTCCGGTGAACACCATCGCGATGCCGTGTTCGTCGGCGGCTTCAATCAGCTCGGGGTCGCGGATCGAGCCGCCCGGCTGGACGATCGCGCGCACGCCGGCCTCGGCGGCCGCATCGACCCCGTCGCGGAAGGGGAAAAACGCGTCCGAGGCGAGCGCGCACCCTTCAAGCTCCGGTCCCAGACCCACCTCGCGAGCCTTCTGAACAGCCAGACGCGACGAATCCACGCGGCTCATCTGCCCCGCTCCGATACCGACGGTCGCGCGCCCGCGCGCCAGTAGAATCGCGTTCGACTTGACCCCCGCGACGGCGGCCCACGCGAAAGAAAGATCCTGCTGCTCCGCCTCCGTGGGCTGGCGCGCGCTCACCACCTTCCAGCCTGCAGAGCCGATCCCGTAGAACGGTGGATCCGGCAACGACTGGAACAGCACACCACCGTAGACCGAACGGAAGGACCGCGCACCCGCATGACCCGCCGCACGCGCCAGGAAGCGGGCTGCCGCGCGAACGGATTCGTCCAGCGCGCTCCAGCCCCTGTCATCGACGGGCTCCGCCGGATGGGTGTCCGCCGATCCCGCGAAACGCAGCAGCCGAATGTTCTTCTTCGCGCACAGCACTCCCAGCGCCTGGTCCGTGAAACCGGGAGCCACCACGCACTCGACGAACATTCCGCCGATTGCCTTGGCGGTCTCGAGGTCCACGGGGCGATTCATCGCGATCACCGAACCGAAGGCCGACACGGGATCGGTCGCCCGCGCCCGCTCGAAAGCCGCCGCCAGCGCGGGACGCACCGCGAGCCCACACGGTGTGGTGTGCTTGACGATACAAACCGCCGGGTCGATGGAAAACACGAACGGCGCAACGCTCAGCAACGCCCCGTCCAGATCGAGCAAATTATTGTACGACAGTGATTTGCCATGCAATTGTTCAAGTCCTGCGATACCATGGGCGCCGCGTGTCGCCGCCGCGTAGAAGGCCGCGTCCTGACCGGGGTTCTCGCCGTAGCGGAGCAGGTCGCGTCTCTCCAGTTCCAGCGTGACCCGTTCGGGCATGTCGTCGCCCGTTTCCGTGCCCCCGCGGTCGCCCTCGCCCAACCCTTCCAGGTATCCTGCGATCGCCTGGTCGTAGGCCGAGATCTCGCGGAATACCCTGGCCGCGAGTCTTCGCCGCAGCGCGGCTGACCAGCCCTCCCCGCGACTGGATTCCGCGGAAGAGACGGCTTCCAGCACCGCCCCGTAGTCGTCGGGATCGACAACCACCCACACGTCACGGTGGTTCTTGGCGGCGGCGCGGACCAGGGTGGGTCCGCCGATGTCCACGTTCTCCATGGCCAGCGCGGGCGTAACGTCCGGCGCCGCAATCGTTTCGCGGAATGGATAGAGGTTGACCGCGACGAGGTCGATGGGGCCGTACCCCTGCCGCTCAAGCTCGGCCATGTCGTCCGGATGCTCGCGGCGCGCAAGCAGGCCCGCGTGGATTGCGGGATGCAGCGTCTTCACGCGCCCGTCCATCATCTCGGGGTGCCCGGTGACGACCGCGACCTCGGTTACCGCAACCCCGGCGTCGGCCAGCACCCGCGCCGTCCCCCCGGTCGACAGTATCTCCCAACCCTGCTTCGCCAGCGCCCGACCGAGCATGACGACGCCCGTCTTGTCCCACACGCTCAGCAACGCCCTACGCGGCGCCACACCCACCCCCGAAACCGGCGACGATCGCCTCTCGCAACGTTGCCCCGCGCCCCGCGCCACCGTCGGCGCACCACGCGAAAGACGGCGCCTCCCCACCACTAGGCCACCCGTCCAAGACCGCCCGCGCCAACGCATCCGCCGCCGCGGGGTACAGCGTGTGCTCCACCTCGAGCACCCGCGCCGCCAGCGTGTCCGCGCTGTCCCCGGTACGCACCGGCACGGGCCACTGCGCGAGGATCCTGCCCTCGTCGTAGCGCTCGTTCACGAAGTGGATCGTGGGTCCCGAGAGCGTCGCGCCGGAACGAAGGACGGCATCGTGCACGTGGTGCCCGTACATTCCCTGGCCGCCGAACGCCGGGAGCAGCGCCGGATGGATGTTGAGGATCCTGTCCCGGTAGGCTCGGCAGACCGCAGCCGGAAGGAGCTTGAGGAAGCCGGCCAGCAGAATTCCCTCCGTCCTGTGGCGGGCCAGGAGAAGCAACAGTTCACCGCCTGCGGCATCGTCATCGAAGTCGATCCGGCACACGGCCCGCCCCATCGCGCGGGCCCGCTCCTCGGCCACGCACGGCCGGTCGGTAACGATCAACGCGATGCGGTAGGCCGCCCCATCGCCCTCGTGGTCGAGCAGCGCCTGCATGTTGGTTCCCGATCCCGACGCGAGAACTGCGAACGGGACGGTCAAACGAGTTCGCCCCCGTAGACGGGGACCAGGAAGGGGTTGGTGCGCTGTTCGTGCCCCACGGTGGTCTCGGGGCCATGCCCCGTGTAGAGCCGCGTTTCCGGGGGAAGCGTCAGTACGGTCCGGTGGATCGAATCGATAAGGGTCCTGTAGTCGCCGCCGGGCAGGTCGGTCCGGCCGATGGACCCGAGGAAGACCACGTCGCCGACGATCGCGACGGGCTCTTCGGTGGAGACAAAAATGACGTGCCCGGGTGCGTGGCCCGGTGCGAACACGACCTCGAACCCCGATCCGCCGAAGGTGAGCGTATCGCCCGGCACCAGCTCCAGGTCCGGTGGCGGCTGCTTCTCGAACGGCACGCCGAAAGCCGCCGCCTGGGCCCAGATGTTGTCGTAGTAGATGCGCTCCGCGGGGTGAAGGTGGACGGGCGCGCCGGTGGCCTTCTTTGCCATCGCCACCCCCTCGATGTGGTCGAGGTGAGCGTGCGTCAGCAGAATCGCGACCACCTCGAGCCCGCGTTCCCGTGCGGCGGCAAGCGCATCCGGCGTCGCGGCCCCCGGGTCGATCAGGACGCCGGAGCGCCCGTCGGCGCAGACCACAAGCACCGTGTTCTGCATGAAGGCGCCGCCGGTGAAGGAAAGGATCTCGATCTTCGACCCGGCGCGGCTAGACGGTGAACGAGCTACCGCAGCCACAACCGCCGGTGGCCTGCGGATTCCTGAAGGAAAACCCCGAGCCCATCATCGAGCTCACGTAGTCGATCTCGATTCCCTCCAGGTACTGCGCGCTGAACGGGTCCACGAAGATCCGGATTCCGGACCTCTCGAGGATCTCGTCGTCGCCCTCCGGCGCCGCGTCTATATCCACGCCGTACTGGAAACCGGAGCACCCGCCGGGAAGCACCGAGACCCGCAAACCGGCGTCGGAGCTCTCACCGAACTCCTGGAGGAAGCCCTTGACCTTGCTGGCCGCCTGGGGGGTGAGTGTCAGTTCCATCGCATCTATCCCGCACTTCCATATCTTGACCAGGGGCTGTTCAACAGCCGAAAACAAAAGCTATTCGAGCCGCCAAACGGGGTCAACGAGCCGGAGGCCGTCAGGGCGCCGGCGACCGCGCCGGGCTCCCGCCGCCCGACTCCAGACGCCCGATCAGCTCCGCTGCCGCGGCCAGGTCGTCCACGACACGGAAATCGTCGTCCAGGCCGTCCGCGTGCATCGCTCCGTGTCCCGTGCGCACTAGGATCCCGGTCCCGCCGAGCTTTCGCGCCGGAAGCACGTCGCTGCGCTTGTCACCGATGAAGTAGGAGTTGGAGAGCTCCAGCTCAAGGTCGCGGGCGGCTTTTCGGTACATCACCGGGCTTGGTTTGCGGCAGGTCCTGCGGGGATTGCCGCCTGGGCCGTCCGGGCAGAAGTACGTCGCATCGACGGCCATGCCCGCACGGGCCAGCTGCCGCTCGGTCTCGGCCGCCACGCGGTGATAGTCGGCCAGCGTGTAGAGCCCCTTGCCGATCCCCGACTGATTGGTCACCACCACGAGCGCAAACCCCAGCTCCCGCATCCTGTGGAGCGCCCCGGTAGCCCCGGGGATCAGCGCGACGTCCGCCGGATCGGCGACGTAGTACCGGTCCTCGATAATCGTCCCGTCGCGGTCGGCGAAGACGGCCCGGCGCCGCATCAGGACACCGACGCAGCGAGAGCGGCGAGCGCAGCCGCAACGACCGAGTCCTCCTCGGGCGCGATCGTCCTCAGGTCGAGGAAAAGGCGACCCCTGCGCCGGCGCGCGACCACCGGAGGCTTGTGGGCGCGCAGGCGGGCCAGCCACTCCTCCGCCTTATCGCCTGCGCCCAGCGAGATCGCGGCGCTGGGGATCCGCGCGTCGGGGAAGGTGCCACCGCCCACAAGCGAGTCGGTGGCGACCACCTCTGCACGGAGCGCGCGCCTCAGCCCGGCTCCCCTGCTCCCCACCGCGGCGAGCACGGCTTCGGCCCGGCGTTCCAGTCGCCCGTGCGGCGTCCCGATCATGCGGAGCGCCGGGATCCGCTCTCGAGCACGTTCCGGATCCCGGTACAGCGAGAGCGTCGCCTCGAGTCCGGCCAGCGTGACCTTGTCGCTGCGAAGCGCCCGGCACAACGGGTGCCCCCTCGCCCGGGCCACGCACTTCCTCGTCCCGGCCAGCACCCCCGCCTGCGGTCCTCCGACCAGCTTGTCGCCTGAGAAAGCCACCAGATCCGCGCCGGCCGCGATGCTCTCGGCGGGCGTCGGTTCGTACGGCAGCCCGAGCGCCGCGCTGTCCATCAGCAACCCCGAACCCAGGTCGTGGATCACGGGCACACCGTGCGCCCCCCCCAGTTCGACGAGTTCGGCCAGCTTCGTCTCCTCGGTGAAACCCGAGATCGAGAAGTTGGAGCGATGTACCTTGAGGATCGCGGCGACATCCCCGCGCTCGATCGCACGTGCGTAGTCTGCGGGGCGGGTGCGGTTTGTCGTGCCCACGGTCACCAGTCGCGCCCCCGCCGCCTCCACGACCTCGGGGATACGGAACCCGCCCCCGATCAAGACCCGCACCCCCTGGGAGACCAGTCACATATACACGACACCGAA
>VXMI01000001.1 GCA_009841165.1 Gemmatimonadota bacterium | reverse complement strand
ATCCTCCCGCCCCAGCCCGACCGGCACCACGAGCGGCCCGGGGGGGGGGTGGGCGTCCGCAGCGTCGGGGCGCGCGGGCCGGGCGAGGTGGAACCGGCATCCCGCGTGGGCCTGCTGGTGTCACCGACGCACTCGTCCGACCGGTTCGAGGTGCGGCTGGATCGGGCTGCGGTCGCCGAGGCCACGGGCGCGTGGCGGGAGGCCGGGCCGGGGGGCGCGGTGGCCGGCAGCCTGCGCTACGTGCGGGCCGGCGACGTGGTCGATCAGACGCCGGTGTTCCGGCATGCGCTCACGACTGCGCCCGGCGGGGAGCCTCGTCTGCTCGGCGCCGAGGCGGTGGCCAGGGTTCCGGGCGCCCTACGGGTGGTCACCTGGAACGTCTCCAGTCTGAGCTTTCGCAACAACGAGGACGCCTTTCGCCGTGTGGTCGCAGCGCTCGCACCCGACGTCCTCCTCCTCGATGAGATCTTCTTTGCCGTAACCCGGGAGGATCTTGCGCGCTTCACGCGGGGCCTCGCGGCGGAAGGCGAGGCATGGACGTGGTGGCTGGCCTCGGGCGGCGGACGGCAGCGGACGGCGGTCGGGGCCATGGGTCGGGAGGTGAGGGGAGAGAGCGAAATGGGCAGGATCGGCTACCGTCCCGGCGCGCTCGACGGCTGGCTGCGCGCGGTTGGGGATGAGGCGGAAGTCCCTGGCATGGCGCCGCCTTCGGTCCTGGCACGTGCCGAAGCGGAGGGCGGTCTCTCGGCAACGGGTGCATGGGTGACGGTGGACGGCCACGACATCCTCTTCGTCCCGGTGGACCTGCAGAGCGCCGGATACGACGGCTCCCCCCGGGATCGGCTGCGCGAGCTGCAGGCCCGCACCCTGAACGAGGCGGTCGCGGCGGCGCTGGACGACCGGCCCGGCGCGGGGCTGATCGTGGCCGGCGACCTCAACGTGGTCGGATCCGCACGCCCGGTCGACGAACTGCGGCGCGGGCTGGGGATTGGCGGCCGCGACCTGGAGGTTGCGCGTATCGAGCGGCTCCGCGACCGCTCCCTGGCCACCTGGCGCAGCACCTGGGGCGAGGACCCGTTCTCGCCCGGCCGGCTGGACTACCTGCTCTACCGCGAGGCGGTACTTCGGGTCGAGCGGGCATTCCTCTTCGACGCGGCGGACATGTCGGCGAGTGCGCGCGACGCGCTCGGCATCCTGGAGTCGGATACGCAGAAGTCGGATCACCTGCCGCTGGTGGTGGATTTCGCGGTGAGGTGAGGATGCAGGCCTGGCATGGCACTGTGCGGATGCGGGCGCGGGCTGTCGAGATCGCGGTCGAACGCTACCAGCCGGAGCGAATCCGGGGCGGCTTCAGTACAGCAGGTACCGCTCCACCGATGCGCGGAAAGACGCCAGGTCGGCGTCGACGCCTGCCAGGATGTCGGTTGCTGCGGCGCCCGCGTCCACGCCTTCCCGCAGCGACGCGCTACCCCACAGGATGTCGATGGGCGGATGCGTCTCCTCGTATTCATACGGTGGCAGGCCCCAGGCCATGTCGTGCGGGGCGAGCTCGCGGGCGGCGATGAGGATCTCTACCGCCGTGCGCACTGGTGCGAAGGCGGCCGGGTCCGCGACGTGCAGCTGGGCGCCGCCGCAAAGTGCGCCCGCGTGTTTCTGAAAGGTCGGCTCGAAGTGGCAGCCGCGGAACGCGACGCCGGGCAGCTGGGCGCGGTTCAGCCGGGCGATCAGCGTGATGGGGTCGAGCCAGGGGGCGCCGAAAAGTTCAAAGGGCCTCGTGGTGCCGCGCCCTTCCGAAAGGTTGGTGCCTTCGATCAGCACCATGCCGGGGTAGACGACGCAGGAGTCGGGTGTGGGCAGGTTCGGGCTGGGCATCACCCAGGGCAGGCCGGTGTCGTCCCAGGACATGTCGCGCCGCCAGCCGTCACAGGGAATGACCGTCAGCTCGCAGCCGATCCCGCGTGCCCCGTTCAGCCAGCGCGCCATCTCGCCGCAGGTCAGGCCGTGCCGGAGCGGGACCGGGTGGAGGCCCACGAACGAGCGGTAGTCTTCGCGAAGCACGGGACCCTCCCGTTTGACGCCGCCGATGGGGTTGGGGCGGTCCAGCACCACGAACCGCACGCCCGCGGCCGCGCACGCCTCCATCGCCAGCGCCATCGTCCACATGAAGGTGTAGACGCGCACGCCTACGTCCTGGAGGTCGAAAAGGAGGGCGTCGAGGCCGTGGAGCATCTCGGGGGTCGGCTTGCGAACCTCGCCGTATAGCGAGTGGACCGGCAGGCCGGTGACGGGATCGGTGTAGTGGTCCGACTCGATCATGTTGTCCTGCTTCTCGCCACGGGCGCCGTGCTGGGGACCGAACAGGGCGCGCAGGTCGTAGCCGGCCGCGCGGATGGCGTCGGCGGTGAACTGCAAATCGGAGGTGATCGAGGCGGGGTGGGCGATGAGGCCCAGACGAGCATGGCGGAGTCCGGCGACTGCGGCACGGACGCCGTCCGACGCGCCGCCGCCGTCCAGGAAAACGTCGACGCCGGGGATGATCTCAGCCCGCGCGCTCACCGCCCCGGAGGAGCTTCCCGCAGCCAGTAGAACGGCCCCGCCGTCACCTGGTCCGGCCAGACCTGGTCCAGCGTGTCCCCGTCGTACATCCGGCCGTTCATCATCACCTGGTCGACCGTGTTGCTGTTGCGGATGTCGTCGAGCGGGTTGCCGTCGAGGACGACCAGGTCCGCCAGCTTGCCAACCTCGATGGAACCGAGATCGCGGTCCAGGCCGAGCGAGTGCGCTCCGAGGATCGTCGCCACCTGCAGTGCCTCGTGCTCGGTCATTCCGCCGGCCTGGGTTGCCCAGAGTTCCCAGTGGTAACTGAGCCCCTGGAGCTGGCCGTGACTGCCCACGCCGGCTCTTCCCCCTGCACGAATCACATCGCGCACGAACGCCGACACCTGATCGAAGGTGTGGACCTCGGGGTGGAACCAGCCGGAGGGTCCGGGACCGGGGCCGGGTCTGCGCAACGCCTTCTGCAGGATCTCCTCCATGGGCGTGAAGCGGGCGAGCTTCTCGTCGCCGAGCACGTCCTCGGTGACGTAGAAGAAGTTTTCGGCCCAGGGGCCGCCGTAGGTGACGAGGATCGTGGGTGTGTAGGCTATCCCGGACCGCGCCACGAGTTCCACCATGTCGGCGTACATCGGGAAGCCGGGCATGTTGTGCTCCACGCCGGAGTAGCCGTCGATGGCCATCGTCATGTTGACCTTGGTGTCGAGGCCGCCCTCGGTCGTGGGCATCAGCTCCAGCTCGCGCGCCGCCTGGAGAATCCACTGGCGCTGCTCGCGATTGCCCGCGGCGTACATCTTGATCGTCTTGGTGTCGTAGTAGTCGCTGTAGCGGCGCAGCACGTGCCGGGCGTGGTCGAGGTCCTGCACGTTCTCGGACGAGAAAACGCCGGGGCCGGTCGAATAGATGCGCGGCGACAGGATCCGTCCGGCGCGCACCAGGTCCTCGTAGCTGATGACGTCGGTGGTGCCCGTCTGGGGGTCCCGGGTGGTGGTCACGCCGTAGGCCAGGTTGGCCGCATAGGACCAGGGCTGGGTGCGGAGGATGTTGATCTGGGCCCGCAGGTGGGCGTGGGTGTCGACGAAGCCGGGCACGATCGTCTTGCCGGCAAGGTCGATCACCACCGCGCCTTCCGGTTGCGAAATCGAGCCGGTGGCTCCGACCTCGGCGATGCGGTTGTCGCGCACGACGATGTCGCCGCTTTCGAGGACCTCGTCTCCGTTCATGGTCACGACGCGCGCTCCGGTCAGCACGACAACGCCCCTTGGGATGTCGCGGGGGAATTCGACGCGGATGCGAACTTCCTCCGGGGCATAGCGGGGGTCCTCGTCTTCGGTGTCGGACTCGTCGCCGCTCTCGCCCTCTTCGCCCTCTTCCTCCTCCTCGGCAGCTTCGGGTGCGCCGGGATCGGCCTCGTCCTCGTCCGACTCCGCAGCCGCTGCGACCGAGTCTTCGAAGGCGCGCGCGGCGTCGAGGTCGTAGACGAGGTGCGCGTTGCCGATGGTCCAGTGGATCCTGCGGCCATCGTGGCCCCACGCGGGGAACTCGCCGCCGATCTCGGTGAGCTGGCGCGCCGGGAAGGACGCGTTGTCGGGGTTCCCGACGTCGATTGTCGGGACGTCGCCGCCGACGAGCGGAACCGTGACCGTGTAGAGATGGTTGACGACGCGGGCGAGCGCCTGATCGCCCCGCGGGGCCATCGTGACGAGGGTTGCGGGGGGCGGCGTGCTCGATCCGGGAGGACCGGCGCCCACCACGCGCACGTGCTGCCTGCGGTCGGTGCCGTCCCAGCAGAAGGAGACGAGGCCGTCGCCGGGGTTGTAGGCGTAGATGCGGTCGGGGCTGCTCGTGAAGTGGTGGTTCCCGTCGCGCGCCGGGGCGATGACCGTCGCGTCGCCGCCCGTGGCCGGGATCCAGACGAGATCGTCGGCACCGCCGGGGACGCCGCGGGTCAGGGCCTCGTCATAGGCGCGGCCGGGACCGCGCACCGCGATGATGCGCTCGCCGTCGGGCGACCACGCGGGGTTGTTGTAGAGCGCCGGCGCGGTGGTGAGCCGGGTGGGGTCGCCGCCGTCCGAGTCGACCCGGTAGAGGTGCCCGCCGGTGGCGTCGTCCCAGGTGGTGTAGGCGATGTCTTCGCCGTCGGGCGACCAGGTGGGCATGTGCTCGTTGGCGTCGGAATCGGTGAGGCGTTCGGGCGTTCCGCCGGGCCAGTCCATGACGTACACGCGGGCGAGCAGCGAGAAGGCGATGCGGTCGCCGCCGGGCGAAGGCACGGCGTCGCGAACCTGCTTGGCGACGAAGGTCTCGGTGTCTTCGATCGGGTAGTCGAAGTCGACCTCGGGGCCGATCGCCATGTCGATGTCGACGCGGAAGGGGATCGGCGCGGGTTCGGAGCCGTCGACGGGGACGCGCCACAGGCCGCCCCCGTAGTAGGCGATCACCGCTTCCGAGTCGGGCGTGAAGGACATGCCGGGATAGGCGTCGCGGGTGGCGCGGGATTCCTGGTCGTCGCGCTGCACGGGGAAGGCGAGCCAGCGCTCGTCGCCCGTGTCGAGGTCGCGAATCCGGAGGCCGGTTTCGCCGATGTGGCGGGAGCCGTAGACGAGCCAGCGCCCGTCAGGGCTGAGCGTGGGGCGGAAGGCGCCGCCGTATCGGAAGGAGCGCGTGGCGGATTCGCCGGTCTCGCGGTCGTACACGGCCAGCTGATATTGCCGCATGCCCGAGTTGTACTCCCAGCTGCCGGTGCGGTACGCGTACCAGATGTAGCGCCCGTCCGCGCCGAAGGCGGCGCCGGTGGTTCGGCGGTTGGCGGGCTCGTCGATGAGCTGGATCCCCGTGCCGCCGTCGACGTGGTAGAGCCACAGCTTGCCCTGTCCGGGACCCTGCCTAGTAGCGATCACGTAGTCGCCGTCGGGGGTCCACTCGGGGGACTGGTATGAACTCGACTTGCCCTGCGTGACCTGCACCGTGTCGCTCTTGTCGAGCGCGATGATGTGGATGCCCTCGCCGCCGCTCCGGTCCGAGGTGAACACCACGCGCTTGCCGTCCGGGCTGAAGCGGGGCTGCCCGTCGAACGCCATGCCCCGGGTGAGCGGGGTCGCGGTACCGCCGGTGATCGGCATGGTATAGAGATCGCCGAGGAAGTCGAAGACCAGGGTCTGGCCGTCGGGGCTGACATCGACCGACATCCAGGAGCCCTCGGTGAAGCTGGTGGAGATGGTGCGCCCGGGGGCCAGGGGGAGGCCCTCCTGCTGGGGG
>VXMI01000112.1 GCA_009841165.1 Gemmatimonadota bacterium | reverse complement strand
GGGCACCCCCGCCCCCGCCGGACATCCCCGCCTTCGAGGAAACCGCCGCGGCCGAAGAGGGACGTTTCTTCACGGTCCGGGAGCGCATGGAGGAGCACCGTGCGAACCCGCAGTGCAGTTCCTGCCACAACGTCATCGATCCGCTCGGTCTCGCGCTCGAAAACTTCGACGTGACCGGCGGCTGGCGGATCCGGGACGAGGGCAACCCGGTGGACCCCGTTGGCACGATGTACGACGGCACGCAACTGGCCGGGCCGACCGATCTGCGCACGGCGCTGATGGGCCTGTCCGATGTCGTCGTGAGTACCTTCGCCGAGAACCTGATGGCGTATGCGCTGGGCCGGCGAGTGGAATACTACGACATGCCGACGATCCGGGCGATCGTCCGGGCGGCGGCGGAAGACGACTACCGCGTATCCAACTTCATCCTCGGCGTCGTGAACAGCATGCCGTTCCGCATGGCGCGCGCCGGCACGGTGGCCGAGGAAGAAGCCGAATTCTGACGGAGCAGAGTTGCAACACCCCCACGACCGAGGTCTGAACAGATGCAATACCTGACTGGCAAGCACATTTCGCGGCGAGCAATGCTCAAGGGCGCCAGCGCCGCCATCGGCCTCCCCCTGCTGGACGCCATGATTCCGGCCGGGCGAGCGTGGGCGGCGACGGAGGCCGGAAGGGCGGCCGGCCGCACGAGAGTGGTTTGTATCGAGCAGGTGCATGGTGCCGCCGGCTGCAACGACTGGGGCCGGTCGCAGAACCTGTGGTCGCCGGCCGAAACGGGCCGCGACTTCGACCTGACGCCCAGCAACCTGCGGCCGCTGGAACCGTTCAGGAAGTACCTGACGATCGTGAGTGACACCGACGCGCGGATGGCCGACGCGTACGCGCCCGCCGAGATCGGTGGAGACCATTTCCGGACCAGCGCGGTCTTCCTCACCCAGGCCCATCCGAAACAGACCGAGGGTTCCGACGTTCGCGTGGGAACTTCCTTCGACCAGCTGTATGTCCAGCGTTTCGGCCAGGACACGCCCATCCCGTCGCTGCAGCTGTCCATCGAGAACGTCGACCAGGCCGGAGGATGCGCGTACGGCTACGCGTGCGTTTATACGGACACGATCAGCTGGGCCTCGCCGAGCGATCCGCTTCCGATGATCCGCGATCCTCGAGCGGTCTTTGAGCAGTTGTTCGGGGCCGGTGGAACACCCGAGCAGCGCGCCGAGCGCCTGACCACCGACCGCAGCATCCTCGACTGGGTCATGGGCGAGATGTCGATGGTGCGTCGCAAGCTCGACCCGATCGATGTCCAGCGCCTCGATCAGTACGCAAACAACATTCGCGAACTCGAACAGCGGATCCAGCGCATCGAGGCACAGAACTCCAGCGGCGAGGAGCGGGCGATCCCGGAGGCTCCGGTGGGTGTTCCGGATTCGTTCGAAGAGCACGTGAAGCTGATGTTCGACCTTCAGGTCCTCGCCTTCCAGTCCGACACGACGAGGGTCTTCTCCTTCAAGCTTGGGCGCGACGCGTCGCCCAGGGTCTACCCGGAGTCCGGAGTGGATTCGCCCTTCCATGCTTCATCACACCACGGAGGCCGTGAAGATCGGGTGATCCAGTTCGGCAGGATCAACGAGTATCACGTGTCGATGGTGCCCTACTTCCTGGAGAAGCTGCAGGCGGTGACCGAGGGAGATGCCACACTTCTCGACAAGACGCTGCTCATGTACGGCTCGGCGATGGCTGACAGCAACCTCCACAATCACACGCGTTGCCCGCTCTTCCTGGCTGGCGGCGCGAACGGCATCCTGGAGGGCGAACAGCACATCCGGGCGCAACCCGGCACGCCGATGGCCAACGTGATGCTGAGCCTGCTGCACAAACTTGGAGCCGACGACATCAAGAGCTTCGGAAACAGCACGGGCCACTTCGCCATCTAGGAGGTGCGACGATGACCGGTGAGAGGATGAGCACTGGCGGGTCTGACACGGTCGCGTCGAAACGCCCGCACGCGAAACGCGCAGTCACCGGACTTGTGGCGGTGGCTTCACTGGTTGCGACGATCGGCGCGGTGGTGCCCACGGAGGCCCCGGTCGCCGACGCTGCCGAACGTGGTGACCTCGAGGCGGTGCGCGCGCTGCTTCGACAAGGTGCCGACGTCAACACGGCTCAGAGCGACGGCATGACGGCGCTTCACTGGGCCGCGAGCAACAACGACATTGCTATCGCGAAGGCGCTTCTCTATGCGGGAGCTACCTACCGGGCGACTACGCGTATCGGGGGCTACACGCCACTGCACCTCGCGAGCAGGGGCGGGCACGCGGAAGTTGCGAGGCTCATTCTGGAGGACGGTGCCGATCCGGACATACTCACCAGCACGGGCGTAACCGCAATGCACTTCGCTGCCGACGCCGATGCGGCCGAAGTGATCGAAGCACTGGCCGCGCATGGCGGTGACGTGGACGCACGGGACAGCTTTGCGGAGCGCACCCCTCTGATGTTCGCCGCTGTGCGGGGCGCGGACGCGGCGGTACGTACCCTTCTGAACGCGGGGGCCGATGTATCCCTGGTGACCCGGGTGAAGGACTATGAGGTCATCGATCGGGACCTGCGCGCCGAGCAGCGCCAGCGGGCTCGCGTAAGGGCCGCGGCCGAGGAGCCCGAGGAGGAAGAGGAAGAGGTCAGTGAGGCCTCCGCGTCTCCGATTCCGCCACAGGGACAGCAGGCCCGCAACCCGGCCCAGGGCCCTCAGGCCCGACAGCCCGGCAATCCGGCACGGCCTGCGGCAGCCCCCGGCCAGGCCGAGCCGGACGAACCGTCCGCACCTCCGGCAGAGCCTCCGGTAAGAGCGTTGAGTTCGGCGCAGCAGATCGGCAAGCAGGGTGGTTTCGGCGCGCTGCACTACGCCGCCCGCGAGGGCCACCGCTCCACTGCGACGCTGCTTCTCGACGCCGGCGCTGACGTCAACCACCCAACCATGGGCGATCAGTCCTCTCCCATGCTGGTGGCTGTCATCAACGGCAATTACGACCTCGGGCGCGACCTGCTGGAGCGCGGCGCCGATCCCAACCTCGTCAGCGACGACGGCGCGGGACCGCTTTTCGCCACGCTGAACATCGAGTGGTCGCTGCGCACCTGGTATCCCCAGCCACAGGCCTTCCGCCAGCAGGAGACCGACTACCTGGAGCTAATGCGGCTCCTGCTCGACGCGGGCGCGGACCCCAATCAGCAGACGACCACACATATCTGGTACGCTGCCTACAATGCCGGCCGCATGGGTGTGGACTTCACGGGCGCCACCCCCTTCTGGCGAGCCGCCTACGCGACGGACGTGGAAGCCATGCGCCTTCTGGTCGACTACGGAGCCGACCCCAACATCTGGACCACGAAGCTCCCGAGCCGGCGCCGCTTCTTCGATCCGAACTTCCCCGACACCCGACCCGAGGCGACCGAACTGGATCCGTCCGGGCTTCCGCCGGTTCCCGTCGGCGGCCACGCGGTGCACCCGCTCCACGCGGCCTCCGGCGTCGGCTTCGGCACCTCGAGGGTGGCACAGCAGCATCGGAGCGTCCCCGACGGTTGGCTCCCGGCGGTACGCTACCTGATCGACGAACTCGGCGTCGACCCCAACCTGCGCGACCACGACGGTTTCAACGCCATCCACCACTCCGCGGCCCGGGGCGACAACAAGACCATTCTCTTCCTGGTCAGCCGCGGTACGGACATCCATGCCATCAGCCGGCGCGGGCAGACCACTGCGGACCTCGCCAACAGTCCGGAACAGCGCGCACAGCCGCACCCGGCCACGGTCGCACTGCTCGAGAAGCTCGGTTCCCACAACAACCACCAGTGTCGTTCCTGCGGAGGCAACTGATGTCCGGAAGCTCTTCGGACGGGCCGTTCCCGGCGCGGCGCGGCGCGGTTCTGCTGGCCGCTGCCGCCGCCGCGTCGATCACACTTCCCTCACCAGCCGCCGCCCAGAATACCGAGTGGAACCGGTACACCCTCGAGGACCTGGTCGGCGTCTACGTGCGCGCCGAGACCAACCAGGGGTGCGAGGGCGCGGGACTCTCGGCCGAGTCCATCCGCACCGACGCGGAGTCCGCGCTGGAGGCGGCAGAGGTGCCACTTCTGACCGAGCGCGAGATGCTTGAGAGCCCGGGACTTCCCGAATTGAGGGTCACGCTGGAGTGCGGCGGCGGAGTGGCCGGCGTGGTGGGCTACTCGGTTTCCGTCCGCATGCAACAGGCCACCCAGATGATCCGGGACAACCAGATCACACTCTCCGAAGCCGTCACATGGTGGACGACCGGCGTCGGGGTGGCCGAGGCGGGGACGGTTTCCGATGCGCTGGACGCTGAGCTGCAGGCCAGGCTCACCGTCTTCGCGGAGGCTTTCGCGGCGGCGAACGCCGAGGAGGAAGGATCGGGTTAGCGCCTACGACGCGAGCAGGTTGATCGCGACGTTTCGTGCCTGGTCCAGTGTATCCACGACGTGGTGGTCCGGAACGCTCCGCAGGATGTCCAGGGAGCGCAGGGTCTCGGCCACGGAGCCCGTCAGCCCCATCACAATGACTTCGGTGCGGCTCGTTTGGGCGACCTCGAACAGCTGCGCAATCAGCATCGCCGCACTGTCGTCCAGAAAGGTGGCGCCAGAGAAGTCGAAGATCACGATTTCGTGTTCACTGATGTCGCCACCGATCACCCCGACGAGCTTGTGGGCGGACGCCACCGTGAAGCTGCCCTTCAAGGCCACCAATCCCGTCCGGGCCGCATATTCGTCCTCGAACGCCAGCATTTCGGGGTTTTCCGCGAAGAAGGCCCGGTCCAGCAGCGGCACCGAAATCACGCTGTCCAGTTCCAGCACCTCCATCTCCTGGGCATGAGCCATTGCGGCGACGATCAGTCCGATCGCCACCGCCGTGACGAGATCGACAAAGACGGTGAGTCCCAGCGTGACGAGCATGACAACGAGATGGGCACGGCGTATTCGATGAATCCGGGTCAGCAGCCGCCAGTCGATGATGTCCCAGCCGACCTTCATCAGGATCCCGGCCAGAACAGCGTGAGGGACAGGTTCTACGTACGGGCCCAGCCCGAGGAGCAGGCCCAGCACGATCACCGCGCGTAGCACGCCGGACACCCGACTTGTGCCGCCTGCACGGATGTTGGTCACCGTACCCATGGTAGCGCCGGCCCCGGGCAAGCCGCCGAAGACTCCGGAAACCACATTGCCGATCCCCTGCCCCACCAGTTCCCGGTTGGGATCGTGCCGCTGGCCGGTCAGGGAGTCGGCCACGAGAGAGGTCAGCAGGCTGTCCACCGAACCGAGCAGAGCCAGTACGAGTGCCGGTTGAGCGGCACCGAGGAGAAAACCCACAGAGGGCAGCGTGACCTGCATGTCGGGCAGACCCCTGGGTATCTCTCCGATAGCGGGAACATCGGTCAGCCAGAGGACGCCCATGAGCGTCCCCGTCACCAGGGCCACGAGAGCCGGCGGAGCATATCTGGAAAAGCGGCGGGGCCAGAGGACCGCGATCAGGAGGGTCACCGCCGCGATGGCCAGCGCATGGTAGTTGACCGAATGGATCGCAACGGCGAGGGCATCGATCGCACCCCGGGCTCCGCCGGAAGGTGCGGCCGCGCCGATGAACGGTAGCGACTGGATCAGCATGATGATGACGCCGATCCCGGACATGAACCCCGACACGACCACGTGCGGTGTGTAGACCACGAAGCGCCCGATCCTCAGCAGGCCGAGGGCCACCTGCAGCAGGCCCGCGAGAACGACGATCGCGAACGCCTCGCCGAGGGTGGAG
>VXMI01000167.1 GCA_009841165.1 Gemmatimonadota bacterium | reverse complement strand
ACCAGCACCATCAGGAGTGGCGCGACCGGTAGGACGACCTTCATGTTCTGACTCCTTGGCAACAGGGATTTGTCGGGCTGTCGAAGGATTCCGGGCAAGATCGCGCGGTTCGGTGGCCGGGCGCTACCTTTCGGACTCTTGTGACCCGTCCGTACCCTGCCAGGCTCATGCCATGCGAATCTCCCGATCGTTGTCCACCTCCGCCGTCGTACTTGTCCTGTTTCCGGCCGGCCCGATGAGCGCTGCCTCCCAGACCGCTCCGGCAGGCGGGGATGTCGCCGTCCCAGGCCTCACCACCCCGGTCGAGATCATTCGCGACCGATGGGGGATCAACCACATCTACGCCGAGACGGAGTACGACCTCTTCTTCGCCCAGGGATATGCCGCCGCACGCGACCGCCTGTTCCAGTTCGAGATCTGGAGGGCGCAGGCTACCGGCACCGTCGCCGAGATGCTGGGTCCGAGCGAGCTGGAACGCGACATCGGCTTCCGCCTCTTTCGTTTCCGCGGCGACATGACACAGGAGATGAACCACTACCACGACCGGGGCTCGCTCATCATTCCCGCGTACGTGGACGGAGTAAACGCCTACATCGCCGAGACCGAGGCCGACCCCTCGCTGCTCCCGATGGAATTCGACCTCCTCGGGATCCGCCCGAAGCGGTGGACGCCGGAGGTCGTGATCTCCCGCCACCAGGGGCTGCTCGGCAACATCGGGGCGGAGTTGAACTACGGGCGCGCAGTGGCCGCCGCGGGCGCCGACGCGGTGAAGCGGGTCGCGAATTTCCACCCGGGCGATCCCGACATCACCCTCGATCCGTCCATCGACGCCGACCTGCTGAGTCAGGACATCCTCGGACTCTACAATGCCTTCCGCGGGTCGATCCGCTTTCGCCCGGAGCACCTCGCGCCCGAGCACCGGGCCGACGAAGGGGCTTTCGCACGGCTGGAGGCGGCCATGGAACGTGTCCGGGGTACCGCCCCCGGCTCGCGCGACGCCCCCAGCTGGCAGGACCCCCTCGCCTGGCCGGACTACGAGAGTCTCGGCTCGAACAACTGGGTCGTGAGCGGGCGCCTGAGCGAGAGCGGCTATCCGCTAATGGCCAACGATCCCCACCGCGCCCAGTCGGCGCCCTCGCTCCGATACTGGGTGCACCTGGTGGGCCCGGGATGGAACGTGATCGGCGGCGGCGAACCCGAGATTCCGGGGGTCAGCATCGGGCACAACGAGTACGGGGCCTGGGGACTCACCGTGTTCCGCACCGACGGCGAGGACCTCTACGTCTACGAGACCGATCCGGAGAATCCGAACCGCTACCGGTACCGCGATGGATGGGAGGAGATGACGGTCATTGCGGAGGAGATTCCCGTGAAGGGAGAGGATCCGCATCTCGCCGAATTCAAGTACACGCGCCACGGGCCGGTGGTCTTCGAGAACCACGAGGAGAGGGTCGCGTACGCCGTCCGGGCCGCGTGGCTGGAACCTGGCGGCGCCCCCTATCTGGCGAGCCTGCGCATGGACCAGGCCCGCACCTGGGAAGAGTTCGTCGAGGCGTGCAACTACTCCAACATCCCGGGCGAGAACATGATCTGGGCGGACCGCGAAGGGAACATCGGCTGGCAGGCGGTCGGTATCGCGCCGATCCGCCGCAACTGGTCCGGGCTGGTCCCGGTTTCCGGCGACGGGCGCTACGAGTGGGACGGCTACCTGCCCATCACGGCCAAACCCAGCGTGCACAACCCCCCGGAAGGCTACTTCGCCACCGCGAACAACCACCTCACTCCCCCCGACTACCCGCACATGGACGCCATCGGTTTCGAGTGGTCCGACCCGTATCGGTGGACGCGCGCGGCCGAGGTCCTCGGCTCGGGACGACTCCATTCCATGGCGGACATGATGGCGCTGCAGACGGACTACCTCTCGATCCCGGCGCGCACCCTGGTGCCGATGCTGCGGCACGTAGCGCCAGGCGCCACCGACCTCGAACGGGCACGCGAACTGCTCCTGGCCTGGGACTTCGTGCTGGAACCGACCTCGGTCGCGGCGGGGATCTACAACGCCTTCGAAGCCCGGGTCCGCGCCAACGTCCGCAACGTCTTCGTCCCGCCGAACCAGCGGAGCGTCCTGGGCGGCATGGCGCTCGTCAAGGTGATCGGCCACCTCACCACGCCCGGCGGCGAGTTCGGCGACGACCCCATCGCGGGGCGGGACGCGGTGCTGCTGCGCAGCCTGGAGGAAGCGGTGGCGTCCCTGCGCGAAAGGTTTGGCGGCGACATGGACCGCTGGCAGTACGGCCAGCCCGACTACAAGCACGCCACCATCTTCCACCCCCTCTCCCGCGCTGCCTCGCCCGAAGTGGCCGCCCGCCTCACCGTCGGACCGCTGCCGCGCGGTGGCAACAGCTACACCCTCAACAACACCGGCGGCGGCGACAACCAGACCTCGGGCGCATCGTTCCGGATCATCGTCGACACCGGCGACTGGGACCGGGCGGTTGGCTCGAACACCCCCGGTCAGTCCGGCGACCCCGACTCGCCCTTCTACGACGACCTCTTCGAGCTCTGGGCCAACGACCGCTTCTTCCCCGTGTTCTACTCGCGCGAACGGATCGAATCAGTGGCCGCGGAGCGCACGATGCTGGTGCCCGGTGGGTGACGCCCGGGGGCGCGGCACCCCCACCTCCCCGCGCTTCTTTCGCACCCAGGCCGACCTGCGCGCCTGGTTCGAGAAAAACCATGACCGGGGCGGCGAACTCTGGGTGGGCTACTACAAGAAGGGCACGGGCCTGCCCAGCGTCACCTGGCCCGAATCGGTGGACGCCGCGCTCTGCTTCGGCTGGATCGACGGGTTGAAGAAGTCGGTCGACCAGAAGAGCTATACCCTGCGTTTCACTCCGCGCCGCAAGCGGAGCCACTGGAGCGCCAGGAACCTCGGCCGCATGAAGGAGCTGATCGCGGAGGGTCTGGTGGCCGAGCCGGGGCTGGCAGCGTACGAGCGGCGGGACCGCCGCAGGGAGAAACAGGCGTCATACGAACAGTCGGGAGAGGTGTCGCTGCCTCCCGAGTACGAAGGCAGGCTGAAGGCGAACCCCGCCGCGTGGGAATACTTCCGAAACGTGCGGCCGTCCTACCGGAAGCAGGTGACCTGGTGGGTAGTCAGCGCGAAGCGCGAGGACACTCGGCAGAGGCGCCTGGGTATCCTGATCGAATCGTGTGCCGAAGGCGACGTCATTCCGCCGCTGCGCTGGGCGAAGAAGGAAGGCTGAGCCCAGGAGCTACGGGGGCGTGGGCCACCGACTCCCGGTTCGCCGCGAGCCACTTCTCGGGCGCCACTGCGCGGCGCCGTTCATCGGGCCGCTTGTTGAACCACGACAGGGTAAGCAGAACTTCGGCGGCCGCGTCGGCCTCCAGGGTCGCGTCGCGGTCCGCGAGGGCGGGACGGAATGCGCCCTCCACGACCTCGCTGGCGCGGCGGCGGGCCGCGTCGTTCTTCGGCCAGGGCATCTCGCCCCACATCGTGCCGCGGCGGATGAGGTACACCCGGTCGTCGCCGCCGAATCCCGGCACCGGGTAGACGAGGTTGAGATGCTCGATCTGCCCGCGGAATCCAGAAAGGTGGTCCCTCAACTTTTCGAGCGTTTCCATGCGGTCGTGGAGACGCGCGGCGTACTCGAAGTCGAGGCGCTTCGTCGCTCTCTTCAACAAATCGGAAAGCTCTTCGAGCGGACTACGGCTGCGGGTCTCGAGAAAGGCGCGGGCAACCCGCAAGCGGCTGTTGTACTCGGCAGCGGTGCATCGGCCGGCGCAGGGTGCGGGACAGGTCCCGGTCTCCGCGCGGATGCAACGCGGGGTGCGACCGCCCGGGAACATCTCGAACTGATCGCCGAAGTGGATGGGGGTGTCGGCGGAACAGTCCCGCAGGCCGATCGCCAGCGAAAGCTCGTGGACCGCCCGGGCGAGCCACTGCGTCTGCCCGAAGGGGCCGTAGTAGCGGGCGCCGTCGTTGTGGACGCGCGTGACCGGAACGAGGCGCGGTGCGGGTTCGCGCGTGATCTTGATGAACCCGTACCGGCGGTCGCGCCTGTGCTGAACGTTGTACTCCGGCTGCCACGCCCGGATCAGGTGCATTTCGCGGAAGAGCGCGGCGAATTCGCTGGGTGCATGGTCCCACCGGACCGATGCGGCCTCGGCGACCAGACGGGCCGTCTTGCCTGTTCCTTCGCGGAAGTAGGAGAGGAGGCGCGATCGGAGCCGCACCGACTTGCCCACGTAGAGGATTCGCCCGTCGGCGCCCAGCCAGCGGTAGACGCCGGGACGCTCCTCGGCGGTGGCGCAGACCTCTTCTCGCAGCGATTCGGCGTTCATGGCGACGCAACTTCGCCATTTGTTCGGTATGCGTCAATGTGTTTCGCCCAAATATGTCCCAAACAGCTATTGCGGGTGCCCGGGGCAGCGGCTATTGTGGCATTCCATGCACAGGCATGGACGCTCCATCGTCATTCGTGACCCGGTCTGGAACACGATTCGCCTCGACGCCGTCGCAGCGTCGATCGTCGACACCGCTCCCTTCCAGCGGCTGCGGTACATTCGGCAACTCGGACTCGCCCACCTGGTGTACCCGGGAGCGACGCATACGCGCTTCGATCACGCGGTGGGCGTGTATCACCTTGCCGTCCGCGCGACAAGGGTCCTGAAGTCCGGACCCGCGCTTCCCCCGGAAGCGTGGGAAGGCGCCCGGCTGATCCCCTATGCGGCCCTGTTGCATGACATCGGACACTACGCCTTTTCGCATGCTCTCGAGGAGCTCGAGCCGGAGCGGATTGCAGGGGACCACGAGGAGATGAGCGCGCTCTTCTTCGAGTCGCCGGAACTGAGAGCCGCGCTGGCGTCGCTGGGGACGAACGCGCCCGAGGAGATCTTCCGGATCATCAGGGGACAGGGGGGCACGGCACTGCGTGGACTGGTGAGCGGGAGCCTCGATCTCGACAAGATGGAATACCTGCGCCGCGACGCCCGCTTTTGCGGCGTTCCGTACGGCGAGGTGGACGTGGAGCGGCTCCTGCAGGGTCTGGCTGTGTTGCAGGATCCCGCGACCGGGCACTGGGAGGTGGGCGTGCGGGCAAAGTCGCTGAGCGCGCTGGAATCCCTGCTGTTCGCGAAGTACCAGATGTTCCGAAACGTCTACTGGCACCACGCGGTGCGCGCGGCCACCGGGCTCTACAAGCGGATCGTGGAGACGGCGGTGGAGGGGCGAATCCTCTCGCCTCTGGATCTGATCGGTCCCACCGACGAGGAACTCCTGTTCGAACTCCGCCAGCGGGCCCGGTCGGGGTCCGGCGATGTGGCGGAGCGGCTGAGCCGGCGCTGGCTGCCCGCGCTGAAGAACCGCAAGCTGCCCAAGCGGGCAGCCGAAATACCGGCTTGGCAGCTGGAGGAACGGACTCTCCCCGAATGGGTAAGTGGGGACACGGCCGAGAAGCGACACTGGGAAGACGGCGTGGCGGCGGAACTGGGGTTGGCACCCGGGGAGGTGATCCTCGATTTCCCGGTTACGAAGGCCATGTTCCAGCTCGATGTCCTCGTCGACCGGAGTGGTCGGACGGTTCGGCTGGGGAGGAAGGGGATTCCGGGGCTGATCGACCTGCCGAAGCTTGCGGAGGAGTTGCACCGTACTGCAAGGGTGCTGCGACTGTTCACCTTCGAGCGCAGGGAGGTGGACCCGGAGTGGCTGCTGGATCGGCTGGCCGAGCGTCGGCCGGCTGGCGAGTCCCTCACGGGCACGACCTCTGGTTCGGAGACAACCCTGAGCGGAACCGGGAACGTCTGTAGTGGCGGGGGTAGGAAATGACCGGGAACACCGCTGTTAGAGGTGCCCGGGCTGCCGATACCCGAAGAAAATCAT
>VXMI01000002.1 GCA_009841165.1 Gemmatimonadota bacterium | reverse complement strand
GTGGCGGGACGACGGGGCTTTCCTTGCACGCCGACACCGCGAGGATGGCGATCAGCGCCACGGCGGAAGGCAGGATATGCTTGCGCATGGGACGGGCTCCTTCTCAGTCGATTATCGTAAGGCAATGACGGACTCAGTGACGAAACAATGATAACGGCCCGGCAAAATCGCACTCCATGACCACCTCCACCCCCTCTTTTACCTCCCGCCGCGAGCGGCGCCTGTGGCTCTGCGCGCTGGCAGTGGTCGTCGCGATCTACTCCACGCTGGGACTGGCGGGATCGCTGGCCGAGATGCTGCGCGAGCACAATCTCCTGCCGGCCGCGGTGCTCGTGCTCATGCTGGCCACAGTGGCGGCCATCGTCGGGAGCGGGTTGAAGGGGCGGCCCGGGCGGCGCGAGATCTGGGTGGCGCTCGGCGTCACGGCCGTGTACGCGATGGCGGTGGTCAGGATGGGCGGCACCATGGAGGAGCGCACGCACCTGTTCGAGTACGGGATCGTCGCGGTCCTGATCTACCAGGCGCTGAGCGAGCGCGCGCGGAACGGCCGCCGGGTGCCGGCGCCGGCGGTGCTTGCGCTGGTGGCAGCCGTGGCACTGGGGTGGCTCGACGAGGGCATCCAGGCGCTCATTCCGAACCGGGTCTACGACAACTTCGACGTGGTGAGGAACAGCGTCGCGGCTGCGGCCGGGATCGCGGGGAGCGCGGTAGTGGGTCGGGTGAACGCGGCGTTGGACAGGCGGCGGGCGGGCTAGCGCCTCCAGGCCGCGGCATCGGGAATCCCGCGACTGTAGAGCACCTCGAGGCCCTCCGCAGCCCAGGCCGACAGGTCCGCAGCGACTTCCGGCATCGCGGCGCCCCCGAGATCCCGCAGTATGGCCCGCACACGACCGGCCACGGGATCGCGCAGTATGGCCACCGACCGATCGCTCTCCCGGTCCAGCGTCGCGGATCCCTCCGGCCCGGACAGCGTGATTGATTCCAGTGCGTCGGACCACGCCGCCTCCACCGGCAGCGCGTACACGAACGAGGACCGCCCCTCCACGTCGGCCAGAACCGGCATTTCGAAGCTCAGCGAGAACAGTTCGCGTCCGTCCGCGGTCAGGCCGGCCAGCCGGTAGGCTCCTCCGGAACTCGGCAGGACGGCGGGGGCGTCGACAACGATCGCCGGGTCCAGGAAGAGCTTCCCCTCCTCGTCAATTCCGCCCCAGAGGAGCAGGGATAGTGTCGCCGCGGCCGACAACGCGGCCGCATCGGCGCCCTTCGCGATGCGGTGATTGAGCATGTTCGTGAAGTTGTAGCCGCTGATCCAGCGCGGCTCGCAGTAGGTCATCAGGTCAGGGTCGCCGGGTGGCACGAGCGCGTTGTTCAGGAAGTCGAATCCCCAGGCGCCGATGGAACCGTCGCGCTGGGGGAAGGACGGATCCGGGCCTCCCGCCCCTCCGCAGGGCGCGTGAAGGAGATTCAGGTTGTGGCCGATTTCGTGCGCGATGACGTCGGACACAGGTATGCTCGAGGCCGAGTACCGGCCCAGATCGGCTACGCCGCGAAGGCTCGTCGTTTGGCGCGCAAGCCCGAGGTAGTGGCCGCCGCGGCCCTCCATGACCCGGATGGCTTCCGTCTCGTGGAGCACGCTTCCCAACTCGACCGTCTGCGTCAGCACGGGTTCGCGCACCGTCACGGTGAACCCGCCGATGGGCAGGAGGGACCGGACATGCCGGAACAGCTCCGATTCGGCGTCAAGGCCTCGAGTATGCTCAAGGACCGAGGAGTCCGGATCTGATTCCGCCAGAAACGGAATCACCGTGAGATAGAATGAAGGTATTGCCCGCACGTCCACTTCGGTCCGTCCCGTCTCGGGGAGGCGTCCGGTGACGCCCAGCGCGGGGTCCAGCGTTCCGCCGGGGTCGATCTCCACCACCATCTCCAGTCCGGGCTGCATGACCGCGCCCGGAATCACCGCATTCGCCGAGCGGGCGAGATCCCCTTCCTCGAACTCGGTGGGGATCGTGGCGGCCTGGGCGGGGATGTCGACGACATGCGCTTCGGTGCCGTCGAGAAAGAAGTGGGCGCGAACGTCCGGCAGACTCCGGGTCGTGCTCTGGCTGGCTCTCACGAACACGCGAAGCAAGCCGTCGTTGCCCGCCACCAGCGGCACGGGAAAGTCGACCGACTGAACGGCCTGCGTCATGTACGCGACAGATCCCTCCACGGCGCCACACCGGGCCACCTGCTGGTTGGCCAGACCAGCGAGCCAGTCCAGGAATACCGCCTCGCGAGGCGCGCACAATCCAGTGTTCGTGAGCAGGAGCGTGTTCAGTTGACGCAGCGACGTGAGGGCAGCCGGCAGGGCTCCCCGCATGTCGCGATTGTTCGTCAGGTCGAGTGTCTGCAGGGCCGCGAGATTCCCCAGTTCGGCGGGAATCGATCCGGTCAGCCGGTTCACCTGGAGCAGGAGTGTCTGCAGGCGATAAAGGTTCCCGATTTCCACCGGGATCACGCCGTTCAGGCCGTTCTCCCGGAGGTCCAGTGTCTCGAGGCTGGTCAGGTCGCCCATTTCGCGGGGAATCTTCCCCGTCAACAGGTTGTCGCGAAGTGACAGGTACCGGACGCTGGCGAGACGGCCGAGTTCGCGCGGAACCCTGCCGCTGAGCGTGTTCCACCGCAGGTCCAGGTTGGTGACGTTGCGCAGGCTGGCGAGTGCCGGCGGAATCGCGCCGGCGAGGCGGTTGAAGTGGAGGTTCAGGTTCTCCAGCTGCGACAGGTCGCCGAGCGATGAAGGTACCTCGCCGGTCAACGCGTTCTGGTACAGCGCCAGCAACCTCAGGCTGGAGAGGTTGCCCAACTCGGGCGGGATAGGACCTGTCAGGCGGTTGTTGTTGAGGCTCAGCTCCTCCAGCTTGCCGAGGTTGCCCAGTTCGGCCGGGATCGATCCCCCCAATCCTTCCGTACTCGCGAGATTGAGTCTTCTGAGGTTGGAGAGCTTCCCGATTTCGGGAGGAATCTCGCCATTGAGGGGATTGAAGGTAAGGTGCAGCTCCTCCAGCTGGGACAGGTTGCCGATGGCGGCCGGAATCGGACCGACGAGACCGTTGCCGGGCAGATTCAGTATCCGCAGCCCGGACAGATTGCCCAGCTCGGCCGGGATGCGCCCCGACAGGTTGTTGGATAGCAACGACAGCTCGACGACCCTCCCCTGGCTGTCCACTCTGACGCCGTGCCAGTTGCCAAGGGACGAAGCGTTCAACCAGCCATCCGCTTGCCTCCAGTTCGGTCCGTCGAGGACCTCGTACAGGATTTCCAGGACGGCGCGATCGTCGCGCGCCACACACGCCCTGCCGGTGCCCTCGTGAGACGAAACCGCTTTCAGCCATTCCGGGAATCCCCCGTCAACGGGTGCACACAGGCCGGTATTGGCGTAGTGAAGTTCCCGGAGGGGGAGCTGGGTGAGCGAGAGCGGCAGAGAACCGACAAGCGTGTTTTCGCCGATCCGAAGTGTGGTCAGGCCGGAAAGATCGCCAAGCGTCGAGGGAAGCGTGCCGGCCAATCCATTCCCGCTCAGATCGAGTTCCTGGACGTAACCGAGGGAGTCCGTGACGACTCCGTACCACCCTTCGAGCGGCTGTCCGGCCAGCCAGCCGTCGGACCTTGTCCAGCCGGCACCACCCGCGGACTCGTGGAGTCGCTCGAGCACCGCAACATCGCCCGCGTTGCAGTAGCCTGCGTTCGTCTCGTCCATGCGGCCCAGCCAGGAGACGAAACGCGGTGTCCCCGGCGCGCAGAGACCCAGGTTGTCCTCAACGTTGAACCGTCTCAAATCGATCTGAAGCAGACTGGCGGGGACCGGGCCAAACAGAAGGTTGCGGTGAAGTGCCAGATTCCTCAGGCCGCCCAGCTCGCCAAGCTCGGTCGGAAGCTCGCCGCTGAGGTTGTTCAGTTGCAGATGGAGTGTTTCCAACCCCGTGAGCTGCCCGAGTTCCCGAGGGATCGCGCCGGTCAAGTGGTTGTTTTCGAGTGCCAGGTATCGCAGGCTCGATGCATTCCCGAGCTCCGGCGGGATGGGACCGACCAACCCATTGTGGTGGAGGGCCAGGTCCCGCAGTTGACGCAGTTGGCCCAACTCGGGCGGAATGGGTCCGGTCAGCCCCCTGTTGACAGTCCCAAGATAAAGGGACTGCAGGTTTGATAAACCACCGATCTCCGGCGGCACAACACCGTGGAGTCCGTTGAACCCCAGGTCCAGACCCACGACGCGTCCGCCGCGATCGGTCGTTACGCCGTGCCATTGGCGGAGGGGCGCTCCGGTGAGCCAGTTGGTGTTGTTGTTCCAGTTTGGTCCGTCCGTGGCTTCGTACAGCCGCACGAGGATCTCCCGATCCGTGAGCGGCGCGCATTCCACGCCTGTGCCCGCGTGGGATGCGATGCCGTCGAGCCAACTTCGGAACCTGTCATAGGGCGGAACGCACAACCCGGTGTCGGCATAGCGAAACTCTTCGAGTGACAGGGTCAGAAGCGACCGCGGCAGCGGGCCGGACAGCGTATTGTCGCTGATTCCGAGCGAGGTGAGCCCGGTGCCGCCGGCAAGTTCCGCCGGAAGCGGGCCGGTCAATGCGTTTTGGTCGATGTGCAGGTACCGCAGTCGATCGAGGTCGCCGATCTCCGGGGGGATCCATCCCGCGAGGCCGTTGCGTGAGAGTGCCAACCCGATCACGCGGCCCGCCGCATCGACCTCGACGCCATGCCATTCGCCGACCGGGGCGCTGGTGAGCCAGTTGGTGGCGTTCGTCCAGCCTGCCCCCAACATTGTCTCGTAGAGCGTTTCGAGCGCGCGCCGGTCCGGCGGATCGCCAGAGGTCAGAATCACGGCAGGGAATCGTCTAACTACTTACAGGGCTGCACGATCTGCGCTTCCTGCCCTCAGACATGTCTGACCTCGCTGACCCCGAACAGCGGTGAAAACGTCACCAAAAGGCGGGAAGCTTGTGGCGGTGTGGCAAACGCGTTGCCCGGCGAAGCTAGACCGTGCCCTCAACGCACCGTTTGATGTCCTCTCTCAGTTGCTCGTGGGTACCGGAACCCCCGTAGTCGTCCGGACCTCTGTGCCAGTGGTAGGCCTCTTCGATCACGGTCCTCAGGACGCGCGAACTGGATATGTCGATGTTGTATTGGCCCGTGGACACATTGAGGACTCCATGTCCCGACCTGAGCAGTTCAACGCTCTGTGGGATGCGCCCATGGAAGATTGTTGCCCCGATGGCGTCATCAAGGTCGTCATGGTCAACGGAAAACTGATCCACCCAAGCCCATTGGTCCTCTGAGGAGTCTGTGAACCCGGCAATCGCATCGGCCATGATGTCGGTGCAATCACCTTCCCATTGCGTTTCGTCCAAGTATCTGAGCCAAGTCCGGAAATCGATCACCCCTTGCGCCGAAGCATCGGTCGCAGGGAAAGCCAAGGCGCTCATGCAGCCGATCATCGGCGCCAAGAACGACCATTTCATCGCTCCCCCTTCTTTTCGGTCTCAAGCTTCCTGTCCCAGTTTCCCTTCATGCGTGCCACAAGGAGATCGGCTTCTTTCTCGTCGAGACCTTCTTGGGCAGCGACCCGCCGAATGAGATCTTCGGCCCTGTAAGGATTCGGTACGGCTCGGCTTCCCCCAGATATGGTGAAGCCCTCGGTTTCCAGACTTTCCTGAAGCACCAGCACCTTCTCGGGGACCTCCTCGGTCACGAGGCTCTCGCCCTCTGCACAGGCGACCGCAGCCGCGAGGGCGAGCAGTCCGCACGTCCATCTCCTCATCTCTTCGCTCTCCTCGTCAGTGAGTTGTTTCGTACGGCTCGTAGGCAATAGAAACTCATGACGAATCCGGGGTCGATTCGCAAGAGGCCACCCGGTTTGTGTCGAGAGCAAATGATATGTCCGCTTTTCGGAGCACGCAATGTGTCCGCTTT
>VXMI01000067.1 GCA_009841165.1 Gemmatimonadota bacterium | reverse complement strand
TTTTTTTTCCCCCCTCACCCCGGCCTCCTCTATTGCCTCGTGTCTCGTGGGCTCGGTGATGGTTATCAGAGACAGGGGTAGGGGGTACCGCTGCCGAGCGGGGAGCCAGGGCGCGAAGCGTCAGTGGAAAGCGCCTGGCCGGGTGTGAGCGCGGCGGCTCCGGCGGCGGCGGCAGAGGTGGCGAGGAAGCGGCGGCGCGTGTGAGTCATGTCGGATTCCCTGATTGCACGTTTCCGGGTTTGGAACTGTTAATCAGATATCGGGGCGGAGATGGGCTTGTCGCAAGCCCCCGGGGGTCGGCCGGTCCGCCTGACCGACCCCCTTCGGGCTTGCCGAAGTTGCTCAGCAGCAGGGGCCGCAGCAACAACCGCCATCGCAGCAACATCCGCAGACGCTTGTCATCGTGTCCTCCTTGATTGGGATTGACGTGTTGATTGTCCTGCATTGATCCGGTCAGCAGCCACAGGCGGCCTTCCGCTCCAGGCTGGCGCCGAGCCGGTTGAGGTCCGTCATCATCGCGCGGACTCGATCCGCGTCGATGCAATAGCAGGAGCGCGTTCCATCTACCTCGCCCCTTACCAGGCCCTCCTCCCGAAGCACCCGCAGATGCTGGGAGACGGTCGACTGCGCGAGGGGGAGGTCGTCCACGATCTCACCGCACACGCACGTTCGCCGCTCTGCAAGCAGAATCAGAATCGCCACGCGGGCGGGGTGCGCGAGCGCCCTCCCCCACCCCGCGGTTCGCACGGCCTCGGGGGTAAAGCCGATCTCGCGTGTCCTGGTGACTCCCATGGCTTCCCATTTACCCGTTTGCGTGGTTAGATCGTTTATCGTCAATATACGATATATGAAATGCCGCGCATGTCAACGCCGGGTCGGTTTTGGGCGCACCATCGAGTGCCTGTCAGAGGACCGCTTTACGGAGCCGCCCGCGCTGCGCGAGCCTACCCGCAGCCCGCGAGCCTCACACCTCCCACCCCTCCCGGTATTCGCGCGTCAGATACCGGTTGGCTTCCTCCACGTTTGTGACCCGCATCGCGTCGGCATCGTAGTGGATCTTCTTCCCCTGGCCGGTGCGGAGCGCGACGATGCCCAGCAGCATGACCTCGGTCAGGCGCGACGCGTAGTCGAAGGGGCATGACGCCTCGCCGTCCTCCTTGCAGGCCTTCACCCAGTTCATCTGGTGGGTGTCCTCGATACGGGGCTGGGTCTCAGGGACCTCTGCGGCCTCGGCGGCCAGCGACTCGGGGAAGAGGCGGGGATCGCGGCCGTAGGTGCCGTGCATCAGGATGCCGCGGTCGCCGACGAACATGACGCCGCCCGTGCGGTTGAGATCGACGTCGTCGGGGAGTGCGGACGGGCGGGGGGGCATGAGGCCGCCGTCGTACCAGTGGAGGTCGACCGCCGGCATGGAGCCGCGGGCCGGGAACTCGTAGTGGGCGCGCATGGCGAGCGGGAAGGAAGCGGGGTCGTCCGCCGGGCCGCCCCAGGGGGTCGAGGTGGCCTCGATGGTGGTGGGGTAGGTGAGGCCGAGGGCCCAATAGGGATGATCCACGAGGTGCGCGCCCATGTCGCCGAGCGCGCTCACGCCGAAGTCGACCCAGCCGCGCCAGTTGAAGGGGTGGTAGACCGGGTGGAAGGGGATGTCCCTCGTGGTGGGGCCGAGGTAGAGATCCCAGTCCATGCCGGTCGGCAGGGGATAGCCCGCGTCCATGACGTCCGCCGCGAGTGACTGGATCGCGCCCTGGTGCCACTGCTGGTACCAGCCCGGGTTGAGGCCCTCCTCCCAGGGTGCGGGACGCCGGATCCCCTGCGGCCAGATCGGCCGGTTGGTCCAGATGTGGACTTCGGTCACATCGCCGATGACGCCGGCCTGGACCCACTCGTTGACGAGCCGCGCGTCGTCGCCGGAGTGGCCCTGGTTGCCCATCTGCGTGACGACCCCGGTGCGCTGTGCGATCTCGGCGAGCGCGCGGGCTTCGTGGACGGTGTAGGTGAGTGGCTTCTCCACATAGACGTGCTTCCCCGCCTCCATCGCCGCCTTGGCCATCGTCGCGTGGAGGTGGTCGGGGGTTGCGATGAGCACCGCGTCCAGGTCCGCTTCGCTGTCCAGGAGTTCGCGGAAGTCGGTGTACTGCCGCGCCTGCAGGAACTGTTCGCGCCAGCGGTGACCCTTCTCGCGGGGGTTGCCGTCGCCGTCCACGAGCCGCTCCTGGACGCGCCGGTGCACGATTCCCCAGTGCACGTCGCAGATTGCGGCGATGTGCTCGGTGCCGAACTCCTGGGCGTTCTCGGTTCCCTGCCCGCCCACCCCGATGATCGCGAGGTTGAGCCTGTCCGACGGTGCCCGGTAGCCGGGGCCGCCGAGCACGTGCCGCGGAACGATCATGGCGCCTGCGGCGAGGGTGGCGCTGCGGTCCACGAAGTCCCTGCGGGTCAGTTGTTCAGACACTTGTCGATACTCCGTTCTTCTTGCGCGATGGGCCGGTGTGGTCGGACGTTGTCGGTTCACAACCGCAACGGAGGTAACGATGACCCGCATCTCGATGGCGCGGCAAGCCCGCCGCGTGCTTGGCTCGCTTCTGCTCCTGACCCTGTTCCCCGCTCTGCTCTCGGCGACCTGGTCCGTGATCGCGATCGACACCCGCACGGGACAGGTGGTGATCGCGTCGGCGACCTGCGTGCCGCAGAGGGCGTTCCCCGGGTTCCCGGCCAGGGATCTCATGGACATCCAGGCGATCGTGGTGCCGGGGGTGGGCGTCGCCGCGGCCCAGGCCGGGGTGGACCGGACCCGCGCCAACCAGGAGTTGATATACGCCGAGCTGAAGAACGGGACGGCGCCTGACCGGATCATCGAAATGCTGAGCGAAGACCCACAGTTCGAGCGGCGCCAGTTCGGGATCGTCGACCTGCAGGGGCGCTGTGCGGGCCACTCCGGCAGCGGAAACGGCGAGGCTTCGCTGGCCGTGGCCGACAGCATTCCGGCCGAGGGCATCTACTTCTCGGTGCAGGGCAACATCCTGGCCTCCGACGACGTGGTGCACAACGGCGTCGCGGCCTTCAAGGCCGAGGGTGGCACACTGGCCGACCGGGTCATGGCGGCGATGGAGGCTGCGGACGCCGACGGCGGCGATGTTCGCTGCACCTGCGAATCGGACCCCGTACTCGACCATGTGCCTTGCGACGGGAAGACCTCGCACGTCGCCTACATCCTGGTCGCGAACCCCGACGACCCCGAGGGCGAGTCCTTCAACGACGGCGAGTACTCGCTCTACATCGACGTGACCGACGAGAACATCGAGGAAGGCGAGAACGCCAACCCGGTCCGGACGCTCAGAATGCGCTACGACCGCTGGAAGGCGGAGAACAACCAGGCGGGAAGCTAGCCGATCGCCGCGATCGCCTCCTCTGCGGATTCGTACACCGAGACGAGCGCGTCAAAGCCGCTGGCGGCGAGGACCTTCCGCACCGGACGAGTCAGCGCACACACGCAGAACGCGTGATCGGGCCCGGTGAACCGCTTCGCGGTAATCAACAGGATCCGTAGGCCGGCGCTGCTCAGGTACGGGACCTGCTCGAAGTCGACAACCAGCTTCTTGTCGTCGGGTGAAATGCCCGATTCCAGCTCGCTTTGCCAGTCCAGATAGTCGGAGCTGTAGACGCGACCCACCGGCTTCGCGACCAGGACTCCGGAATCCCGGGTCCAGTTGACCTCAATCGCCATGGTTCTTTCGTCGTTCCTTGAGTTCGTTCGCTATTCGCGTGCCGCCCAAGCGCTCAGCAGCTCCGCCTCCGCCTCCAACATCTGGTCGATAGTAGCCGGCTCAAACCCCATCTCTCTCGTCCGCAGCCCGCTGAACATCACGCCACCCGGCCGGTCCTCCTCTGTCAGCCCGCTCCACCACTCTAACGTATCGCCGATGGTTTCCTCCATCGGGCGGCTCGTGTAGCCGGCTTCGATCGCGCGCGACAGATCGACTGAATGGACGGCGCCGAAGCTGCTGTCCCGGGCCGCCCAGATCGGGAAGGCTACGCCCTGCTCCTGAAGGAACCCCGAGTCCACCCAGTGCATTTCCGTATCGCTTCCGCTCACCTCCCGGCACGCCTGGAAGAATCCGCCCCAGGTGACCGCTTCCGTGGGCCCGACGCCGTTGAAGACACCGCCGATCCGGTCTTCCAGCATCCGCACCATCCAGGCCCCGAGGTCGCGCGCGTCGATGAACTGGATCGGCTGGTCCGGCGTGCCCGGCGCAAGCATGTCGCCGCCTGCCGCCACTCGCACCGGCCAGTAGGTCCACCGGTCGGTGTTGTCACCCGGCCCGACGATGTACCCGGGACGAACAACGTTCGCGCGATCGCCGAAGACCTCCTGCACCGCCTCCTCGCAGAGAGCCTTCAGGGGGCCATACGTCTCGCCGGTCACCTCTTCCACCGTCGGATCCTCGAGGCGGCCGACCTCGTAGTCCTCCGTAATGCCCTCGGTGACCAGGTCCCTGTAGGCGGAGATGGACGAAACGAACATGTATTGGCCCGAATCCGACAGCAGCGCGGCCGAGTCCCGCACGTGCCGCGGCACGAAACCCGAATTGTCGATGACCGCGTCCCACCTGCGGCCCTCCAGCGCGGTCAGATCCCCGTCGCGGTCCCCTACCAGCTTCTCCAGCTCGGGGAAGAGGTGCGTGTTTGTCCTGCCCCGGTTGAACAGGGTGACGGTGTGTCCGCGCGCAGCCGCGTAGCGCACCATGTGGGGACCGATGAAACCTGTGCCCCCCAGCACCAGAATGGACATCGGGGCGGGGCCGCCAGCCGCCTGATCCTCGGACGGGGCGCAGGCCACACCCAGACCCAGAGCCCCGGCCGCCGTCGCCGTGGTCTTCAGAAACTCGCGCCGGTTCTGTATGAACATGTTCGCCTCTCGCTGTTGTCGGACCCGCTGGCACCGGGCAGGCCAAGCTGACCCGCAAATGCCCAAACACCCGGAATTGACGCATCGAGCGTCAGCCCGGCAATGTACGGCACCCGGCGGCGTCACGAAACAACTTTGCCACCGGGCTTGCCTTGGGCCCATTCCCGCCCACAGCGTTCAGCAGCACTCGCCGCCACGATTCACTCACCGCGACAATTCAGGAGTTCACCCGCATGTCCATCGACCGCCGTCGTTTCCTCATGCAGTTCGCCTCCGCCGGAGGCAGCCTTGCGCTCACGCCGTCGCTGGCCGGGCTGATCGCGTGCAACCATGCGAGCGCCCAGCCGCGGCACCGACATCGCCCGGGCGGCTTCTTCATCACGCCGTACGGCGACCTTGCGCGCGGCGCCGACTGCCCGGAACTCGAGATCCCCGAGAGCTTCACGTGTTTGCGGCTCAGCTCCGGGGGCCTGCCCTCGACCGTGCGTGACGGACTCACCGTCCCGAACGCCTTCGACGGGATGGCCGCCTTCCCCCTTCCCAACGGCAACGTGCGACTGATCCGCAACCACGAGATGGTCGACGAAGCCGACACGGCCCGGCCCATCGGCCAGCCCGCGTACGATGGCAAGGGAGCCGGCGGGACCACATCGCTCGAGGTGCGGATCACGGAAGCGAACGGCGACCTGAACGTGGAACTTGTCGACGAGTTCGTCTCGCTCGCCGGCACGCGAGTCAACTGCGCCGGCGGCCCCACACCCTGGGGAAGCTGGCTGTCGTGCGAAGAGATCACCTCCGGACGCCAGGATGGCTTCGAACAGCCCCACGGCTACATCTTCGAGGTCCCGGCCGATGCCACCGGCCCCGTCGACCCAGTGCCGCTCCGGGACATGGGACGCTTCATCCACGAGGCGGTCGCCGTCGATCCCGATACGGGCATCGTCTACGAGACCGAGGACACCTGGTACGTGCCCCGGGCGGCGGACCGGCGCCCCGGCGCGGGCCTCTACCGCTTCATCCCCAACGAGCCCGGAGTCCTCGCCGCCGGCGGCAGGCTGCAGATGATGGCCGTCACCGGACAGCCCGGCTATCTCACCGCCCGTGGACAGACCGCCGGCGATACGCTCCCCGCCCACTGGGTGGACATCGACGACCCCGATCCGCCCGACGCCGCATCCGACCACCTCGCCGTCTTCCGGCAGGGCGTGGCAAAGGGCGCCGCGCGCTTCGCCCGCCTGGAAGGCGCATTCCACGGCGACGGCGGCATCTACGTGGTCTCCACCAACGGAGGCGACGCGACCGCCGGGCAGGTCTTCCACTACCGCCCGACCGGCGCGGACACCGGAGAACTCACGATGGTCTTCGAGTCGCCGTCCCACGACGTGCTCGACAGCCCCGACAACATCGTCGTCAGCCCCCGCGGAGGACTGATCATGTGCGAGGACGGCAGCGGAGACCAATACGTGCGGGGCCTCGACCGCGAGGGACGCGTGGTCAATCTCGTGCGCTCGCCGCAGGCCGAAGGCGGGCGTCAGCCGGGCGAGTTCGCCGGCTCGTGCTTCAGCCCCGACGGCCGGGTGCTATTCTTCAACACGCAGGGCTCCCGGGAGGCCGGGGGCTCGGTTCCGAGCGCCACGTACGCGCTGTGGGGACCCTGGGAGGACGGGCCGCTGTAGGGGGCCGACATGGGCAAGGACAAGCTGCCGCGCATCCCGAGCTTTGCCGAACTGGGGATCAGCGAAGACGAGATAGAGGAGCTCGAGCGCGAGATCGCTGACGAGGTGGCCGCGCGCAAACGGCGCGAAACCGGCGAGGGTGCGCCTGCGGAAGGACCACCACCCGGTCCCGGAAGCTCGTCCCCGCCTGGCTCCGGCCGCGCTTCCGGCGGCCCGGATCGCGCCTCCGGCACGGCGCCCGAGCGAACGCCCGAGAGCGGTCGAGCCGAGGGCGACCAGAAAGCCCGTCCGGCCGAACGCAAGCGCCGGGCCGCGCAGGCGCGGAGCGAGGCCCGGAAGAAGCGGCTGGAGGCGCGGAAGGCGCGGGCGGAAGCGCGGAAGTCCGAGCGGCAGCAAAAGGCCCGTGCAGCCAGCGAGGCCAGGCAGGCCAGGCGGGAAGGCCGCGCCCTTGCGGCCGAGCAGGCGGCTCAATCCGACCCGCATCCGGCGGCGGCGCCGTGGGGCGGCCTGCGTGGCCCCTTGACGCTCGTCGTCCTTCTCCTGACTGCCTGGTTTTCCAGTTCCTATCGGGCGATGCCCGCCCCAGTCCCGGCCACCGCGGCGGACTCCATCTTCTCTTCGGGGCGAGCGATGGCACACCTGGTGCGGATCGCCTCGGAAGCGAGGCCGCCCGGGTCGCCCGCCCACGCGCGGGTTCGCGAGTACCTGGTGGACGAGCTTCGGCGCCTCGGGCATGAGCCCGAGGTCCAGACGTCGACGTCGGTCGTTTCGGGGTCGAGTTCCGCGCGGGCGGCCACCGTCCGGAACGTGCTGGCCAGGATCCCTGGATCGGAGCCCGGCGGGCGGGCGGTGCTGGTCACCGCGCACTACGATAGCCGCGAGATCGCGCTCGGCGCGGGCGACGACGGCTCCGGAGTGGTCGCGATCCTCGAGTCGCTGAGGGCGCTGGGGGTGCTGGGGCAGCTTCGCAACGACCTGATCGTGCTGATCACCGACGGCGAGGAACTCGGGTTGCTGGGCGCACGCGCATTCGTCGACGAGCATCCCTGGATGGACGACGTCGCGGTCGTCGTGGCGATCGAAATGAGGGGCGGCGGCGGCGCCTCGATCATGTTCGAAACCGGTGAGAACAACGGCTGGGTGGTCGAGCAGCTGCGGCTGGCCGACCCCTACCCCTCCACGAACTCGGTGAGCTTCGAGATCTACCCGCGCATGCCCAACGACACGGACTTCACACCGTTCAGGGAAGCGGGCCGCCAGGGCCTCAACTTCGCGGCCGTGGGCCGGCCGCATGTGTATCACCAGGTCTACGACTCTCCCGGCAACCTGTCGGAAGCCACGGTGCAGCATCACGGAGAGCACGTCCTCGCCATGCTGCGGCACCTCGGCAACGTGGATCTGACCAGCGTTGACGCCCCGAACGTGAGCTACATCTCCGTCCCGTACCTGGGGCTGGTGACGTACGGCACCGTCTGGATCTGGGCGCTGGGGATCGTTGCGGTGTTGTTGTGGGTGGCCCTTTTCGTCGCGGGAAGGCGATTCGGGGCACGGACCGGGGCGGTGGTGATCGCCCTGCTCGCTTCCCTGGCGTATCTGGCCATGTCGGGTGCGCTGGCCCGATATCTCTTCGAGTGGCGCAGCGGGGCCCACCCCGAACTCGGTGCGTTGCACGGGGGCGCGTTCCATGTGGAAGGCTGGTACGTCCTGGCCATCGTTTTCGCCGCGCTTTCGCTTGCGGCCCTGGTGGCCGGCGTGCTCAGGGTGTGGCTGACGGCGGCCGAGGTGGCCACAGGTGCGTTGATCGTGCCAGTGGGATTGGCCGCCGCCGCGACCGCGATGTTCCCCATGGCCGCGATGAACCTGCAGTGGCCCTCGATCGCGGCTTGCATTGGTGGCCTGGCGGTGGTGGGACTGGCCCGAACGCGTCCGATGGGGCTTGTGCGCTGGGTCTTGGTGCTGCTGGCAGCGATCCCGGCGGTCGTGGTGTTCACCCCGCTGACCGAAGCGGTCTGGATGGCGATGGGGCTGGAACTGGCGGTGTGGCTCGCGGTGCTGATCGGGATCGCGTTCATCGCGCTCCTGCCCGTGCTTGAAGTCCTGCGCGAACCGAACGCATGGTGGGCGCCGGTCGGCGTTCTGATGGCAGGCGGCGCGTTCCTCGCGGTGGGCATGTCGACCGCAACCCCGTCCGCGGACCGCCCTGCGCCCTCCACGCTGGTCTACGCTCTGGATCATGAGACCGGAGCCGCCTGGTGGGGCACGGATCCGTCACGGGACGGCTCTGATCCGGGAGTCGCGTGGGCAACGGTGGTGGCCGGGCCGTTCGACGCGGCATCAGCGGCCGATTCCCTGCGGGGGTTCGCTCCGTCGGGGCGCGGCTACGCGGTTGCACGGGCCGAGGCGGTGGACGCTCCACCACCGTCGGTCTCGGTCGTCGCCGATTCGGCCAGCGCGGCCGACGTGCTGCGTCTCTCGGTCACCTCGGCCATCGGCGCGGAGATGATGCTCTTCCGCTTCGACGGTGACGGCACGCGGCCGACGGCGGTGAACGGCCGAGAGCTTCCCGCAGGCGCCGACTGGACGAGCGTCGAGCACTGGGGCGCCCCCGAAGGCGGAGTGCTCCTGGATTTGCCCGGCGGCCCCGGCGACGGTCTCGTGGGCTTCACGATCGTGGAACACCACCTGCGCCCCGGCGAACTTGTGGGCGCGGATCGGTTCCGACGCCCTTCGGAGCTGGCCCCGAACATACGCACCCTTTCCGACCGGGCCATGATTCGGACGAGGGTTACCGTGGATCCGGCGACGGGCGAGGTGCGGTTCCCAAGCCCCGCCGATCCTGCGGAACAAGCCGCCGAGCCCGGCCCCGCTGCGGATACGGACCCAACGCCGGCGGGCGATTCAGCCGACGTGGTGGAGGCCGACACGGCGCAAGCGGATACGGCGCAAGCGGATACAACCGGCGCGTCCGCTCGGGACACCATCCCGCACCCGGACACGCCGATGTCTGCCAGAAAGTAATGTCAACATGACATTGTGTAATGTTGCCTTGACTAGCAGATGAAGACTGGCGGTTCAACGGCGCTTCGATTCACGGCCGGATTGACGGTGGCCGCGGCGCTGCTCATCACCGCGTGCGGCAGAATGGATCGGGAGCGCGAGGCGGCCGTGGAGGCGGCCACGGTCGCCACGGCGAGGGAGATCGAGCAAGCCCTGTCGCAGGCGCTCGCCCTGACGGACCAGGAGGCGGACAGAGCCGAGGGCATTCTGTCTCCCCTTCCGGTCATGACACCGGCCCGGGAGGAGGCACTCCGCCGCTTTCGCAACGCGTCGCACGTGGCGCGCGCCCGCGACCTCGGCGTGCGGGTAGCGGACCGAGGCGCAAGGGACTCACTTCTTGCGGCGGGGCGGCTCGTTCAGCTCGAAGACAGCACCGCTCACTGGATCGTTCGTCCCGGAGTGTCCCCCGCCTACGTCGTTCCCCACGTTCCGGTCCTGCTCGAGCAACTGGGCGGGCGGTTTCAGGAACGCCTCGCGGAGATGGGACTTCCGCCCTACCGAATCGAGGTCACGAGCGCACTGCGCACGTCGCAGAGGCAGGCACGGTTGCGTCGCTCGAACCCGAATGCGGCAGCCGGCGTAAGCTCACACGAGTTCGGCACCACCGTCGACCTCTCCTACGCCGCGTTCGCACCACCGGCAGAGCGACCGCCGGAGGTTCTAGCCCGCGTACCCGCCGAGCTCGTGCCACACGTCGAGCGGATCGTGGATCTGGCGTTGGAATCGGTCTCGGCCCGAAAGTCCCGCGAACTGGGAGCCATCTTCAGCCAGGTGCTCCTGGAGGCGCAGTCGGAGGGGCTGGTCCTCGTGATCTACGAGCGGCAGCAGACGATCTATCACCTCACCGTGGCGAGGGCGCTGGCGGACTGAACGCAGTCGACCTCAGAAGATCGACTTGGGCATGTGCATGCTCACGAGCATGTGCGGCACGTCCACCGTCTCCGAGATCTTCAGATCGCCCGCGATCGAGCAGAGCACGTAGGCTTCCTCGCGCGTGAGCCCGTGCGCCGCCACCAGGTAGTCGATCATGTAGCGGGTCGCCTTGCGGGCTGCCTCGTCGATTGTGGTGGCGAAGCCGGTCACGGCGTAGTACTCGTCGGTCTCGTACTGGGGCTCGACCATCCCCCGCGTGTTTTCCATCACCTCGACTTCCAGGACGACGCGCATCGGTGCCTCGATGGCCGAACCCGACACCTCGCCGTCGCCCTGCGCGGCGTGCGCGTCGCCGATCGAGAAGAGCGCGCCCTCCACCTGCACGGGGAAATAGACGGTGGTTCCGGCGATCATGTGGCGGTTGTCCATGTTGCCGCCGTTGGTCCGGGGCGGGATGGTCACCAGCATGGAATCGGTCGCTGGCGCCACCCCCATGACTCCCGCGAACGGGGCCAGCGGAATCGTGATGTCGTCGTTGAAGCGGACTTCCGTCGCTCCCGGCTCCATCGGGAAGCCCCGGAGCCAGGGCCCGGGAAAGTCCTCGGGCAGGAAGCCGAAGCCGGGGAAGATGCCCGCCCATCCCCAGCCCTGCACCTCGATCTCGTGCAGCGTCACCGCGAGCAGATCGCCCGGACTCGCGCCTTCGACCTGGATGGGCCCCGTGAGGGCGTGGATCAGGTCGAAGTTGACGTTGGGCAGGTCTTCGGCCGTCGTCGACTCGGTGATCTGGCCGTCCGAAGCTTCCTTGGTGAACACCTCGACCACTGCTCCGGAGGGAACCGTCAGCTGCGGCGGTATGGTCGAACTCCAGCGGTTGTGCGAGTTCTCGGAGCCGAGCGTGAACTGTGGCGCCGGGGTCTCGGCGGCGGCGGTGCCGGCCTGATCGGCAACGGGATCGATACGGCAGGCGCCGAGGGCCAGGCAGCACACGAGGAATCCGGCGGCGGGGATCGACTTGGCGGACATGGTCAGCTCCTTCCCGATGGTGAGTCGTGCGCTACGCGGACAGTCCCCGGAATGCGTCCACGAGACGGTCTATCTCGGCCGTCGTGTTGTAGACGTGGGTCGAAATCCTGATGGCATTGTGTCCGTCGCGCTGGTGCTCGTCAATGTGGATCCGGGCGCGCTCGGCGATCAGTGACACGGCCTCGACCGCGTCCAGCCCCTCCAGCTCGAAGATGGTCGAGCCCGGGCACGAGGTGACGCGGTCGGGCCCGCTCAGCAGGGTCACGCCCGGGGTTTCACGAAGCCGCCGCTTCAGGTGGTCGGACAGGTGGCGCGTCCGTGCCGCCACATGTTCCAGCCCCAGCGTCTCGAAGAAGTCCAGCGTCGCGGCCAGCCCCGCCCGAACCGGCAACCCGATCGTCCCCGGCGGCTGGTAGGCGGGCGCGTCCACGGTGGCGTCGTGCGCGAACGCCGACTGCACCCGGTCCCGCACGCCCCGCCGTACGTAGAACACACCCGTGCCCATCGGCCCCAGCAGCCACTTGTGCAGGCTGGCCGAGTAGGTGTCGCACGCCAGCGCGTGCAGATCGACCGGGAACATCCCGACCGCCTGCGCTCCGTCCACATGGCTCACGATCCCGCGCTCGCGGGCCAGGGCACAGAGGTCCGCGACCGGGTAGAGGTGCCCGCCGCGGGTCACGTGGCAGAACGCCAGCACCCGCGTCGCGGGGGTCAGCGCCTCCTCCACCAGGCCGACCACCTGTTCCCCGCTCTCGAACGGGCTGGGGATGAAGACCGTGTTCACCTTCACACCGTCGCGCTGCGCACGGAATTCCCATGGCCGCCGCCCGGCCGGATGCTCCTGGCTCGTCACCAGAACCTCGTCACCCGGCCGCAGGCGCACCCCGACAGCCCCCATGTGCAGCGCCTCGGTCGCATTCCGCGTGAGCGCCATTTCGTCCGCCTCCGCGCCCAGCAGCGCCGCAAGTCCCGGAACCACGCGGTCGGCAATGACCCCGCCCAGGTCGTTCTTCCCCAGCAGCGGTTCGCGCGACAGCGCCTCGTAACCGGCAGCCACGGCCTCGGCGACCGACGCAGGGGGCATGCCCAGACTGGCGTTGTTCATGTACGCCGTGCCGGGCTCGAGGATGAAATGACCCCGTACGTCCGTCCACGCAACGTCATCGACGCCATCGGGACGGGACAGTTCGGGACGCCTGCCGGAGCCGGCCGAATCGGATGCGGGAGCGCAACCAGCCAGTGGGACCCCTGCCAGCCCGGCTGCGCCGGCGTGGAGGAAGCCGCGGCGAGTGAGTCGGTGAGCCCGGTGGGATGTCATGCGCATGCGTCCCGCATCAAGAGGAATGTCGGAACCGGGACACTACAGCGGACGGCGGCCCTGCCGCCAGCCCGGCCGCACACGCATGCCACATTCTGCGCGCCCACCTCTGAGTAGCGATATGGATACAATAACGTATATTGCTACCCATACATACCGGTTCCGGAAGCTCCCGGCCCGGGTTGAGGCGGGAGTTCTCCGGACCACTGCAGGAGGAGGTACGGATGAAGATTCCCAACTGTCATCCCTTCCGGCTCGGCCTGGCGGTCTGCGCAACGTTCCTGGTGAGCGCTGCCCCGTTGCTGGCACAGCAGGCCGGCACCGTCACGGGCCAGGTGACCCACGCGACCAGCGGTCGAGAGCTCTCCGGAGTGCAGGTCTCGATCGTGGGAAGCGGACTTGGCACCCTGACCGGCAACAACGGACGCTTTCTCATCCCGAATGTTCCCGCCGGGCCGGTAACGGTCCGGGCGGACATGATCGGATTCGGGGTCGAGGAGGTCCAGGTCACCGTCGACGCCGGGGGAACCGCCCTGGCCGACTTCGCCCTGACCGAGCGCGCGATCAGCCTCGATGAAATCGTGGTGACCGGCTCCGGGGCCGAAACCGCCCGGCGCAAGCTGGGCAACTCCATTTCGACGGTGAACGCAGTCGATGTCGTGCGTTCGGCGCCCATCACCAGCGTGGACCAGCTCATCCAGGGGCGCTCCGCGGGCGTGGCGATGAACCTCGCCTCCGGGACGGTCGGCCTAGGAGGCATGATCCGCATCCGCGGAATGACCTCGGTGTCGCTCAGCGGAGACCCCGTGGTGTACATCGACGGAATCCGCGTCGACGCCTCACACGACCAGTCGGGCGTCTGGTTCGGCGGCATGGACATTTCCAGGCTGCAGGACATTTCGCCTTCCGAAATCGACCGGATCGAAATCGTGAAGGGATCGGCGGCCTCGACCCTGTATGGAACGCAGGGCGCGAACGGAGTCATCCAGATCTTCACCAAGCGGGGCCGCAGCGGTGCCCCCCAGTGGAATTTCGAGGTCGAACAGGGCTTCGAGCGGACGCCGACGGACACCTTCCCGGGAAGGATGAACCAGTACTTCCAGGGCCCCGACGGTTTCCAGGCGCGTGACCCGACCGAACTCGTCGAAAACGGCTATCACCATCGCTATGCGGGTTCCGTCAGCGGCGGAGGCCAGGCTGTCCGGTACTTCATTTCCGGGAGCTACAAGGGCCAGGAGGCGTCGCTCAAGGGGGACGCGAACTGGAACAAGGTGATCACCGGCAGGCTCAACCTGACGACCGTTCTGAGCCCGACCGTGACCGTCACCGCGACAACGGGCATCGTGCACAACCGATTACGGGTCCCCGACGACAACAACGCGCTCCACGGACTCTATTCCCAGTTCGCGAGCGGGTTGCCGTACACCGCCTCGCCGGAGCGACCATACGGCGAGCGCTTCGGAAGCGTGGCCGCCAACAGCACGCTCGAGAACTTCCAGCGCGTGCTGCGCACCACATCGGGGTTCGAGGTGACCCACCAGCCCACCGACAACTTCAGTCACACCTTCCGGAGCGGCGTCGACTGGTACGCCGACGAGTTCACCAAGTTCTTCCCATTCGGGTACGAGGGATCGGGCAACAAGCTCGGCAACAAGCGCAACCACACGCGGAGCTTCCGCGACATCACGACCGAGTACCGCGCGACCCTGTCCAATTCGTTCGGCGAGACACTCACCTCGGAGTTCACCGCGGGCTTCCAGGGCAACTTCGAGAACACCATTCGGGTCGACGCACGCGGTACCGACTTCCCCGCTCCCGGGGTCAAGTCGGTCGATGCGACATCGACGACGCAGGGATCCGAACGGCGGGTCGAGGAGATCAACGCCGGTGTCTTCGTGCAGGAGACACTCGGGCTCTGGGACAAGGTCTTCGTCACCGCGGGCATGCGGCTGGACGGCAACTCCGCCTTCGGCAACGAGTTCAACACGCAGCTCTATCCGAAGGCCTCCGTGGCGTACAACATCTCGCAGGAGGGCTTCTGGCCCGCGGGTCTGGTGCCCACCATGAAGCTGCGGGTGGCATACGGCGAATCCGGCCTGGCACCGGCACAGTTCGCGGCGGACCGCACCTGGGCGCCGGTCTCGGCACAGGGCGGGCTGCCTGCCGTGACTCCGGGCAACATCGGAAATCCGGAACTGGGACCCGAGCGCTCCCGGGAAGTGGAAGTCGGGATGGACGCAGGCCTGCTGGACGACCGGATAGGCCTCGAGTTCACCGCCTACTTCCAGAAGACGAGGGATGCGCTGCTCTTCAAGCCGTTCCCGTCGTCGCAGGGATTCACGGCCGACCAGTTGACGAACATCGGCCAGATCGAGAACCGCGGGATCGAGATCGGGCTGAACGCCCTTCTCTACAGCTCCGAGAGCCTCGAATTGTCGTCGAACGTCCAGTTCGCGACTTCGAAGAACGAGGTCACCGACATGGGCGGCGTGGCCGACATCTCCGGGTTCGGCTACCGGATCAGCGAGGGGTATCCCGTGCACGGAGCGTGGGGTTACGAACTCGTCGGGTGGGACCCGACGGCCCGAAGGCACAGCCGCACCGACGAGCAGATGTTCCAGGGGCAAACTGACCCCAAGTGGTTCGGCTCCTATTCGACGCAGCTGCGCTGGGGCAACCTCACGCTCGACGGCATGGCGGAGTTCCGGGGTGGCATGGTAAAGAACAACTTCTCCCGCTACTGGTCGAACCGGGTGCGCACGGGTGATGAGTATCTGTCGCTGGTGCAGAGGCCCAACGGCGACCCGACACCGGCATCGGATTCACTGTACAACTACACCGTCACGCTGGGCTGGACCGGCTTCTACGAGCCGGCGGACTTCTTCACCGTACGGGAGCTCAGCGTCGGCTACGACCTGCCAGACGAATTGCTGAGCCAGTTCGGTCTGACCCGCTCCAGCATCCGCTTCTCCGCCCGGAATCTCTGGATGTGGAGCAAGTTCTCCGGAATCCACCCGGAGACCAATTGGGACGGGGCCGCGAACCTCCGGCAGGCGCAGGACTTCGACACCCTGCCGCCGCCGAGGATCTTCCTGTTGACATTCCGCACGTCGATGTGACGGGGGGGGCACAATGACTTACTCACGGACTTATCCAGGGAAACGATCTCCGTTGCAGTACCTGCTCGCGTTCACGCTTCCCGCGTTTGCGCTTGCCGCATGCGACGGATTGCTCGAAGTGCAGAACGAACAGCAGATCCTGGAACAGGATCTCGACCAGGAAGCGGCTCTGCCACCGGTCGTCAACGGTGTCGCCGGTGACTGGGCGCTCATGTACACAGGTGCCATCAACATCATCGGACTCGTTTCGTTCGAGCTGATCCATACCGGCTCCTTCCCGAGCTGGAGGTCGGTGGAGACGGGACTGATGGACCGCACATCGAATGGCAACGGCGTCTACAACAACCTGTCGAGAGCGATCTGGGTGGCGGATGATGCCGCCCGGCGCATCGACGAGGCCTTCGGTGGTGGAGGAGGCATGGTGGAGCCCGCACAGGTTCGAACCTGGGGCGGACTGGCCAAGATCATGATGGGCGACAACTTCTGCGAGGGGACGCTCGATGGCGGACCGGCCATGCCGCCGGCCGAGTTCTACCGGCTTGCGGACCAGGACTTCACCGAGGCCATGAGCCTCGCGTCGTCCGCTGGTGCGCCCGACTGGGCCATGCGGGCCCAGGCGGGGCGGGCGCGCGCCCGCCTGATGCTGGGTGACTATGCGGGCGCCATGTCCGACGCGAAGGCGATCCAGGCCGGATACCGATTCGAAGCCGTCTACTCGCAGAACAGCGGTCGCGAAAACAACTCGGTGGCCAGCCTGACCCGTACCCTCACTCGGCGGGAGGCGGGCGTGCATCCGACCTTCTACGACGACCCGCGCTTCATCGCCGATCCGCGTACCTCGTTCATCGACCGGGGACCCAACGAAACGGGCCCCGATCCGACACGGAAGTACGTGGAGCAGGAGAAGTACAAGCTGCGGGACTCGCCGATCCCGATTTCAACCTGGCAGGAAGCCCGCTTGATGGAAGCGGAGGCAGAGTTGAATATTGGCAGTGCCGAACGCGCCGTGGAGCTCATCAACGAGTTGCGAGCTTTCGTCTCTCTCGATCCCTACGAGGGCGAGGTGAGCCACGCGGCGGTGATGGCGCAGATCATGTATGAGCGCTCTGCGGAACTCTGGCTGCAGGGCCACCGGCTCAACGACCTCAGGAGAACGAACGATCCCTCGCTTGCTGGCCGCGGAGTGTGCTTCGAGATCGGCATCGACGAGTGGGAATCGAACCCGAATCTCGGAGGAAGCTGACAACCCTGTCGCACCGCGGCCGGGCTTCGGTCCGGTCGCGGTGTCGGCACCCTTCACGGTGCCGCTCGTGGCACCCGCACGGCGTTCAACGGTCCCCGAAGCCGCCCCCGGCCGATGAAGTTCGTTCTCGCGGGCTTCGCCGGGTCGGGCAAGACGACCCTCTTCAACGCCATGACGGGGCTCGACGTTCCGGTCGGATACGGCGGCCAGGTGCGCGTCGGCACCGTGCGCGTGCCCGACCCGCGCGTCGACTTCCTCTCTCGGGCATACTCTCCGAAGAAGACGACGCACGCCACGATCAACCTCAAGGACGTACCGGGCGAGTACGGTGGCAAACCGCACGTCCTCTCGCCAGGGGCGCTGCAGCAGATCCGGGACCGGGAGGCCCTGTGTCTGGTGCTGCGCGACTTCGTGAACCCCGCGCTGGACGCTGCGCCCGACCCGGTCGGGGATCTCCTGGCCTTCCACGACGAGTGCGTCCTCTCCGACCTGGGCATCGCGGAGCGCAGGCTCGACCGAGCGCGCAAGGAGCGGGCCGACGTGCGGGAGATCGGTGCCTTCGAGACCGCGGTCGCCGCGCTGGAGGAAGGCCGCGCGTTGCGGCAGGTGCCCCGTGACGAGCTGTACCGCGGCTTCCTGAAGGGCTATGGCCTGCTGACCGATCTGCCGCTGCTGGCAGCCGTCAACGTGGACGAGGACCGCGTGGGCGAGCCGCTCGATTCGGAGCTGGCGGCGGGAATCGCCGAGATGGGCGGCGCCGGCATGATCCTTTCGGCGCGAGTCGAGGCCGAAATCGCGGCGCTGGACCCGGAAGACCAGACGGAGTTCCTGGAGGACATGGGGCTCGCCGAACCGACGCTGGCCCGCTTCATCCGCGCAGCGTACTCGCTGATGGATCTGATCTCGTTCTTCACCGTAGGACCCGAGGACGTGCGCGCCTGGACCATACGGCGCGGCATGGTTGCACGCAGGGCCGCGGGGCGGATCCACAGCGACATGGAGCGCGGTTTCATCCGCGCCGAGATCATCCCGTATGACGTCTTTGCCGATTTCGGGACCGAGCAGGCCGTGAAGGACGCCGGGCGGATGCGGGTGGAGGGGAAGGAATATGTGGTGGCGGACGGCGACATCATGTACGTGCGGTTCAATGTGTAGGACGTCGATTCTCCGCTCCGGCGCGCATTGACTTCGAAATCGCGCTCCGCGAAAATTGAGGTCTGTGCCGCATCGATTTCCGTGTGCGGTTTACGCATTCCCGCGTAGCTCAGCTGGTAGAGCAGACGGCTGTTAACCGTCGGGTCGCAGGTTCGAGTCCTGCCGCGGGAGTTGTTTCCGGTGGCCCTCCGCGCCGCCGTTCCCTATTCTGACGGGTGTCCCACCGCTTCGCCGCAGCCCCGGAGGCACCCATGTCTCTTGACCGTCCTGCCGCCCCGTTCCTGTGGGCCGCCTTCCTGGCGACCGCTGTCCTCCCCGCCCCGGCCCTCGCCCAGGACGCGGCCGGCCCCGACGGCTCCGACGACGCCGACTGGGACGTCACCCTCGCGCGGGGCGATACCCGCGAAATCGACTTCGAGACCGACGAGGGGACGTGGATGTCGGTGGACATGTCGCCCGACGGACGGTGGATCATCTTCGATCTCCTCGCGCACGTCTACCGCGTCCCCGCGGAGGGCGGGCAGGCCGAGAGCCTCACGCAGGAGAGCGGCGTCGCGGTCAACTACCATCCCAAATACTCCCCCGACGGCACGCGCATCGCCTTCATCTCGGACCGTGCCGGCCAGACGAACCTCTGGGTGATGGACGCGGACGGATCGAACCCGCGCCAGGTGCAGTCCAGCATGGACACCCGCGTGACGATGCCCGAATGGACGGCCGACGGCGAGTACATCCTGGTGGCGCAGAGCGGCGGGATCTGGATGTACCACCAGGACGGCGGCACCGGCGTCGAGGTCGTGTCCAACGACGACGGCTCGGCGTCGTGGCCGTCGGTGTCCGAAGACGGGCGGTACGTGTTCTACCATGTGCGCACACCGGGGCAGACTGTGCCGTGGGCGGTGGACGATATCGCAACCGCCCTGCTGGACGACCGGCTCGTGCGCGACGCTTTCCAGGGCACCATGAACCTGCGCCGCATGGACCTGGAGACGGGCGCAGTGGTGAAGGTCACGAGCGGCGTCCCGTCACGGCAGTATCGGCTCTCGGGCGGCGGCGGGTTCGCGGGCGAAATCTCCCCGGACGGACGCCACGTCGCCTTCGCGCGCCGCCTCCCCGACGCCACGATCGAGTGGAAGGGGCACGAGTTCGGCCCGAGCACCGCGCTCTGGGTGCGCGACCTGGAGACGGGGGCCGAGCGGATCGCCATGGACCCGATCGCGCAGGACATGACCGAGGGGATGAAGACGATCCGCATGCTGCCCGGCTACGCGTGGGCGCCGGACGGGGCTTCGATCGTGATCGCGCAGGGAGGGAAGCTTAGGCGACTGGACGTGGCCAGCGGCGAGGTCTCGACCATTCCCTTCACCGCGCGCGTCCACAGGGTGATCTCCGAGCAAGCCTACCAGGCCTTCCGCATCGACGACGGTCCTGTCCCCATCAACTTTACACGCTGGACGACAGGCTCGCACGACGGTGAGCGACTCGCCTTTGTCGCCGCCGGCCGCGTCTGGGTCATGGACCTGCCCGACGGGACGCCCCGCCGACTCACCTCCGACACAGGCAAGCGCTTCGAGTACTCGCCGTCCTGGTCGCCCGACAGCCGGTCGATCGCCTACACGACCGTGGACGAGAACGGGACCGGCCATGTGATGACCATCGGCGCCGACGGCGGCAGCCCCCGGCAGGTGAGCGCCGAGCCCGGCGAGTACGCCCACACTCAGTGGAGTCCGGACGGCACCGAGATCCTGGCGACGCGGGGGTCGGGCGCCACGGTCCGCTACCGCTCGGTGGCGCACAACCCGTGGTACGACCTGGTGCTCTTCCCGGCGGCCGGACCCGGCGGCGGTGCCGAGACCGGTGACCAGGCGGGCATGGGTTCAGCGGGCCAGCGCGTCGTCCGCGTCCCCGGCAACACACTGCCCACGCGCACCCAGTTCGTGCGGGGCGCTTTCGGCCCGGACGGGCGGATCTTCTACCGCACGATGGGCGACTCCACGCGGCTGCGTTCGGTCGCGCGCGACGGCTCCGACCCGCGCACCCACCTCGTCCTCCCCTGGGCCGACGAGGTCATGATCTCCCCCGACGGCCGCCACGCCGCCTTCAACGAGGGCGACAACGCGTATCTGGTGCCGGTGCCCAGCGGGGCGGCGGGGCTCGGCGGCGCGGTCGCGGTCGCCAAGAAGGGCGGGATGCTCCCCGTGCGGCAACTCAGCCGGCGGGGCGGCATCTTCCCCGGCTGGCGCGACGCCCGCACCGTCGAGTTCGGGAGCGCAGCGAGCTATTACACGCACGATGTCGCATCCGAGACCACCGACACCTTCCAGATCGCGCTCGAAGTCCCCCGCGGCTCGCTCGGCATGGGCACCGTCGCCATCACGGGCGCCCGCATTATCACCCTTGAGAACCGGCAGGTCATCGAGAACGGCACGCTCGTCGCCACGGATGGCAGGATCACCTGCGTTGGGACAATGGCCGAATGCGACGCAGCCGGGGCCGATCACACGATTGACGGCACCGGAAAGACGGTGATCCCCGGCTTCATAGACATGCACTCGCACTTCTTCCGCGAATACCGGGGCATCATCCCGCCCAATGCCTTCGAAATGGCCGTCGCGCTGGCCTACGGCGTCACCAGCAACCTCGACAACTCGCAGTGGTCGCAGGACGTCTTCCCCGCCGCCCAGATGATCGAGGCGGGCGTCCTGGTCGGTCCCCGCACCTACACAACGGGCGACCCGCTCTACCGGGGTGACGCGGGCCGTCAGAACGAACTGACCAGCTACGAGGTCGCCGAGGACAACATCGCGCGGCTCCAGTCCTGGGGCGCCGTGTCGCTCAAGCAGTACCTGCAGCCGCGCCGCGACCAGCGCCAGTGGGTGTCGGACATCGCGCGCAAGCGCGGTCTCATGGTCACGTCCGAGGGCAGTGACCTGGCCTTCAACATGGGCATGATCATGGACGGCCAGACCGCGTGGGAGCACCCGATCAGCTACGTGCCGATGTACTCCGACGCGGCCCGCTTTTTCGGGCGCGCCGAGACCGTCTACTCACCGACCTTCGTCGTCGGGGGTCCGGGGCCGTGGAACGACGAGTGGTTCTTCCAGGAGACCGAGGTCTGGCGCGATGAGAAGCTCCGCCTGTGGATGCCGTGGAAGCAGCTCGTCCCGCATTCCCGCCGCGTCTTCCAGCGCCCGTTCACCGACTACAGCTATCCGATGCTGGCCCAGATCCTAGCCGACTGGATGGCCGAAGGCGCCCGTGGAGCCATTGGCGCGCACGGCCAGCAGCATGGTCTGGCGTCCCACTGGGAGGTCTGGATCGCGGAGTCGGCGATGGGTCCGATGGGTGCCCTGGAGCTGGCCAGCGTCGAAGGGGCCTACTTCCTCGGCGCCTCGGAAGACCTGGGCACGCTAACGCCCGGCAAGCTCGCCGACCTGATGGTCCTCAATTCCAATCCCCTCGACAACATCCGCAATACGACCGACATCATGCTTGTCATGAAAGGCGGCATCGTCTACGACGGAATGACCCTCGACGAGCTATGGCCCACCGAGCGGTCCTACGGCGCGCGCCCGTGGGTCCACGAGGAGGTCTGGAGGTCGGGTCCGCGGCCGGTGAACCGCTAGCGCGATCGCAGAAACGCAATGCCGAGGAGAATTTGGATGAAAGAGCGGCGCAGCCTGGCCATTGTGGCGGCGCTAATCCTGGCGATGGCCTGCGGCGGAGCCGGTGAGGAGGATGGTCGCGCCACGAATCCGGCCGCCGAGGCCGCGCCTGGTGTCCCCGCTCTCCATCAAGGCTCCGGCCAATTTACCTTCCACGACTCCCGCGGCAACGCCGACCGTCCGATCACTGTGCGCTACCACATGCCCGAGGGCCACACGCCCGAGACGCCCATCGTCTTCGTGATGCACGGTGCGTCCCGAACCGGTCAGCGCTACTTCAACGACTGGGAACCACACGCCATCGCGCACGGCTTCCTCCTCGTCGTACCCGAGTTCGACGACGACAACTACCCAGGCAGCCGATGGTACAACCTGGGCAACGTTTTCCCGGACCCGGACTCTTATCCGCTCGACGTGGACGCCAACGCCGGCTCGGGCGCAGCCAACGCCAACCACAACCCCGAGTCCGCCTGGACCTTCACCGCGATCGAGCACCTCTTCGACGCCGTCCGCACCGCCGCGGGCAGCTCCCGCACGACTTTCCGCATCTTCGGCCACTCCGCCGGCAGCCAGTTCGTCCACCGCCTCCTGATGACCCGTCCGGACGCGCCGGTCGAACGGGCCGTCGCCGCCAACGCCGGATGGTACACCCTGCCCGACAACGACACGGCATGGCCCTACGGCCTGGGCGGCTCGGGTTTCGAGGTCGCCGGGCTCGCCGAGTTCCTGCAACTCCCCGTCACGGTGCTGCTGGGCGACGCCGACACGGTGACCACCGCCAGCAACCTGCGCAGGACTCCCGAGGCCATGCTTCAGGGACCCCACCGCTTCACCCGCGGCCATACATTCCATGCCACCGCCCGGTCGGCTGCCGAGTTACTCGGCGTCCCCTTCGGCTGGGCCCTTGACACCGTCCCCGGCGCCGGCCACAGCAATGCGCTCATGGCCCCGCGCGCCGCCGAAATCCTCGCACGCTGACATGCTCCCGCTGACCTCGACACACCGACAGGCACGCAACCCCGCTCATACGCAACACCGGAAACGCACCATGATTCGCAAGCCGACCATCGCCTTTCTCGCCGCCCTCTCCTCTCTCGCCGCCCTCGCCTGGGCCGCTCCGCCGCTCGCCGCGCAGTCCGGCTCCTTCGGCAAATCCGTGATCATCGACGGCGACGAACTCCTGATCGCCGAGCCGACGACCAGCTTCCGACCCGGATCCGTGTACATCTACGCGAATGCCGGCGGCGGATGGCGCCAGTCCACTGTGCTCCGCGCCCCCGATTCCGAGCGCGCGGACGGCTTCGGCACCATGCTCGCCAGGACGGGCAACACCCTTTTCATCGGCCAACGCGGCGGTCCGATCCACGTCTTCGAGCGCACGGACGGCGGCCCGTGGGCGGCCACCGGCACGATCGAGGGTGACGACATCGCCGGCGCATCCCCATCGTGCCGCTACGACGGCTACTGCGGCAACGACTTCGGCGTGACCATCGCCGCGCACGAGGATTGGCTGTTCGTGGGCGCGCCCGGAGCCGCTCCCGCCCCCCGCCGCCGTGGCGGCGAGCAAGAGGCCGAGCCACAGGGGGCCGTCTACACCTACCAGCGCAACGCCGACGGCCAGTGGACCCGGCGCGGGCAGCTTCAACCCGCGGACGGGGCAGAAGGAGACCGTTTCGGCGCCGCGATCCAGTTCACCCCCCACGGCGCCCTGATCGGTGCTCCCCAGTGGAACGCGGGCGGCGACGATGGCGAACGGGCCGGCCGCGTCTATCATTACCGCATGGTTGACGGGGGTTGGGTTGAGGGCGGCGTCCTCGAATCGGCCGCCGAATCGAATGCCAACTTCGGGTCGGCCCTGGCGGCTGCGGGGGACAGGGTCCTGATCGGGGCGCCGGGAACGGACGACAGCCGTGGCGCGGTCTACACGCATTCATGGAGTGCCGACCTCGCCCGGTGGGTCCCCGCCGAGGGCCGGCTCGCGTTCTCGGGCGGCGAGAGCGGTGACCGCTTCGGCGAGGCCGTGGCCCTGGCCGGCGACGATGTCTGGGTGGGCGCCCCCACCACGCGCGGCTACGAACTCGGCTCGGCCTTCCTATTCGAGGCCGCGGCAGACGGATCGCTGCCCGCCGAGGCGCGCCGCATCCAGCTTGCCCAGGAGGAGACGGTCGAGAGCGACCGGTTCGGCGGCCTGATCGTGGCCAGCGCGGGTGTGGTGGCGGTCGGCGCGCCCGGGATGCACCACCAGGCCGGCTCGGTCCATGTGTTTGAACGCGGTGATGGCGGCTGGGGGGAAGCGGAGATGCTCGTGAGCGCGCCCGACATGCTCGCAGCCCTGGTGGGCGAGGAGCGCCGGTGCATCGAGGGGAAGGTCGGCCCCTTCGATTGCGACGAGGTCGAACTGCTGGCATACGTGCCACCCTCGCTCCTGCGGGCCGAGGAGCGCGCCCGCGGCGTGCGCGCCAACGACAACTGGGGCTGGACCGACCCCATGACCGGGCGCGAATACGCGCTGGTCGGCCGCAACGACGGCACGTCGTTCGTCGACATCACCGATCCCACCAACCCCATGCTGGTCGGCGACCTGCCCAAGCCGTGGGGCACCCCGCCGTCGCAGCTCTGGCGCGACATCAAGACGTACAAGGACCACGCCTTCGTCGTCGCCGACGGCGCGGGCGAGCACGGCATGCAGGTCTTCGACCTCACCCGCCTCCGCGACATCTCCGTCGACGAGATGCCCGCGCTCTTCGAGCCCGACTTCCACTACACCCGCATCGGCAGCTCGCACAACATCGCGATCAACGAGGAGACCGGGATCGCGTACACCATCGGGGGCGGAGGCGCAGGCGACACCTGCGGCGGCGGCCTCCACATGATCGACATCGACGATCCCAAAAACCCCGAGTTCGTCGGCTGCGCCCCCACCGGCGGCACCCACGACACCCAGTGCGTCATCTACCGGGGTCCCGACGAGGACTACCAGGGACGGGAACTGTGCTTCAATTCGAACGGCCGCACCTTCCAGATCCAGGACGTCACCGACAAGGACAACCCGGTCGAAGTGGCGGCCCCGTCCTCGCCCAACCCGGCGTACATCCACCAGGGCTGGCTCACTGAAGACCACCGTTACTTCTACCAGGACGACGAGGCCGACGTCATCGCCGGCAACGCCGAGACCACGCGCACCCTGATCTGGGACGTGAGTGACCTCGAGGATCCCGTGCTGGTCAGGGAATTCATGGGCTCGATGCCCGCGAGCGCCCACAACCTCTACATCCGCGACGACCTGATGTACCAGGCCAACTACCTCTACGGCCTGCACGTTCTCGACATCTCCGACCCGGAGAATCCGCGCGAGGTGGGGTATTTCGACACGGCGCCTTACAAGGAGGGCCCCGGGTTCGGCGGCGCGTGGAGCAACTACCCGTATTTCCCCAGTGGCACGGTGATCGTGACCAGCATGCAGGAGGGACTGTTCATCCTGAAGAAGAGGGTGCGGCCCGTGAGCTGAGGGCCTCTACCGCCCCGGCCCCAGCAGCACCGCGTTCATGAACAGCAGCTGCGTCGCTTCGGCATAGGCCCGGTAGTTGGGGTCTTCGGCAAACGCCACCAGTTGGCCGCGTCCGACGGGCTGATGGATGAGGAAGGCCTTGCTGGCCAGCTGCGGCCGGGACTCCTCCCACACGATTCCGCCGAGAACCAGGTCGTCGAGCTCTGCGTAGCGCCCGACATTTGTACCGTGGTCAAGGGTGATGGGTCGGAACACGCGTGAGCCTTCGACCAGAACACCGATTTCTCCATCCGTGCCTGCAGCCAGCCAGTGCTCCATGTCGAGCGTCGTGCGCAGAATCGCGCCCGGCACGCCCTCCGGCGATTCGTCGTCGGGGGAAATCGCGTCCAGGTATTCGATGGGCTGGTCCTGGGTGCCGGGATCGGGCGGATCATCGCCTTCGGCCCGCCCGCCGCGGCGCTCCGTCTCGGTGGCGAGGAGCCCTGCCCGCGAGGCCCAGCGCGACGACTCGGCCATCGTGATCACGGTGCCGCCGTCCCGCATCCAGGTCCGCAGACGATCCAGGAGCCCGTCCCCGACCGTGCTGCCGTAACTGCCGCTCGGAAAGACGATCACGTCGTAGTCGTCCAGCCGCACGCGACCCAGGCTCGATGCGCGCACAGCCGTCGTGCGCTGCCCGTAACGCCGCTCGAGGACGTAACGGGCCCAACCCACGGAATAGCTCTGACCCGGGGCGTCGTAGACGAGGATCACACGGGGCTCGCGCAGTCCCCTCACCCGCCCGCTACCCAGCGACATGCCCTCGCGCACGTAGGCGTCACCGATCGCCACGACTTCGGCTCGGTGCCGAGCCGCGATCTCCGCCAGACGCTGCCGCAGATCCGGCCCGTTCTCGGCCACGCGTACGATCGCCGTACCGGTCCCGTACCGGCGGCCTTCCAGCGTGAACTCCGCGCCCGCGGCCCGGACGCGAATGCCCTCCCGCAGCGCCTCGACAACCGCAGCGGCCGCATTCGTGCCCCAGGGGATGAGGTAGCCGACGACGGCCTCGGGCAGCGCAGGCGGCGCCTCCAGCGTAACCACACCGGTCACCGGCTGCCCCCGAGCCCCGGTCGCGTCGGTCTCGATTGCCTCCACGTCCCATAGCAGCGACTGACTCCACGCCGTCAGGTCGTAGATCTCGTCCGGCTGGCGGTTCGCACGACGCTCGATCTGCCGCTGCACGAACTCCTCCGCCATGGGCACGTGCGCGTCGAGCAGGTTGTGGATGAACCCGTGCATGGGCTGGTCCAGCGGCACGATGAAGCTGGAGCCGGCGGACAGCGTGCGGTCCCGGACCGTCACGGGCCCCGATGCGCGGAACACCTCGACCCCGTTTTCCACCAGCATCATGGCGAGGCGCTCCGCCATACCCGGGTCGTGCGCCGAGTGGAGCACGATCTCCGCCGGGCCGCTTTGCCCCGCGGCCACGCCCTCACGCCGGAACGCGAGGTAGTCGCGCAGGATCCTCTCGCGGTTCCGGGCGGCGGTCAGCGCCGTCTCGATCGCCGCCGTGAAGTGGTGCAGCACCCCGTCGCCGTAGGTGAGCAGGTCGCCGTCCGACTGCCTCAGCCTCAGCGCGCGGGCGCTTGCCTGCTCGTAGGTCATGCCGAGCCCGCCGTACCCCATCGGCCACATGTCGACGTAGCCGGGGTAGAAGAGGTCGAAGACCTCCCGGTTGAAGTACGCGAAGCCGCGCTCGTCGAAGCGCGCCGCGGTCGCCGAACCGAACACGTCCATGAGCGCGATCTGCCGCTCCCCGTACCAGGGGTTGGACGGCGGTGCCGTGGGCGGAAAGAAGTAGGTGGCATCCCCGCCCATCTCGTGCAGGTCCGCGACGATCTGCGGCCGGAACTCGAGGAGCACGTCCACCTTCCCCCGCGTCTCGGGCTGGCTCTGGATGAAGAGGTCCCGGTTCAGGTCGAACAGGTAGTGATTGCCACGCCCGCCCGGCCACGGTTCGTCGTGTTCCGCAGACGCCGCCTCCTCGTTCGGCCACCGGGCCTGGGCGACCTGGTTCTGGTACACGAAGCGGTTCCGGCCGTCCGGGTTCTCGAGGGGGTCGATGAGGACCAGCGACTCCGACAGGATGAGATCGACGTCCGCGTCCCCGGTGGCCGCAAGCAGGTGATAGGCCTCCGCCATGGCCGCGCCGGCCGGACTGATCTCGTTGCCGTGGATCGAATGCATGAGCGCGGTCACGACGGGGAGCTCGGCGAGCAGTGCCTCCGCCTCGTCGTCGGACAGCCCACGGGGGTCGGCGAGACGCGCGAGATCCGCCTTGACGTCGTCCAGCCTGGCCATGCGCTCCGGCGAGCCGATCACGAGGACGACGAGCGGGCGGCCCTCCCAGCTCTCCGCGTACCGGATGAGGTGGGTGCGTTCCGGCGCGGCCGCGGCCAGCGCCTCGATGTACCGGATCACGTCGGCGGGCGGTGTGACGACCTCCCCGAAGTCGTGGCCCGCCACCTCCTCCAGCGTGGGAATGTCGGGGTCGTAGCGGGTGCCCGGCGCGAGTTCCTGCACCTGGGGGGACACCTGGATGACTGTGGCGAGCGCGAGCGCAGATAACACGGGACCTCTTCCGGTTGGAGGATGCGATGAACGGTGGCTTTACTATTGCACGATCCAACCGAGGTTGCACAGGCGGCCGGTGGGATCCCGGGAACCTGCTGCAGTCACTCCGGTAGTAATCCGATCGAATGCCGGGACGGACCCTTTGTGCCCGGCTAGGCACCCGAGCTTCTCCGCATGGGGCTGGTTCTGCCCGGCTGACCAACCCGCGCTACACCGTCTCCTTCAGCACCTCCACGAACTCGTCGACCTCATCCAGGGTGTTGTAGAAGTGCGGACTTGCGCGCACCACTCCAGGACGGTTGTCGACGATGATCCCGCGCCGGGCGAGATGCGCAACCGCATCAGCGGGCCTCCGGTGCCGTACCAGAACGATCGCCGAACGCGTCTCCCGCCGGTCGCTCACACGAAGCGAAAACCCCGCAGCGCTACACCCTTCCACGAGCCGCTCCGTGAGTGCCACGTTTTGCGCGCGAATCGCCGCCATCCCGACCTCGTCCACGATCTCCTGCCCGCCCAGCGCGGTATGCACGGTGGCAAGCGCGGGAGTGCCCAGTTCGAAGCGCCGTGCGTCCTGGTGGTAGCGGAAATCACCGGGATTGAACTGGAACTGATCCTCGGTGGCGAACCAGCTGGTAATGGTGGGTTCGAGTTCTGGAATGAGGGTGTCGCGGACGTAGAGGTAGGCCAGGCCGGGCCCGCCGCAGAGCCACTTGAGCGGCCCCGAGGTATAGAAGTCGACGCCTGCCGCGGGAAGGTCGATCGGCACCTGGCCACCCCCCTGGTAGCCGTCGATCAAGCTGTACGCGCCAGCGCCCCGCGCGATGTCGGCGATGGCCTCCAGATCCTGGATCGCCCCGGTCGTGAAGAAGACGTGGCTGGTCGCGACCGCCAGCGTCCGATCGTTCACCGCTTCGGCGAACTGCTGCGGGTCGATGTGGATGCCGTCGGCGCTCTTCAGCACCACCATCTCCGCATCGGGCCGTACCTTCCACTGGTACAGCAGCGTGGGGAAATCCAACTCGGTCGTGACAATCCGGTTGCGCTTGCCCCAGTCCAGGCTGGACGAAACCGCCGCCAGGCACGCGGAGGTCGAGGGCATGAGCGCGATGGTCCCGGATGGCGCGCCGAATAGCGCCTCCACGCGGCCGCGCAGATCGCCCAGCGCGCTCCACCAGTGTTCGTACCAGGCCGAGGCCCCGAAATCATGCCACTTGGCAACGAAGTCTCCGAGTCGGTCCTCCGACCGTCTCGAGAGTGCTCCCAGGGAACACGAATTGAGATAGTTGCGGCGCGCGAGGATCGGGAACTCGTCGCGAATCCGGTCGAGGTTCATTGCAGGAGGTGGTATTGGACGTGTCGTCGGGGCGTGGCCGGCAACGGAAGGATAGCACTCACGCCCCTGGGGCGCGCGCTTTCGGGGTACTCGCCCATCCGAACATCGATCTGTCCTATCGAACCATGGGCTTCGTTCGGCCTGGATGCGATCTTCCTTCTTCCCCTTGCCAGCGAGGGGTATCGGAGACTACAAATGATGACAATCGGTTGGAGAGAGGAGTAGCGGGCGTGCCTACCACCCAGTGGATCGGATTCGCTGCCGAAATGGTGGTGCTGACCGGCGGCTTGATCGCCATCAGCGTCTGGATGGGCAAGCGACTCGACGACTTTCAGCGCTCCATGGACCGGCGTTTCGGTGAAGTGCGGGACGAGATCACGCAACTGCGCGGTGAGATGCGCTCCGAAATCGGGCCGGTGCGTGGTGAGATGCGCTCCGACACCGGGCTGGTGCGCGATGAGAGCCGGGAAGCTCACGCCGCGATCGGGCAGAACATTCGGGACGTCGAACGGCGGATCGGATACCGCTTCGACGACATGGGGAAGCGCTTCGATGACGTGGCAGCACGCTTCAATGACATGGGGAAGCGCTTCGATGACGTGAAGGAAGTCATGTCGGCACGGGTCGAAGATGTCAGAGACGTGACGGCCGCCCGGATCGATGACCTCAAGGATGTCACGGCAAGCCGGATCGACGACCTGAAAAAGCTGGTGGCCAACTGATCCCGGGCCCTCGGACCCTCAGTCCACTTCGCGCACCCGCAGGCGGACGACGTATTGCGCTCCGGAATCGTCATGGGTGACCCCGGTAACGGTGCCATCTCCGAAGACCGGCGAGGGTGTCGACGCCAGCGCCACGGTGATCCCCACCTGGCCCAGGTGGTGGCCCCTTTCGTCGAACATCTCCCACATGCCCCATCTCTGCCGCGCATATGGATTCCATACCCACACCCTTCCGTCCCCGGCGACCCGCAAGAGTGTCAAGACGGCCTTGTAGCGCGGAAGCAAGCTTGAGGGCAGATCCCACGCCGCAGCCAGACTGTCTCGCTCCCGGCCTGCCAGCAGAGGCGTCGGGCGCCGCAGCTCCACGGCCAGCGTCGTGTCCCTCCGGTGCGCGACCTTGAAGAACAGGAACCGGTTTGTGTTGCCGTGCCAGACGCTTCCGTTTGGGTCCACGGACCAGAGGGGCCGCCAGTTGGTGGGGATCGAATCGAAATGCGGCCCGCGTTCCGGCAGGTCGATCGTGTCCACAGGAGCCAGGGTGAAGTCAGGGAGGACCCGGTGCTTTACGACACGCCGGGCCCACGAGGGAGAGTCCCAATCCCGCTCGTAGAGGAACCCCAGCGTGTCCGTCTCGGCCCGCCAGACGGAGGCCGTGCTCCGCGTGTTCCCGTTGTGCGCGGAAGTTGAAAGGACTTCGCCCGACGAGTTGAAGGCGGTGATTCTTCGAGCACCTACATCCATTGCGAGGAGCGCTCCCGAACGATGCCACACCACACCCCCCAGCGCCTGGAACTCCCCGGGACCATCTCCGGTTCGCCCGAAACGTCGGAGGAAGGTCCCGTCCGAATCGAACACCCGGATTTCCTGACTCGCCCGGTCCGCGACGTAGGTCCTACCCGATCCGTCCACTGCCAGACCGACAATGTCACCAAAAACTCCCGGGCCCTGTACGCTCGCCGCGCCGGGCGCCTGTCCCAACCGCAGCTCTTCGACCAGGACGAAGTCCGGTTCCTGCCTGGTCCTCATCAGATCCCGGTTGTAGACGCGAACCATCCCGGTGGAGAGCGTGTCGACCCAGACGTCGTAGTCGCGCTCAAACGCATCGCACGTGGCCGAGAACCCCAAGGCGACAATCCAGGACGCGAGCACCCCACCGAAGGGCGCCCGATCTGAAGAGCGAATGCGCACGATCTGTCCCTGGGGCTGAAGGTGGCCGGCCTGCGGGGTCGCTGAAGATGGCGTTCCATGGCTCATACAGCGAACAATGGTAGCATGATCCTCGACACCGAACGCGCACTAACGGAGGCCCATGCGATGGGCCTGGAATGGGTGGGCGTCGCCAACCTGGGGCGCAGCGACCACATTGCCCGTTTCCGGCGCTGGATCGCCGCCAGCCTTCACGGGGAGATGGCCTACCTGGCCCGTCCGGACGCCGTGCGGCGCCGCGCTGACCTCGACCGCGCACTGTCCGGCTTCCGGAGCGCGCTCGTCGTCGCGCAGTCGTACGCCAACGACGAGCCCGCCACCTCACCCGGCGACCCGTCCCGCGCCATCGTCGCGCGCTACGCTCGCGGCCGCGACTACCACCGTGTCCTGCACGAACGGCTCGAGGACCTCGCGCGCCGCCTGGAGGATCTCGCCGGGCGACCCTTCCGGCGCCGGGCCTACGTCGACACGGGACCGCTTCTCGAACGGGAGGTGGCCATGCGTGCGGGGCTGGGCTGGTTCGGGAAGAACACCATGCTCATCCACCCGCGCCGGGGCTCGTACTTCTTTCTGGGCGTGCTGCTCACCGATCTCCCGTTGACGCCCTCGGACCCCTTCGACGAAGACCACTGCGGCACATGCCGCCGCTGTCTCGACGCTTGCCCCACGGGTGCGCTGCTGGGCCGCGACGACAACGGCGCCCCGGTCATGGACGCGACGCGGTGCATCTCGTACCTGACCATCGAGCTGAAGGGACCGATTCCGCACGAACTGCGTTCCGCCATCGGCAACCGCGTCTTCGGCTGCGACATCTGCCAGGAGGTGTGCCCCTGGAACGAGCGGTTCTCCAAGCCGACGGCCGAGCCCGACTACTCCCCCCGCTCCGACCTGGATGGCGTGTCGCTGATCGACCTGGCGACGCGGCTTCTCGAAATGTCCGGCAAGGGGTTCCTGCGCGAGTTCCGCGACTCGCCGGTTGCGCGCGCGCGCCGGAACGGCCTGTTGCGCAACGTCTGCGTGGCCCTGGGCAACTGGGGCTCACAGGAAGCGATTCCGGTGCTGGAGCGCGCCGCGCACGACCGGTCGGAGTTGGTGAGGGAGCATGCAGCCTGGGCGCTGGAACGCCTGGGGTGATCCGATCACGACAAGTCGCCGTGAATGGCTGGGGCTGGAGCCGCTCCCGTTTGACGAGCGGGCCGCCGCCCACGATGATCTCCTTCCGGCGTTGCACACCGACCCGTTCGACCGTGGGCTGGTCTGCCAGGCCATCCTCAACGGAATGACGATCGTGACACCGGACGAGGCGATCGCGCGGTACTCCGTGCCGATCCTGTGGTAGCCGATCAGAAGCAGAGTAACATCATGAACCGGATGCACTGCCCGGCAGCGGCGTTCCTTGCGCTTGCCGTTTTCCTCCCCGCCCCCGCATCCGCCCAGCAGTTCGACCTCCTCATCCGGGGCGGAATGGTCCTCGACGGATCGGGCAGCCCCGCCTTCAACGCCGACATCGGCATCGTGGACGACGAGATCGTCGCAATCGGCCGGCTGCCGGACGCCACCGCCACGCGCGTCATCGACGCCGCCGGCAAGTACGTCGTGCCCGGCTTCATCGACATGCACTCGCACGCCGACCGCGCCTTCGCGTCGGACAACGTCGAGGGGCGGCGCGCGCACAACCTGGTCATGCAGGGCATCACCACCTCGGTCTTCGGCCCCGACGGCCGCAATCCCGTGTGGCCGATCCCGGACGAGATGGAGGCGTACCGGACGCCGGGCGTGGCCACGAACGTGGTGCCGATGGTGGGTCACGGTACCGTGCGGGGGTTGGTGATGGGGGATGACTACGAACGCCCCGCGACGGCCGACGAGATCGCGCGGATGGCCGAGCTGGTGCGCGGCGCGATGGAAGCTGGAGCGTGGGGTCTCGGCGCCGGTCCCGAGTACCGGCCGGGCCGCTTCAGCACCACCGAGGAACTGATCGCGCTGGCCAGGGAGGTCGCGCCCTACGATGGCTTCTACTACGCCCACCAGCGCAGTCAGTCCCCGCTGCCTCTCTGGCAGATCCCCTCGATTGTGGACGGCCAGCCGCTCACCGGCACGGACGGCATGCGCGAGACAATCGAGATCGGCCGCGCGGCGGGGATCCGCGTGGTGGGCACGCACATCAAGGCCAAGGGCACCGACACGTGGGGCCACTCGCAGACCGATGTCCTCATGATCGAAGCCGCACGGCGGGACGGGGTGGACGTCTACCTCGACCAGTACCCGTACGAGACCTTCGGCGGCGGGCCCGTGGACGTGCTGCCCGACTGGGGCTACGCGCCGCCGGGAACCGACCGCTCCGGCGGGCAGGATTCACCGCTGTGGCGCGACACGGAGCTGATGGGCGACCCGAAGGGCAATCTGCGCGCCAACCTGGCCGATCCGTCCGCCGCGGCGGAACTGGAGCGCGACGCGGACTACATACTGCGCCTGCAGGGCGGCGCGGACAGGCACATCGTCGTCTCCGCCCCCGACTTTCCCGAGGCGGTGGGGCGCAGCCTCGCGGAGATCGCGACCGAAGCGGGGCGGTCGCCCTTTGAACAACTCGTTCACTTTGCCCTGGAATCGACGGAACTCGGGCCCGCCGGCGTACGCTTCCGTCCCGTCGGCGGCCACCGGTTCGACGTGGAGAACTACATGCGGCAGGAGTACACGGCGACGTCCACCGACGGCTCCGTCCTGCTCTGGACGCGACCGGGCCAGCACCCGAGGTCGTACGGGGCGTTCGCGCGGAAGATCTCGCACTACGTCAAGGAGCGCGGCGTCATCACGCTGCCGTTCGCGATCCGCTCGTCGACCGGTCTGGCCGCACAGATCGTCGGGTTGAAGGACCGGGGCCTGCTGCGCGAGGGCTACAAGGCCGACATCGTGGTGTTCGACTACGGCGACATCAGTTCGCCGGCGACCATCATGGAACCCGACCTCTATCCCACGGGTATCGAGTTTGTACTGGTGAACGGGGAGTTCACGGTCGACAATGGCGAGCCTACCGGGGCCCTGCCGGGAGCGGTGCTCGACCGGCGCGACAAGGACACGCGGGCCCGGGGAGTGAGCGAATAGCGGGAAGGCGGCGACGATGACAGCGAAGACGATTGTACTGGCGGGAGCCGTGGTGCTGGCGGGGGCCGTGTTGCCCGACGGCGCGGAGGGTCAGCGGAACGACGCACATTTCACAGGTGGCCCGGAGCCGCTCCGGGGCGAGTTCCATTTCCATGGCGCCCTCGCGGTGCCCGTCGGGGAGTTCGGCAACCATGTGAACCTGGGTGGGGGCACCGGATTGGGGGGGCTGGTGTTTCTGGATGGACGGGGTCTCGCGGCGGTCCGTCTGGACGGGTCGTTCGTGGTGTACGGTCACGAGTCCTACAGGACCGCGCTGAGCCCCACGGTCCCTTTCGTGGATGTCGACGTTTCCACGACCAACTCGATCCTCGCCATGGGCGTGGGGCCGCAGGTCTACCTGGGGAGCGGTCCGCTCCGGCCCTACTTCTTCGGCACGGTGGGCTTTTCGTACTTCATCACCGAGACCAGCGTCCGCGGCGACCACCACGACGAGCCCTTCGCGTCTACGACCAACTTCGACGACTTCAGCCTTGCGCTCGCCGCGGGCGCAGGCCTGTCCGTGTCGTTGCGCGAGGGCGACAAGCCGATTTCGCTGGATCTCGCGGCACACTACCACCACAACGGCCTGACCGAGTACTTGACAGACGGTGCGCAGAACCTGCGCCAACTCCCCCGCGGAGGCTGGCGGGCCAATCCCGTCGTCAGCGACGCCAACCTGGTGACGTACCGGGTCGGCATCTCGCTGGGTACGCGCTAGCGGGCTAGCCTCCCTCCGCCAGTCGCTGAACTGCGTCCGCCAGCCTGGCAGCCTTGTCCGGATCGGCGGCGCCATTCGCTTGCGTCCGGAGCCGTTCCGCGAGCGCGCTCAGCGTGCTGCTGCGTTGGGCGCCGGTCGCACCCTCGGCTGCCGTCAGCGCATCGCGGGCGAGGGCGATCTGCGGCGCCGTCATCCCGTGCCAGCGCTCCAGCTGGTCGAGGTAGGCGCGCGCCAACGCGAACGTGGCCGGCCACTCGAAGATCGGCTGGCCCTGCGAATTGAGCTGGGTCAGTACGACGGAGTTGGCGGCGTCGATCTCGTTCTGTGTGAGCGACTCGTTCGGCACAAGTTCGAAGATGTCGAGGCCCCGTGAAATCTCGGAATTGACGATCACGCCGTTGTACCAGTAGACCGACCAGCTGCCACCTGGACCCTGTCGTGTGCCGTCCGAGGGGCCACGATCGTGGAAGCCGATCTCGACCGGGTTGGCCGGGTCGGTCCAGTCGATCAGCGAGATTCCGCCCTGATACCAGCCCTGGATCATGATGTCGCGCCCCGGGATCGGGATCAGCGACCCGTTGTGGGCCACGCAGTTCTCCAATGAACTCTGCGGCGCTGGCAGCTTGTAGTAGGCCTGGAAGATCATGTCGCCGTCTTCGATCCTGAAGGTCGCGTTGGCGCCCCACTCCTTCGGGTCGGACGCGCGGCACTTCGGTGCTCCGCCCCCGCCCCACTCGTCGGTGAACATGACCGTGGTGCCGTCGTTGTTGAATGTGGCCGAGTGCCACAGGGAGAAGTTCGAGTCGGCGACGGCCGCCAGCCGCCTCGGATTCACCGGGTCGGTGATGTCGAGCAGCAGGCCGTACCCGCCGCAAGCGCCGCCCGCGAGACCGATGTGGGGATAGACGGTGATGTCGTGGCACTGGGTCGGCCCGGGCCGCGGCTCGTCGGCCTGTTGCGCGGCCTGTTCGGCCTGGAGCCGGCCCTCTTCGTCCAGAGCTGCCTGGAGCGCCGCTCGGTCAGCAGCGGTGGGTTCGCCGGTACCTCCGCGCGCGGCGACGACGCTGTCCAACATGGCACGGGCCTGCTGGGCACGCAGAACCCGGGGCTGGCCGCGGCGGTAACCGATGATGTCGCCTCTTGCCCGCGCGGCGTCGAGCTCTTCGTAGTCCGCCGGCGACAAGCCGTGCCTGGGCGGCGCAACCAGGTCCTGGAAGATCCGCGGTGAACTCGCGATCTCCGCCGACTGCGGGTCGTCGAGCGGAACGCGAATGACCTCGATCCGGAAGAGGGCGGAACTGGGATCTTCGTCGGGCGAAAGGCCCGAGCATCCGGCGAGCTCCTCGGGCGGACGCACCCCAGCGGAACCGGACACGTAGATGTAGACGTTGTCGTCGTCCCCCGGGTGCTTGAGGACCGTGTGGGTGTGCGAGCCCCTGCAGGTCTGCACATTGGCCACGTATTCGGGATTCGCGATGTCGGAGATGTCGAAGATGCGGATTCCGCGCAGCCGGTCGTGGCTCACCGCCTCCGGGATTCCCTCATCACCGCAGTCCAGCCTTCCCCCGAGTCCCTCACCGGAAACGAACATCAGGTGGTTGTAGATGGACACGTCGCTCTGGGAGGCCGGACAGAGGTAGGTGATCACCGACACCGGATTGCGCGGGTCGGAGATGTCCCAGACCTGGATGCCGTCGTAGTTGCCCTGAATGGCGTAGTCGCCGGTGAAGGCCAGGTCCGAGTTGGTCGAGCCGACGAACGGGGGCTCCGGAGGCGTGGTCGACAGCATGCGCATGTTCCAGATGGCCTCTTCCGCGTCGAAGAGTCCGGGCCCAAGCCCGACGCGGGGGTCGGGATCGGGCGCGTTGACCATCAGGCCGGGGGGATTCGCGAAGGTGGCTTGTGCGGCCTCCTCCTGCGAAGGCGCGGCAGCGGCGCGCGGCATGGGTTGGGAAGCGCACCCCGGGAGCATGGCCAGCAGGGTGGCCACGGGAAGGAGCGCCGCAAGGCGAAGGAGGGTTGGCGAACGGTCGTTCGCAGCGTCGGTCGGCGTCATTTGACTTCTTCCTGAAACAGTGTGGGATGCCGTCGGAGTATCTCCTGTCAGCCGTTGGACCCACCCGGGGTCATCGCCTCCAGCATCAATTCCATGCGTCTTATCTCGGAGGTCTGGTCGGCCTGAATATCTGAAGCGAGCCTGAAGATCAGGTCGTCACCCTGCGCGGCGCCATCGGTGGCGAACAGGTCGTCCACCATGGTCACCGCACCCTCGTGGTGCTGGATCATGTACACGAGGAAGAGTCGGTCGAAGTCCTGTCCGCGAGCGCTGCGCAGGTCGTCCACCTGCTCCGGGGACAGCATTCCGGGCATGTGGTGCGCGTGTTCGGGTCCGTGGATCATCAGTTCGCCATCGGCGACGTGGACCTCGGGAACCTCAAGGCGGCGATCACGCAACCATCGTTGCATCAGGTCGATCTCGTCCTGCTGCGAACTGATGATCCGTTCGCAAAGCGTCTGCATGTTGGCGCTGGCGTCGTTGCCGGGCGCGAAACTGCACATCAGCAGTGCCTGTGCGTGGTGCCCGATCATCCCGGTCATGAAGTGGACATCGCCTTCGTGGTAGTTCCGCAGCACCTCTTCGGCTCGCTGTTCATAGATGGCCTCGAGTTCCGCGATCCTGGCGGCGTCGGGACGGGTCGGGGGAGGGTCCGGCTCGGCTGCGGGGGCGGTGGTCGCAACGGCACCGGCCGGCGTCGGGGATCCGGGAGAGGTGCCCGGTCCCGTGGCACACGCCTGCAAGGAACCCGCCAGGATCAGGACGATGAGGGGCGACCAGGGTCGGCCGGGCTGGGCGACCGGTTGGGCATCCTGTCTGCTCTTCATGTGCACCATGCTCCTATCCGGCGTCGGCCAGTCGCTGAACCGCGTCAATCAGTGTCGCGACCTTGGCGGGGTCGCTCGCGCCGGCTGACTGCCCGTCCAGCGTGGCGGCCAGGGACCGAAGCCCATCGCGCCGTGCCGATCCCGATGCGCCCTCGGCCGCAGCCAGCGCCGCGCGCGCCGAAGCGATCTGTGGGGCGGTCATGCCGTGCCAGCGCTCCAGCTGGTCAAGGTACGCCCTAGCCAGCGCAAAGGTCGCCGGCCATTCGAAGATGGGCTGGCCCTGCGAGTTGAGCTGGGTGAGCACCACGGAGTTCGCCGCGTCGATTTCGTTTTGCGTGAGGATATCGCTGGGTACGAGTTCGAAGATGTCCATCCCGCGTGCGATCTCCGAGTTCACGATCACCCCGTTGTACCAGTAGACGGACCAGCTGCCGCCGGGCCCCTGGCTGGTGGCGTTCGACGGGCCACGGTCGTGGAACCCGATCTCGACCGGATTGGCGGGGTCGGTCCAGTCGATCAGCGAGATACCGCCCTGGTACCAGCCCTGGATCATGATGTCGCGGCCGGGGATCGGAATGAGCGATCCGTTGTGGGCGACACAGTTCTCCAGCGAGGTCTGGGGCGCGGGCAGCTTGTAGTAGCTCTGGAAGACCATCTCGCCGTCTTCGATGGTGAAGATCGCGTTGGCGCCCCATTCCACCGGGTCGTCGGCGCGACACTTCGGCGCGCCACCACCACCCCATTCGTCGGTGAACAGGATCGCGGTGCCGTCGTTGTTGAAGGTAGCCGAGTGCCATATTGCGAAGTTGGAGTCGGCCACCGCCTGGAGACGCGTCGGGTTGACGGGGTCGGTGATATCGAGAAGGAGCCCATAGCCGACGCAGGCCCCACCCGCCAGACCGATCGCAGGGTAGACCGTGATGTCGTGGCACTGGGTCGGCCCCGGTGCCGGACCGTCGCCGCCGCCGGCCGCGCCCATCATCTGCGCAACCATCTCGTCGACGTACTCGCGCAACGCGGTGCTGTCGGCGGCGGTGGGAGGGCCTTCGCCTCCTCGTGCGGCAACGATGCTGTCGAGCATCGGCGTGACGAACTGATCGGGAAGGACTTGCACCTCTCCCTGGATCTCGATCACGAAACCACCTGTTGCAAGGGCCTGCTCACGCGCCTGCTCCGCGGCCGCTATGTCGGCGGGCCCGGGTCCGTGCCTGGGCGGCGCCACCAGATCCTGGAAGATCCGGGGCGAACTCACGACGGCGGCGGCCTGCGGGTTGTCCAGCGGCACCCGTATGACCTCGATCCGGAAGAGCGCGGTGTTGGGGTCCTCGTCGGGCATGCCGCCCGAGCATCCGGCCAGCTCCTCGGCGGGGCGCACCGGAGCGGACCCGGACACATAGATGTAGACGTTGTCGTCGTCGCCCGGGTGCTTGAGCACGGTGTGCGTGTGCGAACCCCGGCAGGTCTGCACGTTGGCGACGTACTCCGGATTCGCGATGTCGGAGATATCGAATATGCGGATGCCGCGGAGCCGATGGTGGCTGACGGCCTCCTGCACGCCTTCGCCGCTGCAGTCCAGTCGTCCGGCAAACCCTTCGCCGGAGACGAAGAGCAGGTTGTCGTACACCGACACGTCACTCTGGGAGGCGGGGCAGACGTAGGTGATCACCGACACCGGGTTCGCGGGGTCGGAGATGTCCCAGACCTGTATGCCGTCATAGTTGCCCTGGATGGCATAGTTGCCCGTGAAGGCCAGGTCGGAGTTGGTCTGTCCCACGAACGGCTCCTCGGGCGGCGTGGTCGACAGCATGCGCATGTTCCAGATCGCCTCGCCCGCGTCGAAGAGTCCGGGCGCCAGGCCGACGCGCGGGTCGGGGGTGGGCGGGTTGACGTGAAGGCCGGCGGGGTTGGCGAAGGTAGCCGGTGCCTGGGGTGCCAGATCGGCAACCATGTCGGGGCTGCCGGTCGATTGCGTTGCACAACCGGTCAGCATGGCGAGCGAAGCGGCACCGAGGAGCAGCGCTGCACCTCGGATGCGGAGGGAGGACAGGTGTTGCACAGTCGCGTTCAGGGTCATTCGTCACGTCCTGCGGAAGTGGGTTGCGTTCAGTCAAAACGACAATCGGGCGGCTCTGTTCGTTGGAGTTCGAGCACCCGGACCATACTAGGCAGGATGAAGGCGGGTTTCCAGCCGCGCAACGGATGAAGCCGACGAGCGACCGCCGGCGGACTTGACCGGGATTCCGTCTTTACGGAAGGTCATTCGACGGGACCAGCGCGACCTCGCAGACCCCCAGCCCACACGTGCCCGGCACAGCCTCCCCGAATCTCACCCCGGCGACCATCCCCGCCACTCGCATCGCGATCATCGTCGCGGTGGCGCACCTGATCAATGACGCCTACGCCTCGGTCGTCCCGCCGCTGCTGCCGCGAATCATGAATGACCTGGACCTGTCGATCGCGGCCGCCGCGACCCTGGGTGCGTCCTTCGCCATCGCGACAGCGATTCCACAGCCGTTCTTCGGGTATCTGGCAGACCGATTCGGTCGCAGGATCTTCGCCGTGGGCGGGGTGGTCACCAGTGCGGTCTTCGTTTCCCTGATCGGATTCGCGCCCTCATTCTGGCCCCTGCTTCTTATGCTCGTGATGGGCGGCCTGGGAGGCGCAGCATTTCATCCTCCCGGGGCCTCCTACGCCGTGCGTGTGGGCGCGGGAAGGGGCGGAGGCAAGCGCTATTCGGTTTTCTCGTTCGGAGGCGCCGTGGGGTACGCAGCCGGACCTCTCGTCGCCGTAGCGCTGGTCGCCTGGGGCGGCATGAAGGGACTGTGGGTGGCCATGCTCCCGGCCGTACTCTTCGCGCCGGTCCTCTACCGCGGGTTGCCGAGCGGGCGCCGCGAGACCCGGGGCGCGACGCCTCCGCCTACTCCGGCTGCGGTCCTCCGACGACTGGCGGGCCCTCTGGGAATCATCTTCGGGATCAGCGCCACGATGGCCTTCGTACAGCGCGTGTTCCTGACCATGGAGCCGATCATCGTGGCCGACATGGGCGGCTCGGAAACGCTGGGTGCGGCGGCACTGTCGGTCTACCTGGGCGCTCAGGCGTTCGGCACTCTCACGGGTGGCTTCCTGACGGATCGCGTGAGCCGCCCACGCCTGCTCTTCCACCTCTGCGCCTGGGCACTGCCTGCGCACCTCCTGGCAGTGTGGCTTGGACCGTGGACGATGACCGGAATGTTGGCGATCGCGGCGGCGGGCTTTCTCGGGATGGCGACCCTGCCCCCGATCGTGGTCATGGCCCAGGAGATGTATCCGCGCGCGGCTGGGGCCAGTTCGGGCATCGTGATGGGGCTGGCCTGGGCCGTGGGGGCCCTGGGGGTGATGGTTACCGGCGCGGTGGCGGACGTCACCGGGCCCCAGGCCGCAGCGCTCATGTCGCTGCCCGTCGCTGGGCTCGCGGCGCTGTTGGCATTGCATCCGGGGTTGAAGTACGATGATCCGGGCGCCTGAGGCGTAGTCGCAGACTCCGGGCGCATTGCTTCGGCGCAAGGACGCGATTCATGAGTGACGAACGACCTGAAGGCGTGGACCACGCGCCGGGAATGACGATCGGAGGCGGCCTCGATCGCCGCGACTTTCTTAAGACCGGCGCCCTTGGTGTCGCCGCAGGTGCGCTCGCCGGCTGCGGGGAGGCGGGGAGCGACTCCGGCCTCGGTCGGGGCACGCCAGCCGGTATTGCCGCCGTTCCCCAGGCCCTCGCAACCCCTCCCGATCACCCGCTCGCCGCCCCGCCGATCGACCACGTGCGGATCGGCTACGTGGGCGTTGGGGGGATGGGCACCGCGCACGTCCGCAACCTGGTGCGCATCGACGGGTGCACGGTCACCGCCGTTTGCGACGTCCGCGAGGCGCACGCGGAGCGCGCGGCGGCGATCATCGAAGAGGCCGGCCACCCCCGTCCGGCCCTCTTCACGGCCGGCGAGACCGATTTCGAGCGCCTTTGCGCAGAGGCCGACCTCGACCTCGTCTACACGGCCACGCCCTGGCGCTGGCACGTCCCCGTCTGCGTCGCGGCCATGGAAAACGGCAAGCACTCGGCCACCGAGGTCCCCGCCGCGTACACGCTGGACGACTGCTGGCGCCTGGTGGAGACCGCCGAGCGCACCGGCCGCCACTGCGCGATGATGGAGAACGTCAACTACGGGCGCGCCGAACTGCTTTGCCTGAACCTGGTCCGCCAGGGGTTCCTCGGCGAGATCCTGCACGCCGAGTGCGGGTATCTGCACGATCTGCGCGGCATCAAGTTCGCCGACGACGGAGAGGGACTATGGCGCCGCGATCACTCCTGGACCCGGAACGGCAACCTCTATCCCACGCACGGGCTCGGTCCGGTCGCCAACTGCATGGACATCAACCGCGGCGACCGCTTCGCCCTCCTCGTCTCCATGAGCAGTCCCTCGCGCGGACTGCAGGAGTGGGCGGCCGCCAACTACCCGGAAGACCATCCGAAGCGCGCCGAGACCTTCGCCTTGGGCGACGTCAACGGAAGCCTCATCCAGACCGCGCTCGGCAAGACGATCTACGTGGCCCACGACACGAACCTCCCGCGCCCCTATGACAGAATCAACAAGGTGCAGGGCACGCGCGGGATCTTCCAGGGCTACCCCGACCGCGTTTACATCGAAGGCCGCAGTCCTTCGCACCGCTGGGAGGAAGCCGACACCTACTACGACGAGTTCGAGCACCCCCTGTGGCGCGCGCTCCGCGAAGCCTCGATCGGCGCGGGCCACGGCGGCATGGACTTCATGGAGGACTACCGGCTCATCAAGTGCCTGCGCGAGGGTCTGCCGCTCGACATGAACGTCTACGACGCGGCGGCGCTGAGCGCGGTGTGCGAGCTGTCCGAGATCAGCGTGGCCAACGGGAGTGCCCCGGTCGAGTTCCCGGACTTCACGCGCGGCAAGTGGCGGGAGTGGGAGCCCTGGGCGGTGGTCGGGGCGTAGGGTTAGACCGTAGTTGCCGGCTGGGACTCTGAGCGCCCCAGCCGCTCTCGGCCCCCTACAAATCCCGCGGCCAGAGGTGCGGCTGCCCTTTCAGTGTGACCGCCCCAAAGTCCCGCAAGTCGAGCGTTACGATCGCCCGCGCCTCAAGCCGCTCCGCTACAGCCATGACGATGCCGTCGACCAGGCCGAGCGAGAGGTCGCGATAGGTGCGATCAAGTTCGAGTGCCCTGTGCAGATCAGCCGGCTCGCCCCACTCGACGAGGTAGCGGCCTGCCGCCAGGTCGGCCCGCAGGACGCGGGCGGCGGTATGTCCCAGGCGCTTTACCGCCAGGTAGTCCAACTCGGGAAGCACGGCCCAGGGGATTACCCACTCGTCCCGATGCAAGCCCAACGCCGATCGGAGCGGTGGGTGGTGCGGGTTCCTGACATCCATGAGCGCGAGAATCGCGCCGGTGTCCGCAACGATCACCGAAGCCGGCTACTCCGACAATCCATGAGGCCTCCGCACGGAGTCTTCGCGGGCACTATCGGACTCGAGGCTCGCGAAATAGTCTTCCAGGCCCTCTTCGCCGAAACCATCCAGGTAGTCCTCGTAGTTCTCGGCGAAGTGCGGGTCGCCACTGTCCGCGATACCAATGGACCTCGGCCACTCACGCTCCGTCGCCCGCGCTGCGTACTGCGCAACTGCCTCGCGCACCAGTTCCGCCGCCGACCGCCCCTCATCGGCTGCCAGCGATTTCAGCCTGCGGTAGTCCGAGGCGTTCAGATACACCGTCGTCTTGATCGTCTTCATGGCATATATGGTATATGGTTACCATATCTGATGCAAACGTGCGGACTGTGCCGCCATCCGGCCCCGGGGCCCTACCCGCGCCCGCTGGCGATGGCAGCCTCCGGAGACCGTTGCGTCCCTTTGATCGCATCGGGTATCGTCCAACTCCCTGCAGCACCCGATCATCGGCGCTCGAGCGACACACGGCGATAGAAGCGAGTCACCCGCATGAAGACCGGAACAACCACCCTGGCCATCGCCTTCGCGGCGGCCATTGCCCCGATCACCAACCCCCTCGCCGCGCAGATCCCCACCCCCGAGTCCGTCCTCGGCCAGCGTGTGGGCGCCGACTTCTACCTCGCCACCTTCGAGGAGTCGATCGAGTACTTCGAGCAGCTTGACGCCGCCACCGACCGCCTCGAACTCCGCGAGGTGGGCCGCAGCTCGTTCGGACGGCCCGTCTACATCGCGCTCGTCTCCAGCGCCGAGAACCTCGCCAACCTCGAGCGACACCGTGAGATCGCGCTACGGCTGGCCCACCCCCGCGGCCTCACCGACGACGCAGCCCGCGCGCTCGCCGACGAGGGCCGTGCGCTCGTCCACATCGACGGCGGCCTCCACGCCAGCGAGGCCGCGACCCACCAGCACACGATCCAGCTCGCGTACGACCTGGTGACCGGCGACGACGACCCCGAAACCCGCGCCATCCTCGACAACGTGATCCTCATGCTGTGGCCGTCGATCAACCCCGACGGCCAGACGATGATCGCCGAGTGGTACCGCTCCAACCTGGGCACGCCGTACGAGGTCGCGCCGGCGCCCTTCCTCTACCAGAAGTACATCGGACACGACAACAACCGCGACGGCTACATGATCAACCAGATCGAGTCGCGGATGGCCACGCGGGTGGCGCGCGAGTGGGAGCCGCAGATCCTGTACAATCACCACCAGAGTTCGCCCTTCCCGACGCGCATCTGGATCCCGCCGTTCGCCGAGCCGATTTCGCCGCACGTGCACCCGCTGATGTGGCGGACGGTCAACCTGATCGGCATGTCGATGGCACAGGCGCTGGAGGAGCGGGGCCAGAGGGGCGCGACGCACATGGGGACCGGCTTCGACAACTGGTATCCCGGCTTCATGGACCACGCCAACAACTTCCACAACGTAGCGTCGTTTCTGACCGAGACGGGGCTCTACCGCTACGCGACGCCGGGCTTCTACACGCTGCAGGACTTCCCGCCGCGCACCCGCGAGCTGCGTCCGGAGTCGCTATACAGCAGCCCATGGGAGGGCGGGTGGTGGCGCCTGCGCGACGCGGTGGACTACATGCTCACGGCGTCGGTCTCGGTGCTGGACTTCGCGGCCAAGTACCGGCGCGACCTCCTCTACAACCGCTACCAGGCGGGGCGCGACGTGATCGCGCAGTACAGAAACGGGCCGCCGTACGGGTACTTCATTCCGCAGGAGCAGGACGACCCGGTGGCGGCGGTCGAGATGCTGCGCCGCCTCGCCTACAACGGGATCGAGGTGCATCAGCTGAGCGAAGGCGTCACGCACGACGGGCTCGCGCACCCGGCTGGAACGTGGGTGATCGCCATGGACCAGCCCTTCGCCCACTTCGTGCGCCAGCTCTTCGCCGTGCAGGACTACCCGGACCTGCGCCAGTACCCGGAGGGACCGCCGGACCAGCCGTACGACGTGTCGGGCTGGACGCTGCCGTACCTGATGGGGGTGCACGTGGTCGAGGCGGCCTCGCCGCTGGGGGAGAACGTGAGGGGTGCGATGACGTCGCTGGGAACGGGCGGCGCCATGTTCGAATGGGACGCCGATGTGGACGACGCGGCCACGTTCGACTCCCCGCCGGGCGTCGGCTTCGACAGTCACCCCGTCGCCGCGGCCATCGTGCCCCCCGCGGGCATCGACGGCGGAGGCAGCGCCCTGGCCGTGGACCCTGCTCAAAACAACTCATTCAAGGCCTTGAACCGGGCCTGGGACGCCGGCGCCCAGGTCAGCTTCGTGCCCGGGTCCGCGGGAGAATTCGGCGACGCGGGTACGACCGGACACTACCTGATCACCGGCCTGTCGGGGTCGGCGAGGAGCACGCTTGTCTCGGACCTGGGGCTCCGGACCGAACGCGCGGGCGCCACGGGAACCCGGTTTGCCCGGCCGCGAGTGGGTCTATACCGCCCCTGGAACCCGTCGATGGACGAGGGATGGACCCGCTGGCTGCTGGAGGCCTACGACTTCGAGTTCACCAGCTTGCGCAACGCGGACGTGCTGGCCGGAGGGCTGGGCGACCGCTACGACGTGATCATCGTGGCCGACATGGGATCGGGCCAGATCCTGAACGGGTTCGCCAGGGGGACCGTGCCGCCGCGCTACGAGGGCGGGATCGGGGCGGTCGGCGTGCGCGCGCTTGACGCTTTCGTGCGTGACGGCGGGACCCTGGTGACGTTCAACAACGCCAGCATGTTCGCGATCGGGCAGCTCCACCTGCCGGTGCGGAACGTGATCACGGACCTGGACGCGGCCGAGTACTTCATGAGCGGCTCGATCGTCGAAATGGAGGTCGACCCCTCGCACCCGGTCATGTCCGGCTTGCCCGCGCGTGCGAAGGTCGTGGTGGAGCGCAGCCCGGTCTTCACCACCGAGGACGGCTTCGAGGGCGCGATCCTGGCGAAGTACCCGCGCGAAGGATCGCCGCTGCTCTCCGGCTACCTGCTGGGCGAGGAGCACCTTCAGGGCTACGCGGCGGCGCTGGACGTATCGCACGGGGATGGACGCGTGATCCTGCTCGGCATGAGACCACAGTGGCGCGGCCAGCCCTTCGGCAACTTCCGCATCGTCTTCAACGCGGCGCTCTACGGAGCGCAGGTCGCGGCCGCGGCGCCGTTCAATCCCGACTTCTGGGAGGCTCCGGAGGACGAGGATGAAGGGACGCCCGGGAACGATCCCTAGCGCGGAGATTATCCACGGCCTGCCGGGTGCCGGCCGCAACCTGAAGAACGTTTTGTGCGGCTCGGTTGTCTCTATTGGTATGACCCGAACCGTCACGCTCGCCCTCTTGATCCCCACCGTGCTGACCGCACAGCAGGGGACCATCACCTACACCTATTCCCAGCAGCACGGTTTCGAGATTCCCGAGGATTGGAGGGACAACATCCCGGATTCCGAGACCAGCACGCTCGTCCTGCACTTCGGTCCCACCGAATCCCGGATGACGCTGGCGCCCGAAGCGGGTGAGGACGGCAGCCAGCTGTCCAGTCGCTGGCGAGACCGTCTGCAAAGGTTAAAGACGCGATCGGCCTCGCGCAGCGATCTTGAAGTCGTGCGCGACGCCTGGGTGAGCTACTCGGAGGGCACGGCCGTGGAGACGCGCGAGTTCTTCGGGCGGGATTTCCGTGTGGCAGGTCCGCCGCCCATCCATTCCTGGCGCATGACGGCCGAACAGGCGGAGCATCTGGGACACATGGTGATGAAGGCGACCGCAGAGCACGACGGCGCGGCGATCGAGGCGTGGTTCACCCCGGAGATACCGGTTTCCGGGGGTCCCGCGTCGTACGGCGGGCTGCCGGGAATGATCCTGGTCCTGTCGCTCGACGGTGGGCGCGCCCAATATTTCGCTACGGAGATCGCGCTTGGTGAAGTGGACGCGGGACTGATTCGCGCGCCGGAAGAAGGCGACGAGGTGTCGCGTGAGGAGTATGAAGCAATCGTCGAGGACAAGATCGACGAGTTGGAGCAGTTGTATGGGCGTCGTGGGAACGGCCCGGGGTAGGAGGTGGCCCTTGGGCCGCGCGATGAGACTTCTGGTGTTGGTGGTTGGTTGCCATATCCCGGCCATGCCGCTGAGCGGGCAGGAGGAAGCCCGCGAGTACGAGGTGCAAGGCGTCGTCGCCGACTCCGCGGGAACCCTTCTCCAGAATGCCATGGTGGTCGCGCTTACGCGGCCCGACTCGGTGCTCGCCAGGTATGCGCTGAGCCGCGGCGACGGAACGTTCACCATCACCGGCCTGCCGGCGGGCGAGTACATCCTTCAGGTCACGCTCATCGGGTATCAGACGCTGCGACGCGACTTCGACGTCACGAGCGCCGACGTGGACGCCGGCGAGGTTTCGCTGTCGGTCACCGCGGTGGAGATGGACGAACTGGTCGTCAGCGTCGAGCATGTGCCCTTCGTGAACCGGCGGGACACCCTCAGCTACAACGTGCAGGCGTTTCCAACGCCGCCCAACGCGAACGTGGAGGATCTGTTGCGCAGGCTCCCCGGGATCCAGGTCGAGTCGGACGGCACGATCACGGCCCAGGGCGAGCCGGTCCAGAATGTCCTCGTAGACGGCCGGGAGTTCTTCAGTGGCGATGCGACCGTTGCCACGCAGAACCTGCCGGCCGACGCTGTCGCGCAGGTCGACGTCTACGACAAGCAGTCCGACATGGCCGAGTTCACCGGGATCCCGGACGGTGAGGAAGAGCGCACGATTGACCTGAAGCTGAAGGAGGAGGCGCGCACAGGGTATTTCGGCCGCGCCACGGGCGGTGTTGGCGGCGATGTGGACAATCAGGGCCGGATCGCCGCGCCGGCGGTCGGCAACGAGGCGCGCTACGACGGCTCGCTGACGCTCAACCGCTTCTCGCCCAACACCCAGCTCGCGCTGACCGCAAACGCCAACAACGTCAACCGCGCGGGCTTCAACTGGCGCGATTTCGCGGACTTCGCCGGCGGAGGCGGGCGCGGGGGCGGGGGCAACGACGGCTTCACGGAGACCATGAGCCTGGGACTGAACGCGAGCCGGGACTTCGGCGCCGGCGACGACACGTGGGTCAGGGGAAGCTATTTCGTCAGCGAACTCGACAATTCGCAGGACCGGACTCTTCAGCAGCAGGCGCTCTTCGGTTCCGACATCGCATCGCTGGTGGACCAGACCAGCAATCAGGAAGCTGGCAATCGGAACCACCGGTTGAACCTCAACGCCCAGGTCACCTTCTCGGAGGGCCATGATCTGCGGTTGCGCATGAATGGGAATACGCGCGCTTCGTCGCTGACCTCCTTCGCGAACCGGCAGACTCACACGCTGAGCGGCACCATGCTCAACTCCGCCACCACAGACTATCTCGTGGACGGGGACGACCTGGGCGGCGACGCGCGTCTGACCTGGCGCAGGCGGCTCAACGAGGACGGGCGGAGTCTGGTCGCGGAGTTGAGAAGCGGGCTGCGCGACAGCGATCTCTCCTCCGACCTGTCGTCCGTGGTCACCGGCGAGGTTCGCGGACGCAGCGGCCGCGATGGCGAGTTCGAGGAGATCCTGCAGGAGCAGTCGCGTGTGGGACGGACGTGGAGCAACTCGGCTCGTCTGTCGCTGACGCAGCCCCTTGCCGAAGGCCACACGATGGAGCTCTTCGGCCAGCGCAATTCGACCAGTGAGGACCGTGACAATTCGGTCCACGACCTCATCGACGGCGTGCCCGTGTTCAACGACAGGCTGAGCTCGGGATTCGAGCGGGCGTACACCTATCTGCAGGGCGGCGGGCGCTACAGCCGCAACCATGATCGTTCCTGGTTCACCGTCGGACTCCGCGTGCAGAGATCGCAGCTCGAAGGCGTCATCCTCGACCGCGACCAGACCATCGAGAACGGCTACACCCACCTGCTGGCCAACGCCCGAGTAAAGCACGAGATCAAGGAAGGCCAGAACCTGGAGTTCCGTTACGACGGCTCCAGCCGCGAGCCGTCGCTGACACAGCTCCAGCCATACCCGGACAACCGCGACCCGCTCAACGTCTACTCCGGCAACCCGGATCTGCGCCCCGAGTACCGGCACCGGTTCAATGCCGACTACCGCTTCTTCGACCAGTTCAGCTTCATCAACCTCTTCACCTTCGCCGGCTTCACGTACAACGACAACAGCATTTCGACCTCGCGCCTATTCGACGATCGGGGCTTCCAGACGCGGATGCCGGTCAACACCGACGGCGAATGGTCGGGCAACCTGGGAGTGAACTTCGGGACGCCGGTCAGGAGACTCGGCATCGACCTCGATCTCGAGTACCGGGTTACCTACTCGGAAGGGACGGAGCTGGTCAACCTCGCCGCCAACGAGAGCCGGATCCTGCGCAACACCTTCGAGGTAAGCGTGGACAACCGGGTCAAGGACCGCTTCGACGTTGAGGTGTCGGCAGATTTCAGTTTCAACGATGTCGAGTATTCCCTGAACCAGGAACTGAACCGGGACTACGTCAACAGCCAGTACCGCGCGGAGGGCACCTGGTATCTCGGTGCCTGGGAGGTGGAGACGGATTTCCGCTACCGCACCTACGACCAAGGGCTTTTCTCGGAGTCTCGCAACATCGCGCGTTGGGACGCTTCGATCACCCGGCGCGTTCTCGACGACCGAGCCGAGATCGAGCTGCAGGCCTACGATCTGCTGAATCAGAACCAGGGCGTCGCCGTCACGAATTCAGCGAACTACATACAGGAATCGCGCACCGAGTCGCTCGGCCAGTACTTCATGTTCAGGGTCATGTATCGGCTGGGGAACCAGATGGGTGGCCGCGGGGGCCGGCGCGGGGGGAGACGTTAGGCGACGACAGCCTGACGATCGTACCCTGCGCCGTCGCGCATGGCGTTTCAATGCCGTCCGCGGACGCGAAGACGTCGCACCGGCAAACCGCTTGCCGCTGTCCGTGGTGGACGACCGTGGCGCGGGCCATGAGGGCCGTGCCCATGGCCGGCCTCAGGTAGTTGATCTTGAATTCGGACGTCACGACGCCGGTTCCAAGCACGCTGCCACCCGCGAACGTAAGCGCATTGTCCGCGGCGTAGCTCACGATGCCGCCGTGCACAAACCCGTGCTGCTGTCCGAATTCGGGACGAATCGGGATCCTGATTTCGGCCGCGCCCGCGGAAAGGCCGGTCAATTCGGCGCCGAGCAGGACGCTGAAGGGCTGCGAGGCGAGTATCTTCCGTCCCAGTTCGAGCATGTGGTTGTCCGCCATGTCGCTGTCCGCCTTCGAGGAGGTGCAGAGTGGGAATCGGGACTGAGTATGATGCCGGCAGGCGCCGGTGCAAGTTGTTCGCAGGTTCGCGGACCGTGGGTGGCCACTCGGCGCTTCCCTTCTCGGTGCTTGCGTCAATCCCTCTGGCGACCTGTGGCGGCCCTGGTGCGGATCCGCCCGCCCCGCCCGCCTTCGACCGCGTGCAGCCCGACCTCTTCGCCACACCCGGCGCGCAACCCAACGCCTGGGCCGACTTCGACCGCGACGGCGATCTGGACCTGTTCGTGGGAATGCGCTATTCGGAGAATCGCCTCTACCGGAACGAAGGCGGTTATTTCGTGGACGTGGCGCCGGCGCTCGGACTGGCCGATCTGGAAGACACACGCGCCGCAGCCTGGGGGGACTACGACGGCGATGGCGATCCCGACCTCTACGTCGGCCATTCCGCCACGGCGGAGACGCCGAACCGCCTCTATCGCAACGATGATCAGGTCTTTGTGGACGTTACGCCCGGGCTCGGCGTGGATCTGCTCGGCAACACCCGGCAGCCCAGCTGGATCGACTACGACGGCGACGGCGACCTGGACCTGTACGTCGCGATGCGCGACCAGCCCAATCGGCTCTTCCGCAACGACGGACCCAGGAGCCGGGCCACCACCCCCGGTGCCGCGTGGCACTTCACGGACGTGACGGATGCGTCGGGCGTGGGCGACCCGCGCCGCACGGTGGGCGTCGCATGGTTCGACTACGACCGCGACGGGGACCTGGACGTCCACGTCTCCAACCAGAACGGTGACGAGGACGCCTTCTTTCGGAACGAAGGCGACGGCACGTTCGTCGACGTGGCACCGGCGCTCGGGATGAACCACCCGAACCGCGGCGAGGAGTACGGCAGCGTCGCGCCGGCGGTCACCGACTACGACAACGACGGCGATCTCGACCTGTTCATCGCCACCTACGGCCCGGACATCCTCTGGAGCAACAACGGCGACGGCACGTTTTCGAACGTCACCGATCCGGCAACGCTGGGCGTCGACTACCACTCCACAACCGCTGCCTGGGGCGATGTGGACCACAACGGTCTGCCGGACCTGATCGTGACGTCATACCTGTCGGGCATCGCCGCCGTCGAGGACCATCTCTTCATGAACGCGGGCGGCGCCTTCACCAACGAGCTCCCGGCGAACCTGCTCGAACACGGGCCGAGCCACGGAGTCGCCTGGGCGGACTTCGATCGCGATGGGGATCTGGATCTGGCGATTGCCAACAACGATCAGGCAGGGGGCACGCATCACCTCTACAGGAACCTGTTGCCTGCCGATTTCGCGGCGCGTTCGCTGCAGGTCGCGGCCACTGATGCGACAGGCCGGACCATCGTGCCCGGCGCCGAAGTGCAGCTGCTGGACCACGACACGGGGCGGATTCTCGGCACGCGGCTCGTGGACACCGGCGGCGGCTATTGTTCGCAGGGCGCGACGCCTGCGCACTTCGGGATTCCGACCGGCGTCGAGCGCGTCGATGTCCGGGTGACCTACGTTGCCGGGGGCCGCAGGGTGACGGTGGTGCGCGAGGGCGTCTTCCCGCAGGATCACCTGGGCACCTGGCTCATCGTGAGGCAGGATGGCTGAGGCGCGCGGGCCAAGTATCAGAATAGTAATGTTGACTTTACATTATGACATGTCGGGATTACATGGTCTTGGCCAGCGGGAATAGCCGCCTCACCGCGACCGCTCTTGTTGCGTTGATAGCCGGGTGTGCCGTCGACCCGCCGGTGCCGCGGCCCCCTGTCTGGACCGACGGCGACTTTGGCGACTGGGAGGGGGTCGCACCACTTGTGGTCGATCCCATCGGCGACGTACCGGCTGGCTCTCCCGTCGACCTTGGCGGTCTCGCGGTGCGGGACGACCCCCGCTTCCTCCACTTCCTGATCGACCTGGGCCACACCGTCACGGTGCAGGGCCTGCGTGGCTCGGTGGAACTGGTGCTGGACGTCGACGCCGATGCGGCCCCAAGCACCGGAGGATCGTACGGTGGCGTCGAGGGCGCCGATCTGGTCGTGATTCTGACGCGCCAGGCCGAACCGGAGCACGATCGGCACCAGACACTATTACACAACAGACCATGCCGACGATCATACTCGAGTTGATCACGGTGGT
>VXMI01000193.1:12461-53355 GCA_009841165.1 Gemmatimonadota bacterium | reverse complement strand
GTGATTATGTGAATGTCATACGGCCCCCCACCCCTCCGCGTCGTAATCAGCACCACCCCGTCCGCCGCATCCGGCCCGTATTTGGCATCGGCGGCCGGCCCCTTGAGGACCTCGATCCGTGCGATGGTCCCCGGGTCGATGAGTTCCAGCGCGCCCAGCCCGCCGGCCGTACCCAGGGCCCGCACCCTCACGCCGTCGACGAAGACGACGGGGTGCTGGTTGAAGTGGAAGCTCTTCGCCCCGCGAATGCGCAGGTAGTACCCGGCTCCCACCGCGCCGCTGGTGCGGAAGAGCGTGACCCCGGTCACCCCTGCCAGCACCTCCCGCACGCCGCGCCCGTGCTCCAGCTCGCTGCCGTCGATGGCGTTGTCGGGGATCTCGACGCGGCGCATCGCGCGTGCGACCACCTCTTCCAGCACATAGGCGGGTGGCATCATCTCGAAGTCGTGCCGGATGACCTCCGCCCTGTCCACCTGGAGACGGTCCACCAGCCCGACGTGGTCGCTGTGCGTGACCCGCACGACCGACTCGCCCATCGGCACGGTCAGGATGGCGTAGCGGCCGTCGTCGTCGGTCGTGGTCATCGCGCGGGTGCCGACGATCTGCACGACCGCGCCGGCGATCACCTCTCCCGTGATCCCGGAACGCACCACGCCGCGGAGCGTCGCCCCGACCTGCGCGGAGAGCGATGGAGCGGCCGCAAGGAAAAGCGCCGCGCCCAGCAGCGGGATCGCCCCACCCCGCAGGCGCACCGGCACGGGAGCGCACCCGGCGCTCGGTGACAACGGCGCCGCGCCCCGCGACAACGGCCTCTTACACACCCTCAGGTCCTTCATGTCCACCACATACGACGCTACTTGACGGTGGGTTGCGTCACGACTCCACGCGCTTGAAAACGATGTCGGCTCCGTTGGGCTCGAAGGGGATCGCCACGCTGCTCACCCGCCCGTCACTGTCGGTGTTGAAGGTCACCAGACCGGTGACGGGCACCGTGGCGGGCGGCGAAGTGATCCTGAAGACTTCGTAGTGGAAGTGCTCCATATCGAGCGCGATGCCGTCGTACGAGACGCGGAGTCCGTTCCCGTCCGCGGCCACCTGCATGGTGCCGTATCCGGGATGATGATAAGTCCCCGCATAGGCATCGAGCGAGTGGCTGGGCCTGGTTCCCTCGACCCGCCTGCCCGTCATCTCGCGCTCCGACTCGGCGGCGCGCGCCTCCTGCTCCTGCCGCTCCTCGAGGTTGCGGGCGTTCCAGTCGACCTCGGGCAGCCCCAGCAGCCGGTCGTACACGTTGTAGGCCACCATGAGCGGCACCGGGTTCATGTCGCCGGACCGGTTCGTGAGCACCATGACGCCCATCTTCTCGCGGGGCAGCCACGACATCGACGAGATGAAGCCGTCGATGCCGCCGCCGTGCAGCACCATCTTGTGGCCGCGGTAGGTGGTCACGCGCAGCCCGAGCCCGTAGCTGGTGGGGCCGACTTCGGCGAACTCCGAATCGCCCTCCATGGCGAACTGCGGCTGCTGCATCTCGGCGGAGCTTTCCTCCGAGATGAGGCGGTGACCGTCCTGGATGCCGCCGTCCATGTGGGCCTCGATGTAGGCCATCATCTCGACGACGTTCGAGTTGATCGAGCCCGCCGGACCCGCGTTGTCGATGTTCCGTAAGGGCACCCGCTTCAGGACGCCGTCGCGCAGCATGTAGGGGAGCGCGTGGTCGCCCGAGCCGGGTGAATCGTCGACCGAGGTGTTGGAGCGGTCCATGCCCAGCGGGGTGAAGATGTGCTCGTCGACGAGGCCGTCCCAGTCGCGCCCGGTGAGGCGCTCGGTGAGGTAGCCGGCCGTCATGAACATCAGGTTCTGGTATTGGTAGCGGCTGCGGAACGACGCGTTGGGCTCGAGGTAGCGGAGCTTGTGGAAGATCTCCTCGCGCGACGCCGCCCGTCCGTACCACACGTTGTCGTGCCGCGGCAGCCCCGACTGGTGGGAGACGAGGTCGCGCGGGGTCATCTCGGCGGTGGCGAACTCGTCGTAGAGCCGGAAGTCGGCCAGGTAGTCGCGCACGGGCGTGTCCCAGTCGAGCTTGCCCTCGTCCACGAGCATGGCCATGAGCGTGACCGTGAACGACTTGCTGTTGGAGCCGATCGCCATGGTCGTGTTCCCGGTCACCGGCAGCTCGTTCTCGATGTCGCGGTAGCCGAACCCCTGCGCCAGCACGATCTCCCCGTCGTGAATCACCCCGACGGCCACGCCCGGGATCCGCCAGTCGTCCATGACCTGCGCCATGAAGGCGTCGAACCCGGCGAAGGCCTGGCCCTGACCCGAGAGCGACGGGGGCGCCGCCAGGGCCGAGAGCGCCAGCGCGAGAGCGAAAACGGGCGAGTTGTTCCAGGGGCGGTTGCGCATGGTCCTGCTCCAGATCCTCATTCGGCGTTCCTTCGACTTGGACGGTTCCCATCCGTCCGGGCGGTCTGGACGAAGCTCTTCCTTGAAAAACCGCAAGTCAACTGCGGGTTTTCACGAATGTGCGCCGGGCGAAGCGGCTTTCGCTACTCGAATTCGCCCGGTTCCGGCTCATCCTCCCCCAGCCCGAACGCCTCGATCAGCTCGGGATCGGTCTCGGTTCCCAGAACCCGGCCGGCCATGTACTCCCCGATCACCGGGCCGAACTTGAAGCCCTCGGCCGAGCCGCCGCCCGCGAACCAGACGTTGTCGAAGTCCGGATGATGGTCGAAGAAGAAGTTGCGCGTGGTCGAGATCTCGTAGTGACACGCACGGGTCTCGGAGATCGGGGCCTCCGCCAGTCCGGGAAAGCGCTCGGCGACGAACTCCCGCGGCCGCTCCAGCTCCTCGGGCTGCAGCCAGCGGCGGCTGGTGTCGGGATCGTCGTCTCCTTCACCGCGTCCCCGCCCGCCCCTGCGCACGCGAAAACCGCGGTTGTCGGGCCCGAGCGCCGGCCACCCGGTCACCCCGGGGAAGTTGTAGCTCGGCAGGTTCGGATAGCTGTAGCGGTTGTCGCCCGGCGGCGTGCGGAAGTACACGACATGGCCGATCGGTATGCGCACCCGCTCCCCCATCACTTCAGGGAAGGCCTTGGGGAACCAGGGTCCAAGCGCGAACACATAGGCTCCGGCCGACACGGCGCCGCCCGGCTGGAGTGTGAGCGCGTTGAGCCTGCGGTTGGTCGAGTTGCCCATCGCGGCGTGCCCGATCCGCACCTGGCCCCCCTCGTGCTCGAAGACCTGCGCAACCGACTCGATCGCCCGGCGCGCCCGCACGACCCCGGCGTCCCGTTCCCACAGCGCGACGGCGATGTCCGTCACGTCGATCACCGGCCACCGCCTGCGGATCTCGTCCGCGTCGATCACCTCGTAGCGGATGCCGAGTTCGTCCCAGTTCCTGCGGGTGTCCTCCATGAACTCGGTCCACTCGTCCCGCATGATCAGGTCCGAGGTGGGGAAGAACACGCGTGGCAGCAGCATCTCCTGCCACCGCTCGTCCCACTCGCGCCACATCTCGATCGCGCGGCTGGCCCAGCGGGTCCAGAGGAGTTCGTAGGCGTGCCCCCCATACCCTGTGCGGACGCCGCGCGTCTCGCCGCCCGACGTGGCGCGCGAATTGCCCGGGCCGTACTGGTCGATCAGCGCCACCCGGGCGCCGGACTGCTGGAGGTTGAGCGCGGTCCAGGCCCCGAAGGCGCCGGCTCCCACGACCGCGATGTCGGGGGTCTGCCGGGTGCGCACCCAGGGGGCCTCGCGGGTAGCGCGCGTGGCGGGCTCGTGCGCCGTCGCGGCCCTCGCGCTCGCGCCGTAGAGTGCCGCCCCGGCACCGGCCGCAGCTGCCTTGACGAAACCTCGGCGGTCGACCGCGGGCGGCCCGCCGGCTCGCCCGGCAGCCCGGGAGTCCTGCGACGCTCCGTCGGGCTCCCGCCGCTCCGCGCTCAGCGGCCCGGCTCCGACGGGGCGATCCGCACCTCCCGCATCGGCGAGTCGGCGGACAACTCGGCCGGCCCGCCGTCGTGCCCGTTGATGCTCAGGATGTACGACACCACGTCCAGGTAGATCTGTTCCTCCAGTCCGCCGGGATTGTCGTCGGGCATGGTGGAGCGCACGGTGCGGAAGAACGAGTAGACGGTGCGGCGCCCCCAGCCGCGCTGGAAGGTCCGGCCGCGGAACTCGCTCGTGGTGTGGCACTCGGAGCAGACCTCGTCGAACGTCGTGCGGCCCCGCTGGGCCTGCGCGTCGGTGAAAATGCCGCCGACTGGGGCCGTGGGTTCGGCTTCAGCGGGAGGCGGGGCACTCTCGGCGGGGGGTTCGGCTGCCGAGGTCGCGGGTGGTGGGGCCTCTTCGGTTGCGGGCTGCGGGGTCTCGGCGGAGGCGTCGGGCGCGCCCCCGGAAGCGCACCCGGCAACGAGAATGCCCGATGCGATAAGCAGGGCGGGCGCCGCCGCCCGCGTGAGTGATTGCCGCGCCATGGACCGAAGCCCCCCCCGTGGTGTAGTCTATCCATCCGGCAGGCGCGCCGAAGGGGCCCGGCGGGCCTGCACCGGAACCTCCCGCGACACCGAGTGCCGACTCGAATTCCAATATAGGGGCAACCGAGGGGAAGAAAGCGAATGCGTGGAACGAGCATGAAGGGGACGCGCGCGACGGCGGCGGTGGCTGTCGGGGCGGCATTGACCGGGGTGGCGGCGTGTGACACTCTGCCCCTCGCCATGGGAGATGTGCACGCGATCGTCGTATCGGCTTCGCCGGAGCTGTGGGCCGAAGTCGGGGAGACCGCGTTCACGGCGCTCGAGGGTAGCGTGTTCACGGTTCGCGACGAACACGCCTTCCGGGTCATGTACGCGGAGCCCACCGACTCGGCCTGGGCCGGTCTCCGCCGCTTGAGGCAGCTGCTGCTGATCGGCAAGGCCTCGGACCCCTGGATGGCTGCGCCGCTGGCCGGGCTCGAAGAGCCGGTCACGCCGCCCCAGGTCGTCCAGGTCGACGAGGTGTGGGCGCGGCAGCAGCTCGTCACGCTTCTGGTCCTGGAGGAAGGCACGGGGTCTGGAGAAGACGCTGCCGCCGTGCGGGAGCAGCTTCCCGATCTCTTCGCCATCTACGACGGGCAGTACCGGCAATGGGTCGTCAACCGGATGTTTTCCACGGCGCCGGACACGGCGCTGGCCAGGACCCTGCGGGACGATCACGGCTTCCAGCTCATCGTGCCCGAGGTCTACGACTACCAGCTGCAGGACTCGGTCCACATCTTCCGCAACGACAACCCGGACCCGTCCGAGCTCATCCGGCAGTTCGCGATCACGTGGCAGAGCCCGGTACCGGAAGGTGTCGGAGAGGACGAGATCGTGGAATGGCGGACCCGGATCGCGGACCAGTACTACGACTATCCCCAGTTCGTGAATCGGGACGTCATCTTCGCGGGCCCGGGGGACTTCGGCGGCAAGGAGGCGTACAGCGTCCAGGGTGTCTGGCAGAACCCGCCGGGCGCGTATCCGGCGGCGGGGCCGTTCATCGCCCGAACGATCACCTGCGCGGGTCAGCAGCGGCTGTACCTGGTCGACGCCTGGCTGTACGCACCGTCGCGGGACAAGTATGAGTACATGATCCAGCTCGACGAGATCCTCAATTCATTCCGATGCATGGAGTAGGTACACGATGCAAGCCACGACACCGCACGGCGCCACGAATCCGACCATGGGCCGGCGCCTGGGCACCCTCTGCCTGGCGCTGGCGCTCGCGGGCGCGGGTTGCGCCGCCCCTTCCGACACCGCAGCCCCCGTCGGCGAATACGGGGCCGAGGGCGTCGGCTACGGCCACCCCGACCACGCCGCGCACGTCACCATGATCGACGAGATCATGATGGAGCCGGTGCGCGAAGGCCGGATCGCCGGCGGATCGGTGGCGGTCGTGCACCGGGGCGAGACGGTGGCGATACGCGGGTACGGGTGGGCCAACGTCGAACTGCGCGTCCCCACTCCCGAGGACGCGATCTACGAGACGGGTTCGGTCACCAAGCAGTTCACTTCGGTGGGGCTGCTCCAGATGCAGGAACAGGGCCTCGTGGACCTCGATGCGGACATGTCCGACTATCTGCCCGACTTTCCGACCCAGGGCAACCGGATCACAGTGCGCGAACTGCTCGATCACACGTCGGGGATCCGCGGCTACACCGAGATGGAGGAGGCGCGGCCCTATTTCGTGCGCCGCGTGCCGCGAGACTCTCTCCTCGCGCTCGTCGCCGCCCATCCCTTCGACTTCCCCACCGGCGAACACGAGATCTACAACAACTCCGCCTTCTACCTGGCCGGCATGATCCTCGAAGACGCGTCGGGGATGAGCTACGAGGACTACGTCGAGCAGCGGATCTTCGCCCCGCTCGGCATGGACCGGTCGCACTACTGCAGCGAGACCGAGATCCACGAGGGCAAGGTGACCGGGTACGACACGGGCCAGGACGGCCTCGTCCACAAGGGGTTCATCGTTCACAACGTGCCCTTCGCGGCGGGTTCGCTCTGTGCCAGCGCCGGCGATCTGGCGACGTGGCTCGGCGCGCTTCACGGCGGCGAGGTGCTCACGGACGAGTCCTACGCGCAGCTGATCGAGCCGGGAGACCTCAACGACGGGACGAAGCTGCGCTATGCGCTGGGGATCGCGGTGGCCGACATCATGGGGCACAGGGCGATCCACCACGGCGGCGGCATCAACGGCTTCCTCACAGAATCCCTGTACCTGCCGGACGAGGATCTCGCGATCGCGGTGCTGGTCAACACCGCCGGCCCGGTGGGTCCGTCTGCCCTCGCGCGGCAGATCATCGAGGCGATGGTCGGTGACCACACGCCCGAACCCATGACCTTCGATGGTGATCTCGCGTACTTCGAGGGTGTTTACGGTGGGCCGGCCCGAGGCGGCACGGCGGTCGTGCGGATCGCGGCCGAGGGGGGTGTGCTCACCGCTACGCCGCTGATGGTGGGCGGTCAGGAGATCCCCGAAGACGGGCAGGAAGCGAGCAACCTCGACTTCCGCGGCGGCACGATGTTCAGCGATGGCGGCACTTTCCTGACCTTCGAGGGCGAAGGGGAGTCCGCGACGGTGCTCCGGTACGACACGGGCGGCGGGTACACGGTCATGCAGAGGCGATAGGCCTTGTCCTTCGTCCACCTCCACACCCACTCCGAATACTCCCTCCTCGACGGCGCCAACCGGCTGAAGGACCTGGTCCGGAAGGCCAAGGAGTACGAGAACCCGGCGCTGGCGCTTACCGACCACGGGTGCCTGTACGGCGCATGGAACTTTCAGAAGATTGCCCGCGCCGAAGCGATCAAGCCGATCATCGGCATGGAGGCGTACGTGGCGCCCGGGGACAGGCGCGAGCGGGCCCGCTCGGGACAGGGGGGAAAGGCGCACTATCACCTGGTCCTGCTGGCCCGTGACCAGGAGGGCTACCGCAACCTCATCAAGCTGTCCTCGATCGGCTATACGGAGGGCTTCTACTACCGTCCGCGACTTGATCGCGAAATCCTGGCGCGCCATTCCGGCGGGCTGATCGTGAGCTCGGCCTGCATGGCCGGCGAGCTGGCACGCCACCTCGTCGCCGGCAACGACGACATGGCCCGCGAAGTGGCCGACTGGTACGCCAATACCTTCCCCGACCGCTACTACCTCGAGGTGCAGGCCCACGGCACGCCCGGACAGGCCGAGCTCAACCGGCAGGTCTTCGCGCTCGCCGACGAACTGGGTCTGCCCGTCGTGGCCACCAACGACGCCCACTTCCTGCAGCACGAACATCATCCTGCCCACGACATCCTCGTCTGCATCGGAACCGCAAAGAGCCACGACGACGAGGATCGGCTGAAGTACGACGACGGCCTCTACTTCAAGAGCCCCGATGAGATGGCGGCAGCCTTTCCGGATCGGCCCGACGTCATCGAAAACACGCTCAGGATCGCCGACGAAGTCTCGCTGACCCTCGAAAAGAAGTATCACCTCCCGAGCTTCCCGCTCCCCGAACCTTTCAAGGACGACAACGACTACCTGGTGCACCTCGCAGAGGCCGGTGCAAGCGAGCGCTACGGCGACCCGCTCCCCGACGAGGTCGAGGCCCGCCTGCGCTACGAACTTGAGGTCATCCTCAAGACGGGATACGCCGGCTACTTCCTCATCACCTGGGACTTCATCCGCTGGGCGCGCGAACAGGGCATTCCGGTGGGGCCGGGCCGCGGCTCGGCCGCGGGCTCGCTGGTGTCCTACGCGTTGCGGATCACCGACCTCGACCCCATCGGCTATGGCCTCATCTTCGAGCGCTTCCTCAATCCCGAGCGCATCTCGATGCCGGACATCGATATCGATTTCTGCTACGAGCGCAGAGGCGAGGTGATCGAGTACGTGCGCACGAAGTACGGTCGCGACGCCGTTGGCCAGATCGTGACGTTCGGCACGATGAAGAGTCGGGCGGTCATCCGGGACGTCGGGCGCGTTCTCGGCTTCGATGTCGGCGAGACCGACAGGATCGCCAAGATGATTCCCAACCAGCCGGGACAGAGCTATACCGTCCAGCAGGCCGTCGAACGGATCCGGGAGGTCAGGGCGCTGTACAACTCGGACGACCGGCACCAGCGCCTCTTCGACTACTCGATGACGCTCGAGGGGCTCTCGCGGCACGCTTCCGTGCACGCCGCCGGCGTGGTGATCGCCCCGGGGCCGCTCGACGAATACGTGCCGATCTGCACCCAGAACAAGGGCGCGAAGAACGGGACGAGCCGGGCCGCGGCCGGAGTGGACGGCGAGGACGGCCCCGATATCGTCACCCAGTACGACATGAACTGCCTCGAGGACGCCGGGATGCTCAAGATGGACTTCCTGGGCCTCAAGACGCTCACGGTCATCCACGACGCGGTGAGGTCCGTGAAGGAGCGGCTGGGCGAGTTCCGGCATCCGGAGAGCGGGGTGGTCTACCGCTCCGACGCCATGGACGACGTGCCGCTGGACGACCCCGGCGTGTACGCCATGCTGGCCGGCGGCGGTACCTCGGGCGTCTTCCAGTTCGAGTCGAACCTGGCGCTCGACAAGCTGCGGGCCATGCGCTGCGACCGTTTCGACGACCTGGTCGCAACCAATGCGCTCATCCGCCCCGGGCCCCTCGACTCGGGCATGACGGACAAGTACATCAAGCGCAAGCTCGGCACGGAGCCGGTCGCCTACCCGGCAGCCGGACTGGAACACATCCTCGATTCCACCTACGGAATCATCGTCTACCAGGAACAGGTGATCCTGATCGCCAACGATCTCGCCGGCTATTCGCTCGGCGAGGCGGACGTGCTGCGCAAGGCAATGGGCAAGAAGGACGCCGAGCTCATCGAGTCGGAGCTTGGCCGCTTCAAGGAGCGGGTTGTCGAAAAGGGCTTCGACCGGAAGACCGCCTGGGAACTGGCCGAGCAGATCAAGACCTTCGGGCGCTACGGCTTCAACAAGTCGCACTCGGCGGCCTACTCGCTCCTTTCCTACAAGACCGCCTGGCTCAAGCGCTACTACCCGGCCGATTTCATGGCCGCCCTCCTGTCATCGGTCCTCGACAAGACCGACGACGTGGTCAAGTACATCGGCGAGTGCCGCGAAATGGGCCGCTACCTGCCCGACCTGGACGAGGGCCTCGTGGTCCTGCCCCCGGACGTGAACGAGAGCGGCTGGAAGTTCACCGTGGTCGGCGACAGCACGATCCGCTTCGGTCTGGGGGCGGTGCGCGGGGTCGGCAGCGCGGCCGTGCAGTCGGTCCTGGCGGCGCGCGCGGAGGGCGGCTCATTCGCCAGCCTCTTCGAATTCCTGGAGCGGATCGACACGCGGGCGCTGGGCAAGCGCGCCTGCGAGGCGTTGATCGCTTCCGGCGCACTGGATTCCTTCGGCCACCGGGCGCAGATGATGGGGGGACTGGACGCAGCTTACGGCGAGGCGATGGCGCGGCTGCAGGAGACCGAAATCGGGCAGCAATCGCTGTTCGGCGAGGCGATGGGTGTCGAGCGGCCCACGCCCGAGCTCCCCACCGTGCCGGAGTGGCGGGACCGCGACCGGCTGGCGCGCGAGAAGGAGGCGCTGGGGTTCTTCATCTCGGGACACCCCCTCGACCGCTACCGCGAGCTGGTGCGGGTCTTCGACCAGCTCGACGCGGGCGCGCTGAAGGAGAGAATGGGTGCTTCCGTGGAGACGGCGTGCGTCGTCACGGCCGTCGCGCGGCAGGTGTCACGCCGCGACGGGTCGGAGTGGGGCAAGGTCACCGTCGAGGGGTTTCACGGCACGGCGACGGTCCTCGCCTTCAAGGATGTCTGGCAGTCGTACCGGGACACGCTGCAGACCGACGCCGTGGTGCTCCTGCGCGGAAAGGTCAGCGACCGGGAGCGAGACGAAGAGGATCCGCCCGTCTTCCTGGACGCGGCCGAGCCGCTCAAACAGGTGTCCGACAGCGGTCGCATCGCGGTCCGAATCCGGATGAAGGCGGACTCCGGCCTGGACGCGGGCGCCTTCCGAAGGGCTCGCGCGGCCATCGAGGCCAGCTCCGGCTCCGCTCCGATCGAGGTGGTCGTCAGCGAACCGAACGGTGCCCCGGCGCCCCGGCTTCGGTCCAGGTCGCTCAAGGTGAAGCCGGACCGAGAGACGATCCGGGCGCTCGAGGGCGTGTTCGGGAAAGGCAGGGTTGAGCTGGCGAGGTTGTAGCACCGGAGGCCCACCTGCCGGGGAGAGCTCCAGCAATGTAATGTCGACATGTCAGTCTGTCGTGTTTACATTACATTATTGCCGCCGGACCACCTAATCCCGGCGCGGCCTTCGCGTCAGAAACTCGTTCAGGGTCTGCCCCTGCTCCTCGTCCAGCAGTTCCACGATGCTCGTGTGCAACGTCTCAAACGCGGGAACGAGCTCCTCCATGAGGTCGGCGAGTCCGCCGCCGCCGGGGCGCATGCCCTGACGGTTGGGCCGAGCGCCTCCACCTCCCGCCCCGCCGCGCCTTACCCCGCCACGCATCCGGTTCCGCATCTGCGTCATCACCTCGTCGTAGCGTCTGAGCGCGGCCTCGTTCTCCTCGCGGAAGCCCTCCACCAATGCGGTGACACTTTCAGCCTGAGCGTCGGTAAGCCCGAGCTCCTCGGTGAACTGCTCGTAACGCTGGTCAAGCGCGTTCCAGAGTCGCACGCCCGGATCGCTGGCGAACGCGCCGCCGGCGCCCATTCCGGGACGCTGCGCCGCAGCAAGCTGGGGAACCACCAGTGAAAGCGCGGTCACGGCGACGGCCAGCATGGTTGCGGGTCGGCGAATGCTGTCTCTATTCATCTCAATCTCCTCGGCACAGGGTAGTGAAGCGGGTCGAACAGGACCGGTCGACCCTTGTCGAATCGGGACACATCGGCCACGGGAAGCGTTAGCAGTTTGCGTTCGCGGGCGGGTGGACTGTCCGCCGTGTCAGGTATGAAGTTTCCCCCCGGGTCGCACGTAGTGGCCCCCGTACCTTGTCACGCCGCCCAACAACCCGAGGAAAAGCGGAAAATGAGACTCCTGTCGCTCTGCGTCACTCTGGCAATCTCACCCCTGGGCGCACAGCTGGTTGCGCAGGAAGCAGCCCCGACCGACTTCGAGGGCAGCTGGCTCGGAACGATGAACGCCGGGGGAGCGCAACTGCGCATGCGGATCGACCTCACAGTCGAGGACGGCGCCCTGGGCGCCAGGATGTTCTCGGTGGATCAGGGCAACGCCGAGATACCGGTCGAGTCCGCCACGGTCGCGGGAGGTACGCTCTCGCTGACGATGCCCATGATCGGCGGATCCTACGAGGGGACCCTGTCCGACGACGGGCAGACCATCGACGGTACCTTCCAGCAGATGGGTGCCGAACTGCCTTTGGTGCTTGAGCGTATGGAGGGCGACGAACCTGACGCGGGACGCCCCCAGGACCCGGTGGAGCCGTATCCATACGTTGCGGAGGATGTTCGCTACCCCAACCCGGATGGCGGTCACGAACTGGCCGGCACCTTCACGCGGCCCAGCGACGGCGGCCCCTTCCCGGCCGTGATCCTCATCACCGGCTCGGGTCCCCAGAACCGGGATGAGGCCCTGCTGGGGCACCGCCCCTTCCTCGTCCTCTCCGACCACCTGACCCGCCGCGGCATCGCGGTGCTGCGCTTCGACGATCGCGGCGTGGGCGAGTCCACCGGCGACCACGCGGCCGCCACCTCAAGCGACTTCGCGTCGGACGCCCTGGCCGGCGTCGCCTACCTGAAGACCCGGGACGATGTGGACCCGGCCGCGATCGGCCTCGCGGGCCACTCCGAGGGCGGCCTGATCGCCCCCATCGCCGCCACCCGGTCCGACGACGTCAGCTACATCGTGCTGATGGCGGGAACGGGCGTAAACGGTGAGCGGATCCTTTACGCCCAGGGCGCCCTGATCAACCGGGCCGCCGGTGCCACGGAGGAACAGATCGAAAGGAACCAGGAGCTGCAGCGCGCGATGTTCGAAATCCTCAAGTCCGAGCCGGACCCGGAGCGCGCGGCCGCCGTGCTTACCGAGACGGTCCGCACCGCATTCGAGGCCATGCCCGATGCCCAGCGTGCCCAGGCGGGCATTACCGACGACGAGTCACTCGACCGGGTCGTCAACATGCAGGTGACGCAGTTCAACACACCCTGGTTCCGCTACTTCCTCACCTACGAGCCCGCAACCGTGATCGAGCAGGTCACGGTCCCGGTCCTGGCGATCAACGGCGAAAAGGACCTGCAGGTCCCCTACGAGGAGAATCTCCGCGAGATCGAGGCCGCCCTGCAGCGAGGCGGCAACACCAACTACGAGATCCACGCGCTTCCCGACCTGAACCACCTCTTCCAGCACTCCGAAACGGGCGCACCGAGCGAGTACGCGACGATCGAGGAGACGTGGTCGGTCGACGTGATGGAGCTTATCGCGGACTGGATCCTGAGGACGACGGGCAGGTAGCCGACCTACCCCCCCGGCGGACGCCGCTGGGCAAGCAACCGGGCCAGGCGCTGCACCTGCTCGGGGTCGAGAACGGCCGTTACGTCCTCCTTGAGCGTTTCGAGGGCGGGCGCCAGTTCCTGAGCGGGGTTGCCGTGCTTCCGGACGATCTGCTGCATGGCCTGGCGGTCGGGGCGACTGCCCCCGCCGAACATGCCGCGCAACTCCTCCCGCATGGCGGTCAGACGGGTCAAGGCGTCCTCGTTCGCCGCGCGAAAATCGTCGGCCACGATGGTGACGAGCTGCTTCTGGGCATCGGTCAGGGACAGTGTCCCGGCGAACTCGTCGAACCGCTGGTCGAGCCGGCCCCACAGCATCATGGCCTCGCCGCCGCCGAACATGCCGCCGCCTCTCCGCTGCTGGGCGGCACCCGGGTCGGGGGTGGCGAGTGCGAGCGTTCCGGCGACAAACGCGAGGGCAAGGGCGCGGCCCGTGTGGAGTTTCATCATCTGTTCCGAAAAATGGTGTGTCCGTCCCTGTGTCAGCCATCAATCTTACCAGCGATCGCCTGCGCGCGCCTCCAAAGGCCCGGGGCGCCCATATCCTCAGCGACATCCTCGAAGCGGGACTCAGGGCCGGACCACGCGAGATCGTCGACATCGTCGAACAGGACCACGCCGTCGCGCAAGGTAGCGAGATCGCGGAAGAGGAAGGCGTTCGCGCGGTGGGCGAGCAGCGCCTCGGCCAGCCGTTGTGCGCCACGCACGGTGACGTCCCACGTGTCGGCGTGCCCCGGGATGTTCTCGAGGTGGCGGTAGCGCCCCAGCACCGACGCCGTCGACTTGGCCCCCCAGCCCGGCACGCCCGGGAACCCGTCGGCGCTGTCCCCCACCAGTGCGAGGTAATCGGGAATGCTGGCGGGCGGCACGCCGAACTTCGCAATCACTCCCTGCTCATTGCGGACCTCGTCGCGGCGCCGGTCCCACTGGACCACCCGGTCGCCCACCACGCACTGTGACAGGTCCTTGTCCGGCGTGCAGATGTACACGCACTCCACGCGCGGGTCGCGCGCCGCCCTCGCCGCGCCCGAGGCCAGTCCGTCGTCGGCCTCCAGCTCCTCCATCGCCCAGACCTGCACGCCCATGGCCCTCAGCGCCTCCTCCAACGGGAGGAACTGTCCCAGCAGGTCCTCCGGGATGCCGGCGCCCGTCTTGTAGCCGCGCCAGAGTTCGTTGCGAAACGACTCGATGACGTGATCGGTGGCCACCGCCATGTGCGTCGCGCCCGCGTTCAGCATTCCAAGGACGGAGGCCAGCACGCCGCGCACGCCGCCGACCGCGCGCCCGTCCCGGTCCAGGGCGGACGGCGCGCCGAAGTGGTGACGGAAGAGCTCGTAGGTGCCATCGATCAGGTGGACGTTCATGGCAGCGGACGCCTTGCGGGTGCGGGGTGGGCGCAGACCCAATACTATCAGCGCACGCGCGCCCAGCCAGAGCGCACACTCGCAGCCGCAGTCCGGACCGCAACCAGGAGCACCCCATGAGCAGCAGAACCACCGCGTCCCCAACCACACCCTTCCTCCGCGCCGCGATGGCTGCCCGGCACTGCTTCGCGGCGGCAGCCGTCGCGGCCCTGGCCGCCCTCCTCCCCCCAACAGGCGTCACCGCACAGGAAACCCACGCTGAGGACCTGCTGACCGTGGGGCACTACCTCGACATGGAGCGCGTCGGCGACCCCCGGATCTCGCCAGACGGCACGCAGATCGTCTTTGCGAAGTCGTGGGTGAACAGGATGGAGGACCGCTTCGACTCGGAGATCCGCGTCATGGACTCCGACGGCGGGCGGCAACGGTTTCTGGTCGAGGGCTCGAGTCCGAGGTGGTCCCCGGATGGCACGCGGATCGCCTATCTGGCGCCTGGCGATGACGGAGGGCAGCAGATCCACGTGCGCTGGATGGATGCCGAGGGCTCGACCACCCAGGTCACGCGCGAACTCCAGACGCCGAGCAACTTCAAGTGGTCGCCCGATGGCGCGTACATCCATTTCCAGCGCCTGGTGCCGCACTCGAATCCGTGGCCGATCGACCTGCCCGCGCCGCCGGAGGGGGCGAACTGGACGCCGCCGCCGCGGATCATCGACCGGATCCATTATCGCTACGACCGCATCGGCTTTCTGGAGGAGGGATTCACCCACCTCTTCCGCGTGCCCAGCGGCGGAGGCACCGCACGGCAACTGACGAGCGGCGAATGGAACGCGGGCTCCACCTTCGTCCCCGGGGTGGGCAACGTCGGCTACGACGTCACCCCCGACGGCGGCACGCTCCTCTTCGACGGCAACATGGAGGACGCCGACAACCTCTACCGCGAGTCCCACATCTACGCGCTGGACCTGGCCAGCGGGGACATCCGCCAGCTCACGTCCGAGCGCGGCCCCTGGGCCCGTCCGATGGTCTCTCCCGATGGCCGGCGCATCGCCTACACCGGGTTTCCGTGGACCTCGCAGACCTACAAGACCACCGAGCTGTACGTCATGGATCTGGACGGGGGCAACGCCCGCCTCGTATCCGGCGATCTCGACCGGGACATCGGCGCCATGCACTGGTCCGACGACTCGGGCGGCGTGTTCTTCACCGCCGGGGATCGCGGCACCCAGAACGTCCACTTCGCGACCATCGATGGCGAGGTCAGCCAGGTCACCGAAGGCGTGCACATGCTCTCGCTCATCTCGGCCACGCGCGGGGGGCAGGCCGTTGGTACGCTCACTTCGCCGCACAAGCCCGGCGACGTCGTCGCATTCGACCTGAACAGCCCCGGCACGATCACGCAGCTCACCGAAGTCAACGCCGATGTCCTCGCGAACAAGCGCCTCGGCGACGTGGAGGAGATCTGGTACGAGTCCACCGGCGGCACGCAGGTGCAGGGCTGGATCGTGAAGCCGCCCGACTTCGATCCCGCCCGCAGCTACCCCCTCATCCTGCACATCCACGGCGGCCCGCACGCGATGTACAATGTCGCGTTCAGCTACCCGTATCAGAACTTCGCGGCCAACGGCTACGTCACCCTGTACACCAACCCGCGCGGAAGCACCGGCTACGGCACCGACTTCGGCAACGCGATCGACAACGGCTACCCCTCGGTCGACTACGACGACCTCATGGCCGGCGTCGACGCGCTCATCGGCCGGGGCTACATCAACGAGGACCAGATGTACGTGACCGGGTGCAGCGGCGGCGGCGTGCTGTCGAGCTGGGTCATCGGCCAGACCACGCGCTTCGCCGCGGCCGGGGTGCGCTGCCCGGTCATCAACTGGATGAGCTTCGCGGGCACGGCCGACATCACGGTCTGGGGCTACTACCGCTACCACGGCTATCCGTGGGACAACCCCGACAAGTACCTGGAGCACTCCCCGCTCATGTACGTCGAGAACGTGACGACGCCGACGATCCTCATCACCGGCGAGGACGACCTGCGCACGCCGATGGCGCAGACGGAGGAGTACTACCAGGCGCTCAAACAGCTGGGCGTGCCGACGAAGATGCTCCGCTTCCATGACGAGGCCCACGGCACGGGCTCGAAGCCGTCGAACTTCATGCGCACGCAGCTCTACCTGATGAAGTGGTTCGAGGAATACGGCGGGCAGCCGAGGATGACGAGCGAAGGATAGGAGCGGCCCGCGGCCTGTGGTACGCGGCCGCTCTCAGAACGCCAGCAGCTTCGTGACCTTCAGCGTCAGGGCCCGGTCGGTCAGGGCGGTTCGGCCGGGCTCGGGGCTCCTGTCGCGCCGCTCCGAGTAGACCAGAAAGACGTCGCTCAGGGGCGCGTGGATCAGGTTGAAGCGGATGTTGGTCTGCACCTCGTCCGTGGTTTCGTTGTACTGGACGAAAGCGCTCAGGAAGGTGCGCGTGTCGTAAGCGTACCTGAACCGCCCGCCGAAGAGGTTGGCGTCGAAGCTGTTGCCGCCGAGTGTGAGGCGATTGCGCTGCGCCGTGCCCTCGAAAAAGAAATGCGCGCTGGGCCGCAGCGTCACGGTCCCCGTGACCGAAGTCCGTTCGCCGTCGAAAAAGCCGCCGCGCGTCACCGAAAGCCTGCCCCCCAGCTTGCGCCCCAGGTTCGACTGGTAGCTGGTGGTGAAGGCGCCGAATTCGTATTCACCCTCGGGTACCGACGCGCCCGCGATCCGCGTCGCCTCCGCCAGCCGCTCGTACGACGCCGTGTACTCGAAGGTGAGCACGCTGCTGTCCAGGAAGTGGATCCCGAGACCCGGCATGACCTCGCGGCTCTCCAGCGCCCACGCCCTGTCCGAGAAGAGGTCGACGTCCACGTACGGGTTGAGTTCCCGCACGTGCGGGATCGCTGGTTGCGGGTGGGCGCCGAGCGTGACGAACCCCTGCCGAATCCCACGCCGCGCCACGAAGCCGACACCGGGATCGAAGGCGTCGCCGACGGTCTTCAGCAGCATCGAGGCGTTCCATATCGGATCCCGCCATGCGACCTCGAAGGCGCCGGCTGCCCGGTCGCCGGACACGTCGGGTTCGTCGGTGGCCGCAAGGTACGAGCTCAGGAGCATCCGTCCCCGGGCCAGCCGCAGGTTCACGTCGGTGCCCAGCGTTCTGTTGTAGAGGTCGGCGACACTCGCGCCGGTGCCCTCCCGGTTGACGAACATGAACCCGATATCGCTGCTCCCGAGGATGTTCTTCCTGAGCCGCACCACCGAGAAGTTCTCCCCGGGGCTGCCGGGATCGTCCCGGGTCTGCATGTTGAGGAGGCCGATCGCGTAGCCTCCCACACGGCCCGTCAGCCGTGCGCCCCCGGCGATCGGCACGGGGGTGCGGTCGGCCGAAAGACCGATCCGGCGGCTGTGGAAGAGCTTGAAGTTCTGTGGCCCCGATCCTGTGCGGAAGTTGCGCACCCGGTTGTCCTGGAAGCTGAAGATGCCGTCGTTCTCCAGGAAGAAATCCCGCTTTTCGGGAAAGAAGAGCGAGAACCGGGTCAGGTTGATCTGCTGCTCATCGACCTCGACCTGTGAGAAGTCGGTCAGGGCGGTCACGTCGAGCGTGAGCTGGGGCGTGATCCCCCACTTCATGTCGAACCCGCCCTCGACCGTCTCGCCCGGAGACGCAGCCCGCCAGCCGTCGGTGCGCACACCGTTCACGAACGGCTTGACCCGCAGATTGCGGCCCTGCCGGATCCCTTCGAGCGATGTCAGCGTGCCGGCGCGCGACATCTTGTAGACGCGGAACTGCCGTGACAGGGGCGCCCAGTTCGAGTCTTCCGAAATGCGCCGGATTCGCCGAGAGAAATTGAGTCCCCAGCTCTGGGGGCCATCGGTCTCCCGGAAGCGAAGCGTGGTCATGGGTATCGCGATCTCGGCCACCCAGCCCCAGTCCTGCACCGACGTGGTGACCTCGATTTCGCCTTCCCACGCCCGGTTGACCGACTGCTGATCGTTGAATGCCTGTGCGTCGAAGAGGGCCCCGGCCGGATTGACCGCGAAGAGGTAGGCGTTCTGGCGGTCCAGGTAGGTATCGAGCGCGAACCCGAAGATGTCCGAGTCCTGGGTCGAAAAGTCCTGCTCCATCCCGGCCGCAACGAGAGCCTCCGCCCGGCTGTCGTACATCGTCGCGCCGATATAGAGGTGCTCGTCGTCGTAGAGTACCCGAACGACCGTGCGCTCGGCCGAGGGCAAGCCCTGGCTCGGGATGGACTGGTAGAAGACGCCCCGTGTCGAGTCGGCGAGTACCCAGGCCTTGTCGTCGAGGACGCCGTCGAGGGTGACCGGCGAGTTGGCGCGCCTGGCCTCGAGTGAAGGGCGGGGCACCGTGTCGGGATCGATGCGGCCGTTGGGGGGGAGCTGGGCGGATGCCGGTGGCGCAGCCAGTGCGGAGAACAAGGCCGCCAACGGGACGTGCGCGACGATGGCGAGAACGCGGCCGTTGGTCGACCGGCCGTGGCGTCTGTCCACGGACTCCTCTAGAAAAGCCGCTGAAGGCCGTAAATCAGACCGACAATGACGGCGGCCTGGGCGAGCAGGAGCTTGTACATCGTGGCCTTGAGGCTCTCCACGCTCAGCCGGACTTCGGCGATCTCGCTCCTGAGTTCGGTCCGCAGGGTGCCGATCTGCTGCTCGAGCTTGGCGTCGAACTCGGTCCGGAGGGCACCGATGTCGCGTTTGAGTTCGGTCCGGAGGGAGCCGATTTCCCCCTTCAGATTGCGAACGTCCCCCTTCAGATCGCGTATGTCCCACTTGGTCGCCACGTTTGCGACGATGGCCCCTCCGAAGACCGTCACCATGGCTTCGGCCTGGCCGGAGGCGAAACCGGCGGCCTCGAGGGCGCGGGTGGCCTTTAGCGTGTCGAATCCCGATTCGTCCATGGGTCGTAACATTCGGTTTTGCTCCCTGAGTGTCAACCGGTTTCGCGGAGTCGCCGCGGGCGCGCCTGAAGCCCCGGCGGGGGCAACAAGCTTTCGGGATTTCATGGGCGATGGAATTGCTGTTTGGGACTCGCTGCACTCGGGTGCCCGCAAGACGCGGGGAATCGGGGAACTCTGGAACCTGGAACCCCCATGTGGGTATGCTCGACCCATGACCCGGATCCCCCGCACCCTGCATCCCCTGCCTTTCCGTCCGCTTCTTCTGCTCACTTGCGTTGCCTTGGCGCCCGACTCGGCCGCCCTGGCCCAGGTGGCCGGCGAACCCGAGCGAATCACCGTGGCGGGCCATGTGCTCGACGAGATCACTGCCGAGCCGGTCGAAGGGGCCGTCGTCCTCGTCGAAGCGCTCGGCCTCACTCTCGTCACAGACGATAGCGGCCGGTTCGTGCTGGACCGCGTGCCGAGTGGCGTGTACGACATCAACGTCGTGCACGACGACTACCAGCGGCTGCAAGGGAACCTGAGGGTCGACCAGCCCGGCGAGTTCTTTCTCGCCATGACCGCTTCCGCCGACCCCAACGAAGGGCTCGCAACCGGTGTGGCCGGAGTGGTGACCGATCAGGTCAGCGGCGAGCCCATTGTCGAGGCGGTCGTGAACGTCGCGGCCCAGGGGCGGGTGGCGACGACGAACACGACCGGCCGGTTCACGCTGCCCGAACTCATGCCGGGACGGTACGAAGTCACCTTTTCCCACCTTGGCTACCAGCAGCGGGTCGATTCGGTGAACGTCGAAATCGGCCGCGTGAGCGTCGTGGACGTGGCTCTGTCCGTCGAAGCCATCGAACTGGACCCGATCGAGGTGACGGTAGAGCGCCAGGACGTGACGCTGCAGGGGGTCGGGTTCTATGAGCGGGAGCGTGACGGCTTTGGCGACTTCCTCGACCGTGAGGAGATCGAGCGCTGGGCGACGATGGATCTGTCGAGCGCCCTGATGCGGTTTCCCGGCGTCAGGATCGTCAGCGACCCCGGAATGCCAAGCCGCCGGTTCGTGATGTTCCGCAGGGCGGGCGATTCATGCTATCCCGCGGTGTACGTCGATGATGTGATGATGCATCGAGGGGGCGACGATCCGGCCGGCATCGACGATCTGGTCGATCCGATCGCGGTGGCGGGGGTGGAGGTCTACCGCGGCCAGGCGGGGCTGCCGCCCCAGTACTGGGGCCTGAATTCGTCGTGCGGGGTTGTGCTCATCTGGATTCGCAAGGCAAAGTGACAGTCACGGTTGCGAATCGCCGACGGATCGCGTGGATGGCGCTGCTGATTGCGGTGGCGGCGCTGTCTGCATCCCAAGGGACTGCCCAGGAGACGCAGGAGCCCGCAACGGTCACGGTGACAGGCAATGTCGTCGACGATGTGACCGGCGAGCCCATTCCCGGGGTCATCATCGTGGTGCGGGCGCTGGACATCAGCTTCTTCACCGATACCGACGGCAAGTTCGTCATCGCCGATGTGCCGCGCGGGTCGTACAGCCTCGAGGTGATCCACAGGGGCTACCAGCGTCTCGAGGGCGATCTCGCGATCGACCGGCCCGGAGAGTTCTTCCTGGGACTGACGCCGTTCCCGGATCCGAACGACTGGCTGATTACGGGGATCGTGGGGTTGGTGACGGACCAGGTCAGCGGCGAGCCCGTTCCCGAGGTGGTCGTGAACGTCCCGGCAGCCGGGCGCGCAGCAACGACAGCCGCCGACGGCCGTTTCGTTATGCGCGACCTGGCCCCCGGCCGGCACGAAGTGGCGTTTTCCCATTTGGGCTACCGGCATCGCTCGGAGATGATCGCAGTCGAGTCCGGGCACGCCACCAACGTCCATGTGGCCCTCACGGTCGACGCCATCGAGCTGGATCCGATCGAAGTCACGGTGGACCGACGCGACAGGAATCTGGAGAGTGCGGGTTTCTACCAGAGGCAGGAGGACGGCTTCGGTCACTTCGTGGATCGCGACGACATCGATAACTGGAACCCGGTCGACCTGACCGACGCGCTGATTCGATTCCCCGGTGTCTCCATCGTTCCCGACGCGCGAAGCCCGATGAACAGGCACCTCAGGTTTCGCAGGGGCCGAGCCGATTGCGCCCCACCCGTCTATCTGGACGGTGTCCTGCTGACCGGACTCGAGGGCTTCTACCTGGACGACATCGTCAACCCCATGTCCGTAGCGGGAGTCGAGATGTATCGCGGCGTGGCCGGTATCCCGGTACAGTACTCGGGCCGGGGTACCGCCTGCGGCGTCGTTCTCATCTGGTTGCGCCGGGGCGGATAGGAAGCCTCCGCGTCCGCACCACGGCCGACCCCCGGTCTGGCGCGGACAACCCCGCTTCCCCACCTTGTGAGCACTCGGCGCACCCGCTCCCTGCCGGGGCGAAGTCGGCGCCGGCAACCACGAGCACTCGGACGACGAGGAGCGACGGAGCAATGCGAGTTACGGTCGGTTTGGGAATCGCCTTGATGGTGCTGGGTTGCGGGGGAGGCGGAGACACTCAGGAAGCCGACGCGGGAATGGCCGAAGAGGCCGCAGTGCCCGCCCGGGTGACGATCACGCAGCCGGCCGACGGGGCCTTGGTCGACGCCGGCCCGGTGCTCTTCGTCATGGAGACCGAAGGTCTGGAGATCGTCGAGGCCGGCAACATGAATCCCGGGACCGGGCATCACCACCTGGTGGTGAACGGCGACATCGACTGGGCGCTGCCCATCCCGAACGACCCGGGCGTCCACTACCACATGGGTCTGGCGCAGACCGAGTTCACGATCGAGGATCTCACTCCCGGCGAACACCGGATCATCTCGGTCGTGGCCGACGGCGTGCACATCCCGGTCGATCCTCCGGTGGCCGACACGATCACGATCACCGTCCGGTAGGGAAGCGGTGGGAACAAGACCTCGCCGCCCACCCGGTGGTGGGGGCTCCTTGAAGCGCGGCGGAGGCGGAGGGGCTCGGGCGCTGCTCCTTCTCGCCGCACTTTCGTGGCTGGTCGGATGCGGCAGATTCTCCGACCAGGGTGTGGCCGCCCGGGCGGGTGACTGGACCCTCACCGAACAGCGCCTGGCCGAGCTGCTCGTGCTGGCCCAGCCGTACCCGCTCGATTCCCTGGCCGTCGACCAGCTCGCCGACCTGTGGGTGTCGGCGGCCGCACTCTCGCAGCGCGCCGCCGCCGGGGACTCGCTCCTGGGTTCGGAGGCCCGCGAGGAGTCGACCTGGCTCGACAGGCGCGAGGCGCTGCTGGAGGCCGACCGGCGCCAGCGCCTGGGCGAGGACGCGGCACGAGAGGCCGGATCGCCCGAGGAGGTCTTTCGCGAAGGGTCTCTGCGCCTGATCGCCCACACCCTGCGCAGGGTCGGTCCCGAAACTTCGTCGAGCGAGCGCCTCCTCCAGCAACGCACGGTCGAGCGTCTGCTCGGGATCATTGCGGAAGGCGGCGGCTGGGACCAGGTCGTGGCCGAAAGCGAGGACGTCGACTCCCGCCAACGCGGAGGACTGCTCGGCCTCTTCGCCGCTGGCGAACTCCCGTCCACCCTCGACCGCGTCGCCTTCCGCCTCCAGCCCGGCCAGGTGTCGGGCGTGACCCAGAGCGCGCAGGGCTTCCACCTTCTCTACCGGCCCCGGTTCGAAGAGGTCGAAACACTCTTCGCCGACCTGCTCTTCGAACGATTCCTGGCGCAGGCGGACGCCGGAGCCGCCGCAGGGGTGCGCTCCGCGCGCAGTTTCGCCATCGCCCCGGGCGCTCCGGTGGTGATCGGCCGGATGGCGGAGGACCCGGCCGAGTGGCTGGACTCCGAGCAGGTCCTTGCAAGCTGGGAGGACGGAGCCCTGACCGCCGCCGTCGTCTCTCGCGTACTGCTCTTCTTCTCCCCGGAGTCGCTGACCGAACTGACCGAAGTCGGTGAAGCCGAGCGGATCAGCCTCATCAACGACATCGGAACCCGCGAACTCCGACTTGCCGATGCCCGGCAGCGCGGGCTGACGCTGGATCCGGTGGTCGCGGAGCGCCTGTCGCTCCTGCACGACGAAGAGATCGAGTACTGGGCCGGTGCTCTGGAGTTCGAGAGCGCGGAGTCCTCGTCCCGGGACGCAGTCGCGCGCTACATGGAACGGGTCGCGTCCCGGCGCGAGGAAGCACGGTCATTGCCGCCCCTTCTGGATGCGTGGATCCTGGGGCGCACCGAAACGCGGGTGCGAGGGCGCGGCGTCCTCGCGGCGATCGTGCTGGCGCGTGGCATGCTGGCGGAAGCGGGACGCACGGGCGGAGCCGGCCCCGGCGGTGCGGCCGGATCCGGGTCGTGACACCCCCGCGCCGCAGTGCCAGCGCGCTCCTGGCCTGCGCGCTCCTGGCGGGGTGCGGCGACGGCGAGCCTGCCGAACCGCCGCCACCGCCCGGAGAGTCCGTGGCCGGTCTGAGCACGGGCGAACGCGGCCGCTTCCTGCTGGGCCGCGCCCTCTTCGAGCGCCTCGCCACCGCCGACGAGGGTCTCGGCCCCCTCTACAACGCGGAACGGTGCAGCGACTGTCACGATCAGCCGGTGGTCGGCGGTGGCGGGACCCGGATACGCGTCCTCAAGGCCACCCGGTTCGAAGACGACCGCTGCGACCTGCTTCTCGCCGAGGGCGGTGACAACATTCAGCGCCGCGCCACCGACCTCCTGATCGCGCACGGAATGGGACCGGAAGAGGTCCCCGCGGCCGCCACCGCCACCGCCCAGGTCACCGCACCGGCCCTCCTCGGCCTGGGCCTGCTCGCGGCCGTGCCCGACGAGGTGCTCCTCGAGTGGGCCGACCCGGACGACGCAGACGGCGACGGGATTTCGGGTCGCCTGCCACGTCTGGCCGACGGCCGCACGGCGCGCTTCGGGCGCAAGGGCGACGCATCGACCGTGGGGGATTTCGTCGACACCGCGCTTCGCTTCGAACTCGGCTTCACCACCCCGGGGCACCCCGCGGAAGAGGCCGTGAACGGCATCCCCGTGCCCCCCGCCGCCGATCCCATGGCCGACCCCGAGATCGACGCGCCCACGCTCGCGCAACTGACCGACTACGTTCGTTTCCTCGCTCCGCCCGCGCCCGAGCAGGACCTCTCCGCCGCCGCCCGCGACACCGTCGCGCAGGGCACCGCCCTCTTCAGGCAGATCGGCTGCACCGCCTGCCACCGCGAGGAACTGCGCACCGGCCCCGCCACCACCCCCGCGCTGGCGGACCGTACGATCCTCCCGTACTCGGACATGCTCGTGCACGACCTGGGTGACGCGCTGGCCGATGTCTGCGGTTTCGACGCATCGCCGGCCGAACTCCGCACCGCCCCGCTGTGGGGCCTCCGCCACCGCGACCGCCTGCTTCACGACGGCCGGGCGCCCGATGTCCCGTCGGCCGTCTCGGCCCACGGAGGCGAGGCCACCGCCGCCCGCGACGCTTTCATGGCGCTGCCGCAGGAAGCGCAGCGAGCAGTCGTCCGTTTTCTGCTGTCCCTGTGAAGTCCCGCGCACGCCCGCAAACTTGCGCCGGCACGAAGGAAAAGTCATGCGTACATTACATAATGTAAACTCAACATTACTTGTCCCCCTCATCGCGCTCGCGACCGCCACCCCTGCGGCCGCCCTCCAGCTCGACTCCGAGACCCGTCAGCGCATCGACGACGTCTTCGCCGAGTATGATCGCACCGGGGGACCCGGGTGCGCGGTCGGCGTGGTCAACGCGGGCGACCTGGTTTACGCAGGCGGCTACGGCATGGGTCAGATGGACCACGAGATCCCGATCAGCGAGCGTTCGGTCTTCTACCTCGCGTCGGTCTCGAAGCAGTTCGCGGCGGCCGCGATCGTGATCGCCGACCACGAGGGGCATCTCGCGCTCGACGACGACATCCGCCGTCACATCCCGGAGTTCCCCGCCTACGACCAGGGCACGGTCACCGTCCGCCACCTGGTCCACCACACGAGCGGGGTGCGCGACTACCTCAGCCTGCTGAACCTGGCCGGGATCCCGTTCGACAACATCCTCACCGACGAGGCGATGCTCGACCTCATCACCCGGCAGCGGGAACTCAACTTTACACCCGGCTCCGAGCACCTGTACAGCAATTCGGGCTACGTGCTGATGGCCGAGATCGTGAAGCGCGCCACGGGCAGGTCGCTGCGCGAGTACGCCGACGAGAAGATCTTCGGCCCGCTGGGGATGACGAGCACGCACTTCCACGACGATCGCACGCAGATCGTGCGCGACCGGGTCTTCAGCTATCACCCGCGCGACGGGGGCGGCTGGCGCACCGACTACCTGATCAACTTCGACAAGGTGGGCGACGGCGGCCTGTACTCGACCGTCGAGGATCTGGCGCGCTGGGACGGAGCCTTCTACGGCGACGTGCTGGGCGTCCCGGACTTCGCAGGGCGGATGTACGAGCGCGGCGTGCTCAACAACGGCGACACGATCGTCTACGCGCGAGGGCTTGGTGTGGCGCCGCGGCGGGGACTGCCGCGCGTTTCGCACGGCGGCGGCCTCATGGGGTTCCGCACGATGGTCGCGCGCTACCCGGAGCAGCGTACGTCGGTGATCACGCTCTGCAACGTCGGGACGGCCAACCCGGGCGCGCTCAGCATGGCGGTGGAGGACATCGTGCTCGAGGGCGCGTTCACCGAGGTGGCGCCCGAGGGCGACGGGCCCGGCGGGCCCGCCGACGGCGCCGGGGAGGAAGCGGCCGTGGAGGTGCCTGGCGATGTGCTCGCCGGGCTCGCGGGCTCGTACCAATCGGACGAGATCGGTTCGACGTGGACGATCGAGGCCGCGGGAAACGCGCTCGTGCTGCACCATCCGAGCGGTGAGTCGCAGGAATTGAGCGCCCGGAGCGAAGCCGTGTTCGGGCGCGGCGGGATCGAGCTCGCCTTCGTGCGGGAGGGTGGCCGCGCGACGGCGTTCGTGCTCGCCGCAGGCCGTGTCCGCAACGTCCGCTTCGACCGCACGCGCTGAGGACCGGGCTGCGAGACCCGCGTCGACCTTGACCCCCAAAAGTCTCCACCTAGCTTTTCTTGCGGCAGATGTTTGCCGGGGGCGGCGCCGCACGGCGGTTGCGCCCCGATGAGTATGCAAGAGCCCGGCGGACGCCCATGGTCGAGTTGACCGACGTCACAAAGTACTACGGCAGGAAGAGAGCCCTCGGCCCCGTGTCGTTCGAGATCGACCGGGGCAACACCGTGGGCTTTCTGGGCCTGAACGGCGTGGGCAAGACGACGCTGCTGAAGATTCTCGCGTGCGGGCTGCGGCCGTCTTCGGGGACAGTCACCGTCGACGGGTTCGACGTGCTGCGCGATCCCCACGAGGTGCGGAAACGCGTGGGGTATCTGCCCGAGCTTCCGCCCGTGTACGGCGACATGCCGGTGAGCGACTACCTGACGTTCGTGGGACAGCTGAAGGGGATGTCGCGGGAGAGGGTTGCGAGGCGCGTGCCCGAGGTCGAGGAGTACGCGCGGATCAGCGAGGTGCGCGACATGCCCACGCGGCACCTGTCGCAGGGGTACCGGCAGCGGGTGGGCGTGGCGCAGGCGATCATCCACGAGCCCGAGCTGCTGATCCTCGACGAGCCGACGCACGATCTGGACCCGGTGCAGATCATGGAGATGCGCGGCATGATCCGCCGGCTCAAGGACTCGCACACGATCCTGATCTCGAGCCACATCCTGCCGGAGATCAGCGAGACCTGCGACCGGCTGCTGATCCTCAACGACGGGGTGATCATCGCGTCGGGGACCGAGGCGGAGCTGGGCGAGAAGCTGCTGATGTCGCGCCACATGGCGGTGACGGTGCGCGCCGCCGGCGACGGTGCGCGGGCGCCGCGCGACGTGATCGCGGCCGTGCCCGGGGTCACCGGAGTGGAGCGGGCCGGCGACACCGAGCGCAGCTCAGGCGACGCGGACGCCACGACGTACCACGTGGAGGGTGAGGCCGATCTGCGCGCCGCGGTCTGCCGGGCTCTGATCGAAGCCGGTCACGACGTGCTCACCCTGCGGCGCGCCGAGCGCGAGCTGGAGCGCGTCTTCGTCGGACTGGTGGGGGGTGCGCGGGCATGAACGGGAGTGCCAGCGGCATGAGCAGGGGTGAGCCGGCATGAGGACCGGCGCCACCGGGATCATCTTCCGCCGCGAGTTCCAGGCGTACGTCCGGTCGCCGATGGGATACATCGTCGCGGCGGTGGTGCTGCTCCTGGACGGCCTCCTCTTCTACTCGACCGCGCTGGGCCCCGACGCCGGGGAACTGCTCTCGGGCGAGGTGCTGCGGGTCTTCTTCTACTTCGCCAGCGGCCTGACCTCGATCGCCGCGGTCGCGCTGTCGGTGCGCCTGATCGCCGAGGAGCGCCAGACCGGCACGCAGCTGCTCCTCGACACCTCGCCGATCCGCGACTGGGAGATCGTGCTCGGCAAGTTCCTCTCGGCGCTCGCCTTCCTGTCGGTGATCACGCTGGCCACGCTCTACATGCCGCTGCTGATCCTGGTCAACGGCAAGATCGCCGTCGGGCACATCCTGATCGGCTACCTCGGCCTGATCCTGCTCGGGGGCGCGGTCCTCTCGATCGGCGTCTTCGCCACCGCGCTCACCCGCCACCAGCTGGTTGCGGTGGCCGTGGCCGCGGTCATTACCGGCGTGATGTTCCTCCTCTGGCAGCTCTCGCAGATCGTCGGGTCGCCGCTGTCCCGGGTCTTCGCGGCCCTCGCCATCCACGGGCGCCACTTCAACGGGTTCATGGCGGGGCTGCTCCACCTGCGCGACGTGGTGTACTACGTGGCGCTGACCTACTTCTTCCTCTTCGCGGCGACCAGGGTCATGGAGGCCAAGCGATGGGAATGAAGCACGCGTGGCTGACCTGGCTCCTGCTCGCGGGCCTCGTGGTGGTGTTCACCGGCGCGCGGGTGCTCGAAGGGATCGAGTGGCTGCACCTCCCCCTCATCATCGTGGGCAGCGCCGCGGTCTTCACGGCCGCGGTGTGGCGCGTCGCGGTGTGGCGTGGGACTCAAGGCGAGGGCCGTTCGGTCGAGGCGGTGTTCGCTCTGGGGTATGCAGGCTGCGCCTTGGCTTTGGCGGGCTACATCCCCGGCACCGAGGGCGGGCTTGAGCTGCTCGGCTTGGAGTTTGAAGGGGTCAGGGACGAGATCCGCTTCCGGCGCTTCTTTCTCGTGGCCTCCCCCATCCTGCTGGGCGCGTCGCTCTTCCCCGTTCTGGGCGCCCAGTGGGCCCTGGCGAAGGGCGGCACGCGCGGGGCGCTCCTGGTCGACGCCATGCGGGTGCGGGAGACCGTCGCCAACACCCTGAGCGTGGCGCTGGCGGGCGCGGCGCTGATGCTGGTCGGCTACATCGCCTCGGCGCTCAACCAGACCGCCGACTTCAGCTATTTCAAGACGGCGACCCCCGGCGAGTCGGTGCGCGAGATCGTGCGCAACATGGACGGGACGCTCGACGCGGCGCTCTTCTTCCCCGAAGTCAACGCGGTCAAGGACGAGGTCCGCAACTACCTCGACGAGCTGTCGCGGGCCACGGGGAAGGTCACGATCGCCGAATACGACCGCTACGCGAATCCCGAAGCTGCGGCCGACTACAATGCCAGAAGCGACGACGGGCAACTCTTCCTCCGGTTCGACGGCCGCACGGAGCAGATCGGGTTCCTCCTCGACCTGGACGATGCGCGCGGACGGCTCCGGATCCTGGACAGCTACGTGCAGCAGGCGCTCCTGCAGCTGAACCGGTCGCGCCGCTTCGCGTATCTGACCAAGGGTCACGGCGAGTTCAACGACCCCATTTCGGCGGATGAGCCGGAGCCGGACGAGCCGCCGTCGCTGAGGGAGCCATGGCGCCCGGGGATGGAGAACGAGTTCGACCAGGGCCCGCCCCCCCGCGTCCTGCGCGAGATGCTCGATTTCCTCAACTACGAGGTGCGCGACATCGGGATCGGCGAGGGACTGGGCGAGCGGATCCCCGACGACGCGGCGATGGTCATGATCCTGGGGCCGCAGCATGCGTTTCTCGACGCCGAGATGAATTCCATTCGGGACTACCTGGACCGGGGCGGTTCGCTGCTGGTCGCCATGGAGCCCGGCTCCGAGTTTCAGCTGGAAGAACTCCGGGACCAACTCGGCGTCGAATACAATCCCGCCATGACGATCGACGACCAGCGCTTCCTCCCCGGCAATCCGCCGACCATCGCCGACCGGCGCTTCATCATCACCAACCGGTTCTCGACCCATCCGTCGGTGACCACCGCGGGCCGCAGCGGGAACGAAATCGTCATGATCGGCCCCGGCAGCTTCACGGTCGCCGACAGCGTGCCGGGCCTCCGCACCAATCTGATCATCAACTCACTGCCGTCGAGCTACGCCGACCTCAACGGCGACTACCGCTTCGACGAGGGGACCGAGGTGCAGGACAGATACGGTCTGGCGGCCGCGATCGAGCGGGTCGGGATCGACCAAGCGACGGACTCGGCAAACCCCGACACGCCGGAAGACACCCGCCAACCGGGCATGCGCGCGCTCCTGTACGGGGACGCCGAGATGTTCGCCGACCAGGTCCTGGCCTTTCCGCTCAACAGATTCGTCGTGGCGGACGGGATTCAGTGGCTGGGTGGCGAAGAGGACTTCGCGGGCGAGGTGGTATCGGAGGAGGATGTGCCCATCCAGCACACGCAGTCCGAGAACGTGGCCTGGTTCTACGCGATCATCTTCGGGGCGCCGGCGCTGGTGATGGGTGTGGGGGTCTTTATCCTGTACGGCCGCCGGAAGGTTGTGCCCGGAGGACCTGAGGCGGAGGAGAGTTCCTCGTGAAGACGCTGAAGGTGCACGGCGCGCTTTTCGTGCTGGCCGTCATCGGCGCGCTGCTGACGTGGACCCGCGACACGACCAGCGAAGCCGACGAGGGTCGCCCACTGGTCTGGGAGCGCGACACGACCGACGTGGTGTCGGTGCACTACCGTGCTCCGGAAATGGATGTGCAGATCCAGCGCCGCACCGACGATGCGGGTTCCTTCCTCTGGGGCATCGAGATCGAGGGCGCGGAATCGACGGACACCCTCGAATACCCGGTCGGCGCTCCGGGCACCACCCTCGTGGGGCGTGTCGCGAACCTGAGAGTCATTCGCGACCTGGGCCAGCTGTCGCCGGAGATGGTGGAGCGGTTCGGCCTGGACGAAGCCACGGAGACGGTCGAGGTGGAGTTCGTCGACGAGCGCCGACTGCTGGCGGTGGGCGACTCGGCGTTCGGCGGTCAGGACCGGTACGCGTTGGAGCCCGCGACGGGTGCAGGGTACGTGATCGCCGCAGATATCACGCGCCCGCTGTCGATCGGTGAAGGGGCGCTGCGGGAGCGCTGGCTCCACCGCTTCATGGACGACGAGGTGGCGACGGTGCGGATCGCGGCCCCAGGCGGCGGCGCGCGGGAGATGGCCCGCACGGAAGACGGGGAGTGGACCGAAGTGGACGGCGACATTCCCGACCCGGCCTTTGCCAACTTCATGCAGCGCGTGGACCAGCTCGCCATCGGCGGCTACGGCGCCGAGCCGGGCCCGCTCAGCACGCAGTCACTGGTGCGGGTGGACTACCTGGACGCCGCGGGTGAGCAGCTGGGCTTCGTCGAACTCTTCCACGACGAACTCGCCGAGCAGGACCCCTACTTCATTCGGAGCGAGACGACCCGCATCGTGGCACTTGCGGTAACCTCGCTCGCCGAGCGGGTGCGGGAAGGGCTCGGGGAGGTGTTCTGAGGATTTGCGCGCGCGCGAAGCGACCCATACTATGTCAAGGTTACAGATCAGCCATTACCGCGGAACCATTGCGGTAACGATAGCGGCGAGCGGCACGGGGCCTTCGCCGCAACCAGTCCCAACTCCAAAAGGAGAGGCGACATGACGCAACGCTACAACCTTACCAAGGGAGGGAGGGTCACCTCTCTCCTGGCTGTGGCGGCCGCGGTGGCGTTCCTTCTGCCGACCCAGGCGGTCGCGCAGGAGGGATCCGTCACCGGCCAGGTCGTTGCGGCTACAACCGGACAGCCCGTCAACGGTGTTCAGATCAACATCATGGACACGAATCTGGGCGGGCTCTCCAATGTCAGCGGGCGGTTCCTGATTCCGAGGGTGCCGGCCGGAACGTACACGGTGCAGGCCGTGTACGTTGGATACGGCACGCAGACGCAGGAGGTCACGGTTTCACCGGGCGGCACGGCAAGCGTCCAGTTCTCGCTGGAAGTTTCGGCCGTCGCCATGGACGAACTGATCGTCACCGGGACGGCCGGCGCGGTTGAGCGGCGGAAGCTGGGCACGTCGGCGGCGTCGCTGGATATCTCGGCCGTCGGAGAGGTCACTCCGCTTGCCAGCTTCGGCCAGGCGCTCGAAGGGCGTATTCCAGGTGTCCGCTCGATCGGCACGGTCGGCGGCGTGGGCGCGGGGCGCGAACTGAGGATCCGCGGTACGGACTCGTTCAGCCTCGGGCAGCGTCCCGTGATCTACATCGATGGCGTGCGGGTCGATGCGCGGCAGCGGGAGTGGGGCAGCTCCGCCGGTGGCTCGACCACCTGCTGTGCCTTCAGCGGAGGGGCCGGCGAGGATCGGCTCTCCGATCTGAATCCTGACGAGATCGACCGCGTCGAGGTCCTGAAGGGGCCTGCGGCGGCGACGCTCTACGGATCCGAGGCATCCGGCGGTGTGATCCAGATCTTCACCAAGCGCGGCCGCAGCAACAGCCCGGCGAACTTCTCGCTGAACGTCACGACCGGATTCAACGAGCACCGAAAGAACTTCCCGACCAGTCTGCGGGACAACTTCCGCGGCCCGGACGGGACGGTTGCGCTGGATCCCAACGAGTCACTGATCGAGAAAGGTCTCATCAACACCTACGACCTCACGGTGGACGGCGGCGGAGAAGAGGTGACCTACTTCGTCTCCGGCGGCTTCGCCTACGAGGAAGGGTCGCTCAAGCCCAACGACCAGAAGAAGGCCAACCTGCGCGTCAATCTCAACTGGACGGCGGGTGAGAACCTGACCATCGGGGTCACCTCGGGGTACGTCAGGAATCGCATCTGGGCGGTGCAGTCGGGGAACAACTGGCTCGGGATCTATACCAACGCGCTCCTGACCAACCCGCTGAACGCAACGGCGGACGAGCCCTACGGCGGCGGCCTCGACGTGAACGTGGCCGATGCCCAGGCGCTCGAGACGTTCTCCGATGCCGACCGCTGGACCGGATCGATCAACGTCAACTACAATCCGCTTCCCAACTTCAGCCACAGGGCGACCTTCGGTCTCGACGCCGTCGCCGACCAGAAGACCCGCTGGATGCCCTTCGGCCGCCACTACACCTACATCGGCCGGAATGGCGAGCGGAACATCGGATACCGGCAGGCCCGCAAATTCACGGCCGAGTATATCGGCAACCTCGACTGGAACCTGCCCTTGCTTGGCGGCCTGGGCGGAACCCTCGCCTTCGGCTCACAGGGATACTGGGACATCATCTCGACCTCGATGGCGACGGGCAAGGACTATGCCGGTGAGGGCGTGACGACCGTTTCCGGTGCTGCGAGAACGTTCGCTGGCGAGACCTTCTTCGAGGAGGTCAACATCGGTGCGTTCGTGCAAAACCGGTTCGATTTCAACAACCTCTTCGTGACCGGCGCCGTACGCATCGACGGGAACAGCGCATTCGGAGTCAACTATGGCTTCCAGATCTATCCCAAGGTCGACGCGGCCTACAACCTGCCAGCCAGCATGTTGCCCGGTCTGGTCAGCAGCGCGAAGCTCCGCGGTGCGGTAGGAATGGCCGGCAAGGCGCCTGGAGCCTTCGACCAGTTCCAGACATACGTGCCGAACACCGTTCTCGACGACCTGGCCGGCGTGGCTCCCAGCAACCCCGGGAACGCCGACCTGGAGCCGGAGAACAAGATCGAATACGAAGGCGGCCTCGAAATGGGGCTTTGGAACGACCGGATCGGCGTGGACGCAACCTACTGGCACGCGATGACGCAGAACGCGCTCCTCAGGATTGCACTGCCGCCCAGTGAAGGGTTCAGCTCAAGCCGGCTCGAGAACGTCGGGGAAATCCTCAACAGGGGCGTCGAACTGGCTGTCAACGCCACGATCATTGACCAGAGCAGCTTCCGCTGGTCCACCGGCGCGAACTTCGAGTGGATTCACAACGAGATTCTGGATCTCGGACCGACTGCCATCGACGACTCTTTGGCGGTATACGACGCCAACGGTCAGCTTACGGGCTGGAACTACCACAAGAGCCTCGGTGGCAACTACGCGGGCCTCCCCATCTTTGAGCAGCGAAGCCGAGTCATCACAGGTTGGGATCCCACTAGCCGCCGACACAGCCGCTCGGCATACCTCACCTATGTTGGGAACCAGCAACCGGAACAGCTGGCCTCGATCTTCAACGACTTTGCGATCGGCCAGTCGCTGAGAGTCGCCGTCCAGTTCCGTGGCGAATGGGGTGCCGTGATGAGCAACTCGGATCGCGGTTACGGGGTCCGTCAGCTCGCGTACGACGAGTACCTCGAGCTTCTGGGACCCGGTGGCGAGCGGACACCGGCCAGTGACTCGCTGCTCGACATGTTCAGGCTCCTCTATCCGATCGACAAGAGGGACCACATCCGACTGCAGGAGTTGTCCGTTTCCTATGTGCTCCCGGCGGATATGATGGGTTCCCTTGGACTGGGCCGCTCCTCACTGACCCTGTCAGGCTACAACCTCCATTGGTGGGACGACTGCCACTGCCCGGACCCGAACCAGCAGTACAGGGGTGGCGACGACTTCAGCACGTCGCCCTTCCTCGGGTTGCCGCAACCGAGGCGGTTCATACTGTCGTTCAAGACAAGATTTTAGGGGAGGCCGACCATGAACACGTCAAAGCTTAGAGGTTTGACTGCGGTTTCCGTCGGCGTCCTGGCTCTCGGAGCCTGCGACATCCTGACGGTGTCCGACCCGCAGCGCTACACGGCCGACGACCTGGACAGCGCACTGCCCGCGGTCGCCAACGGCGTCGAGGGTGCCGTGCACGAGGTCATGGACAACTGGGTGGTCTACCGGGCCCTCCTGGCCGATGTGTACCAGCACACCGGCACCTGGTCCGGATATGACGACACGGACCACGGTCGGATGGACTACACCCGCAACACCCTCGCCGGCACCCAGAACGCATGGCTTCGGGCCCAATGGTTTGCTGTGGATGCCCAGGCGCGGTTCGAGAGGGTGATGGGCGACGCCGAGGCCGCGTCCAGCCCGCTCACGGCGCAGGTACAGATGAGCGGCGGCATGGCGGACATGTTGAACGGAATGACGTTCTGCGAGTCCGTTGCCGAGCCGACGGGCAATGTCGTAACCGACATGCAGATGCTCGAGCAGGCCGAGCGCAAGCTCACGACCGCCATTTCGAGCGCACAGTCTTCCGGTCGCCCCGACTTCGCGGCGGCTTCGACCGCCGCGAGAGCGCAGACCCGGATGATGCTGGGCGATTGGGCGGGAGCCGTGGCTGACGCGTCGGCAATTCCCGCGGGATTCTCCTATGACGCGATCTTCAACCAGGAGAGCATCAACTGGATCGTGCTGGTGACCACCAAGAACTACAATGAGGCTGCGGGTCTGCTTCACAAGTGGTGGCCGCTGATCACAAAGAGCGACGATCCGGGCTACATGGCCGATCCGCTTAGCGGAATGCCCGACATGCGCCTTCCGGTGTACTTCGACGGCGAAGTGGCGACGGACAACGAGACGCCGCACTACAGCCAGTGGAAGTACAACGGGGAAACCGACGACATCCCGATGCTGCACTCGGACGGGATGCAGCTGATCATCGCCGAAGCGATGGCGCGGAGCGGCGACTTCGCGGGCGCGACGGGGGTTCTCAATCAGCTGCGCGCGGCCGTTGGACTGCCGGGCCACGAGGTGCCGACGGATCCGGTCACGATGGGTGAGATCGTGCTCTGGGAGCGGTTTGCGGAGCACTTCATGGAGGGGCAGCGCATGGGCGACCTGCACCGCGCCGGAATCGTGCGCGATGTCTTCGAGGCGCTGAACGATCCGGATCGACTCGGGGTCGGACGGCCGACGAAGTTCCCCCTCTCGTCCACCGAAGCACTGTACAATCCGAACATCGAGAACGACCTGCTACAGAGGTGTCTGCCCAGGGCATAGTTCCCTGAGGCGCAAGCCTCGCTGGTCAATGATGGGCGCGACCCGCCGGGACGGGGGTCGCGCCCATGGTGTCTTTGGGAGGGAGCAGCCCCTGGCGGACAGGATTGGAGAATGAAGCCGTTAGCGAACGCGACAGCAATGAAAGCCGTGCTGGTGGCCGCACTGGTCACGTGTGGCTGCGGCGATCTCCTTACCGTCTCGGATCCGAACCGGATTACCGGCGACGAACTTGACTCACAGCTTCCCCTTGTCGCGAACGGCGTCGAGGCGTCCTTTCACGAGGAGATCGATGTCTGGGTCGTGTACCAGGCGTTGTTGGCGGACGTGTACCAGAGCACGGACACATCTGCAACCCTGAAGAACATCGATTTCGGGCGCGTGAGCGGCCACGAACTGGGGTCGATCGGAAACGCCTGGACGCGGACCCTGGGAACCGCAAGGGATGCGGAGGAACGGTTCGCGCGCGTCCTCGGCGAGGCGGAAGCTGCGAGCAGCCCACTCACTGCCCAGGTGCGTCTGACCGTGGGGCTCGCGGAACTCTATCTCGGTATGACGTTCTGCGAATGGTACGCGCTCCCGGCGGACGCAATCGTGTCGGACCGCCAGTTGCTGTTGCAGGCGGAACGCACGCTGACCGATGCGATGGGCGTGGCCCGGCTTGCCGAGCGACCCGACTACGAAACGGCGGCAAGGGCCGCCAGGGCCCAGGCGCACCTCTTGCTCGAGCATTGGAGTGGGGCCGAGTCCGACGCGTCCGCAATACCTGCGGGATTCTCGTACGCCGCGGTGTTCCCCCTGGACGCCAACCGGATCGTGCAATTGAGCAGTCGCCACCACCACAGGATGGCGGGTCTGATGTACAAGTGGTGGCCCCTGATCGAGACCGGCGATGAACCGGGCTTCATGATGGACCCCTGGACGGGACGGCCGGACCCCCGCATTCCCGTGTTCCATGCCGGGGAGTTGGGTGACGACATGGAGACCCCGTACTACAGCCAATGGAAATACGACGCACTGGACGACGAAATCCCGCTGGTTCATTCCGACCTGATGCGCCTGATCGTGGCGGAAGCAAAGGGGCGCGCCGGGGACTACGCCGGGGCGACCGGGATCCTCAACGAGTTGCGGATGCCGGTCGGACTGCCGGCGCATGCCACACCCTCCAACGGCGGGGCGATGGCGGAACTGGTTCTGTGGGAGCGCTTCGCCGAACTGTTCATGGAGGGCCAGCGGCTGATTGACCTGCACCGATTCGGTCTGATGCGAGACGTGTTCGAGGCTCTGGAAGACCCGGCGCGGCCTGGAGAGGGGCGACCCTCCAAGTGGGGTAGCGGCTGTTCGGCCGGAGGTGCGAAGTAGCAGTGGTGTTGGAGGTACCTCCTACAGGGACCGCAGGAAGGCGAGCACCTGATCTCGCGCCTGCTGATTGAGCCGACGAAAGATATCGCGCGACCCGGCTGCCTCGCCGCCGTGCAGTTCAATCGCGTCCTGAATCCGCTGCACGCGCCCGTCGTGAAGGAACTCCGAGCGGTGACCAAGGCCGACGAGTCGCGCGGTCTTCCACTCCGAAGGCGCGGTCCCTTGTGTGCACGTGCTCGCCAGCTCCGGTCCCATGTCATGGAGAAGCAGGTCCGAGTAGAGGCGGAAGCGTTTGTTGGCGAACACCGGTGACTCGGCCGGACCCAGAGTGTAGGACGGGGTGTGGCAGCCATCGCAGCCCATGAACTCGAAGATCCGTTCGCCCTCTTCGAGGTCGGCCAGGGCTTCGGGAGTCTCCGGAAGCAATCGTCGCGGGGGGGCGAGCAGGTCGATGTAGTCCACCAGCAATTGCAGCTGTTCTTCGGTGCTCTCGGGGTCTGGAGCGATGTCGGCCCCCGGAGGCAATTCGGCACCATTGCGGCGCTCCTCGACCGGGTTCTGCGGAGTCGTGATCCCCATCTCGAGGCGTAGCGCCTCCTCGATGAACCCGTCCAGCGTGGCATGTTGGGCCTTGCGCCCGAAACGGCCGACCCTGCCGGCGGCGTCGCGGTTCGGACGGCCGGATACTCCGTCTCCATCGACATCATCCGGGTCGGCGCGCCGCAGGATCTCGGCCTCGGTGATCCGCGCGGCGAGCCCGAGGCCGTAAACGGCTGGCGCACGAATCTCGGCGATTGCCGTCGCGCCATCGGGGATCGTCTCGATCCTTAACCCCATCTCACGTCCATGCTCGGTGACGACCTGTTGCAGCAGGTCGCCACCAAGCTCCGGGAACGTGCTGCATCCTTCGACGGGATCGAAGCGGCTGACCTTGATGACGGGCTCGGCCCCGTGGCCGCCGCTGGTCGGAAGGTCGTGGCAAGAGCCACACCGATCCTGGTTGAAGAGCGGCCCCAGCCCTTGTTCGGCCGAGAACGGCCTGTTGAACAGTGCCTGTCCCCTGTTGAACCCGTCGAGCTCGGCTTCGCTCAGCTCCGGAAGCGGCAGTCCCGGGTCGGTCTCGGTGAACGGTGGCTCAGCCTGACAACCCCACGCGACGAGAACCCATGACAGCGCACCAAGGCGCCACCGGAACCTTATGCCAGCCGCGCGTTCTGCTCCTATCAACCGCCCGGCAGCCTGAGGGTATGGTACTGGTACTGGAACTTGATCGTCTCCTGAACGCCGTCGTCGTTCATGAGCGGGAGAAACCGGGAGTCGTTGTACCACTCTTCATCGTCCAGGTGCACCTTCATCGCGATCGTGGCCTCGACGGGCGGGTTGGTATAGGCCTCGGCATAGAACTGGAGGCGGAAGTCGAAGTCGTACGACGCCGAAAACGGCAGCGATACGGTGCTGGTGTCAGCCTCCACAAGTTGCGTCCTTGTGGGGCACCCCGGATCCCCCGGGTTCTCACAGTCCGGGTCATCGACCTCAATGAACCAGCGTGAAATGATCAGCGTGACGCTGCTCACGTCGGGGCTGTCTAGCTCCACATGGGCCACTTCGGGCTCGCGGTCGAGCGTCAGCGCTTCGCAACCGGAGAACAGCAGCGCGGCTCCGGCGAGCACGGCGAAGCGCCCGAAAGGGCGGCCGGCGGATTTGGTGTACTGCGATTTCATGGTCCCTGCCTCGGTATCAACGGATCCTGCGGTTTGCTGGGGTAGAACCCAATCGTTACCCCACGCCATTCCATGATGTTCCCAACGGCGATGGGCTCGCAAGTGGTTGAGTTCTCCCCTGGGGTGGCCAGCCATGCCGGCCCCCTACCGAAAGTTCCCGAAATTCACTTCCGCCGTCATTCCGCCGCTGCTCCAGTCCACCACCACCGATCCCGACAGCTCGGGCGGGATCACACCGATCGGATAGTCCACCAGCGACGAGACCCGGGCGAATGCGGTCGGCTGGTAGCAGACGTTCGTGCCGAAGCTGGTGATTCCGATCTGCAGCCAGCGGTTGCGGTAGGGAACCATGAGGGGGCCTCCGGAGTCGCCGTTGCAGATCGACTCGTTGGATCCGAGCTTGCCCGCACAGATCGTGCTGTCGAGGATGTTGTCGCTCAGGTGGGTCTGGCACTCGTCATTGGAGATGATCTCCGCCTCGAGCTTCTTCAGGACCGCAGATGATTGGCCGCCGTCCGAGGTGAGTCCCCATCCGATGGTCGTTGCGATCGTGCCGGGCGCGGACAGGTCCAGGCGGTCGGGGGTGAGCAGTTCGATGCGTGAATGCATGTGTTTGCCGGCCAGCTTCAGCAGGGCGATATCGCTGGAAATCCCCGGCTGGGTCCCGTAAAGGGGGTGAATGTAGATGCGTTCGACGTCGAGGAGTTCACCGTCGGTGAGCTTGTTGTGAGCTCCTGCGAGCACGTGAAAGTCCTCTGGCTGCACATCGTCGACACAATGGGCCGCGGTCATCACCCAATCACCGTCGATGAAGGTGCCGCCGCAGAACTGGAACCGGTTCGATTCGGTCACCAGCGCGACCTGGAAGGGGAATTCACCCGGCTCGGCTTCCTCTCCCCCGATGATCGCGGCGACTTCCGGTTCGGACGCATCCGCCGGGCGTCCCGGCGCCGTGTTCGTCCACCCGATGGTGAGCTCCTGGGTGACCGTGTAGCTGCGGTTCGCGTCCAGCCCCTCGAAGATGTACTCGCCGTCGTCGTTTGTGAGCGCGGTTGCCTCGGTCGAGTCGCGCAGGCCGTCCTCGTTCTCGTCGAGAAAGACGACCACGGCGGGAATGGTGTGTTCGTCCTCGTCGCGAACACCGTCGGCGTCCGCATCGTGCCAAACCACGCCGGTGATCTCGTTTTCCCCGGTCCCGGGCGGGCTGTTCACCGTGATGGGGGCACCGTTTTGCGAATGGGACGCGCCCCTGTTGTCGGTCACGGTGAGGCTCGGGGTGTAGGAGCCCGCGTCGTCGTATGTGTACGTGGCCGTCTGTCCCGAGCCCGTGCTGCCGTCGCCGAACGCCCACTCATAGCTGACGATGTTGCCGTCGGGGTCGTTGGACGCGCTGGCGTCGAAGCGGACTTCGAGTGGCGCGGCACCCTCGGTTACGTTGGCGCTGAAGGCGGCGGTGGGGCGGAGGTTGGGCGTTCCCGTCGGCTGGGTGGGACCTGAGTCGCCGCCGCAGGCTGCCACGGCCAGGGCGGTAGCGGCGAGGAACGCGACTGGTTGACGGGTGTTGTGCATCGAGGGGCTCCGGGAACCTTGATCTCTCCGTAACTGACGGCGGGGACTGGAGTTTACGATCTCTTCCGTGCTTCCGTTACCCCGGCGGCTGCCGTCAGGTCCATTCGCTACGGTACGAAATGTAAACACGACATGACAATATGTCGTGAGATGTTTACATCTGGAGGCACCCGCCCGAGTCGCTATTGCGTCGCGATCTCCCCCCGGACATCGCTTTCCCGCCAGATCGAAGTCAGCACATCCACCGCACCCGCCAACTTGGCGGTGTCCGTACCCAGTTCTTCCATCTTCGTCCGCAGGGTCATGGTCTCCTCTTCCATCTTCGTCCGCAGGGTCATGGTCTCCTCTTCGATCTTCGTCCGCAGGATCGTGCTCTCCCGGGTGATCCGGTCTCCGATCGCCGCGTGGGCCTGCCGGCTCTCCCGCTGCATGCCAGAGAGAAGATCACGCGTCTCGATGCGTACCGCAGAGACCAGGTCGCGCACCGCGAAGATCGCATCGCGGTTCGCTGCGATGCCGCTGCGATCCCCGGCGATCTCCCCGCGGAGTTCATCGCGGGTGGTGGCGATCTCCTTTGACAGGTCCTTGCGGGTAGCCGCGATCTCCCCGCGGAGTTCATCGCGGGTGGTGGCGATCTCCTTCGACAGGTCCTTGCGGGTAGCCGTGATCTCCCCGCGGAGTTCATCGCGGGTGGTGGCGATCTCCTTCGACAGGTCCTTG
>VXMI01000193.1:0-12451 GCA_009841165.1 Gemmatimonadota bacterium | reverse complement strand
GATCTCCCCGCGGAGTTCATCGCGGGTGGTGGCGATCTCCTTCGACAGGTCCTTGCGGGTAGCCGCGGTCTCCACGCGGAGTTCATCGCGGGTAGCGGCGATCTCCTTCGACAGGTCCTTGCGATTCCCCGTGATCTCCCCGCGGAGTTCATCGCGGAGTTTGTCGTGCGTTTCCGCCAGTGTCTTGTTCCTCTCCTGGTTGACCTGGGCCACCGCTTCAGACACGAGAGCGACCACGCGTGGACGCACGAACCACGTCCAGCCGACGCCCATGACGGCGGCCACGCCGACGATCGTCTGAATCGAGGTCGGGATCGATTCCCAGATCGGGGTCCCCACGCCTAATTCCTCCTGGAAGAAAAGTCCAGTGAACACCTGATGATACTCCTGTGAGATGCGATTTGCGAGGGGCGACCGATGCGGGCGCCCCGACAAGGTCGATCCGGATCAGGGGCGAAGCCATGGCTGGATGGGACGTGTTGTGCCGGGGGGCAGCGGGCGCCGGGTGGCGGTGGCTGTCGGCGCCGAGGCGGGCGGGGTAGGTTGACGGCGAAGATGTCGTGAGGGACCCAGGCGCGACCCCGTCTTGCCGCGATGACCGGGCCGTTGCACACAGCGAGGACGAAGGAGCCATGAAGACGAATCCCCGAAAGCTATGGACGGTGGCAATTCTCCCCGTCGCCGCACTCCTGCCCGTCGCCTGCGCTGGAGACGGTGGTGGCGGCACCGATGACGCCGAGCTTCCTGCAAACAGGGTTCTGTACTTTCCGGACCAACTGGTCGAGACTGCGCCCGAGAGCTTCCGCGCACGGTTCGAAACGACCAAGGGCACGTTCGTGATCGAGGTCGACCGGGCCCAGGCTCCCAACGGTGCCGACCGCTTCTACAACCTGGTGAAAAACGGCTATTTCGACGACGTGCGCTTCTTCCGGGTCATCGAGGGGTTCATGGCGCAGTTCGGGATGCACGGTGAGCCGCAGGTGCAGGTCCGGTGGTCGGCCGCCAGCATTCCGGACGACCGGGTGACCGCGTCCAACATCCGCGGGACCGTGACGTTCGCGATGCGAGGGCCCAACACCCGCACGACGCAGCTCTTCATCAACCTCGTGAACAACTCGGGCCTCGACGCCGACGGCTTCGCGCCGATCGGCAGCGTTGTGGAGGGGATGGACGTCGTGGACCGGATCCATTCCGGGTACGGGGAGCTCGCCGACAGGGGTGGGAACGGCCCGATCGTGCAGAACATTGCCGCGAGAGGCAACGAGTACCTCGCGGAGAGCTTCCCCGAGATGGACTACGTGGTCTCGGCGGCGCTGGTCGAGCCGGCGGGGGATGAGTAGGAAAGGATCAGCGGGCGGGGATCAGTAGGGGACGCCGACGGCCCCGCAAAGCCAGCGCTGGAAGGGGGAAGCCGCCTGGCACAGCCGCGTGAAGGTGTCCAGGAAACCGGGTGAGGTCAGTACGTCCTCGCTCAGCGTCGCAACCCCGATGAAGTCCTTGCGGCGCAGGTCCTCGATGAGCGGGTGGTCGATATGGAAGCCCTTCGGGGCCCTGACGAGGGAATCACCGGCGAGTTCGAATGTCTCGCTGAACCGCGGCTCGCGCGAGGCCGCCTTCCAGCTTGCCCCGTCCTCGTCGATCGCCTCGCGGATCTTCCGCAGCGTGGGGCCGCCCGGGCGCCAGATACCGCCGCCCATGAAGCAGTTGCCGGGCTGGATGTGCAAGTAGAAGCCGGGGGCGTGGGCGTCCCTGTACGCCTCGTGCCGAAAGTGGATCCCGGTGTGGATCTTGTACGGCGACTTGTCCTTCGAGAAGCGGGTGTCGCGGTAGATCCGGAAGAGCGAGCCCCCGTTCGCCCTGGGGTCGGCGCGGAAGTGCGGGCTGATTCCCTTGAGCGGCTCGGCGAAGGCGCCGATGAAGCGGAGCGCGGGCTCCTTGATGTCATGGTCGTAGCGTGATTTGTTGGCGCGAAACCACTCCCGGTTGTTGTTGGTGGCCAGTTCGTTCAGGAAGGCGAAGCTGCGGGTGGTGAAGCTGGCGTCGGTCATGGGATGTGGCCTGTCGGTTGAGGGGGCGGTAAGATCAGCGGGCCGACAACTACGGTATCTGAACCGGGGATGCAACATAACATGACACGAACCCAACTCAGCCGGACGATCGATGCACCCATCGACGTGGTCTTCTCGACCGTATCCGACATCTCCCACTTCTCGAAAGCGGTTCCGCACATCGTGAACGTGGAGTTTCTTTCCGAGGTGAGGACGGGGGTTGGCGCACGGTTCCGTGAAACGCGCGTGATGGGGGGCAGGGAGGCCACGACGGAACTGGAGTTGACCGAGTTTGCCACCAATGAGCACGTGCGTTTCGTGTCGGACCAGGGGGGCACGGTGTGGGACACGGTCTTCTCGGTGACTCCCGTCGCGGACGGCCGGACCACCCGGCTGGACATGGTGATGGAGGCGCGTCCCCACAGGCTTCTTGCCAGGCTGATGGTCCCTCTCATGAAGAGGGTCATCGCCAAGGCGATCGCGGCCGACCTCGACGCGCTGAAGAGCTACGCCGAGCGGTTGGCCGGGGAGCCCGCCGACACCTAGCAGAATGGGTGCGGCGGACATGCCGGACGATCTGCGCAAGCTGCGCGACGAGTTGGTTCAGTGTCGCCGGTGCCCGCGTCTGGTGGCGTGGCGCGAGAAGGTCGCCGCCGAGAAGCGCGCCGCCTTTCGCGACGACGAGTACTGGGGCAGGCCCGTTCCCGGTTTCGGTGATCCGGCGGCCTCGGTGCTCGTGGTTGGCCTGGCTCCCGCCGCGCACGGGGCGAACCGCACGGGACGCATGTTCACCGGGGACCGCGCCGGGGACTGGTTGTACGGGGCGATGCACCGGGCCGGGTTCGCCAACCAGGCCCTCAGCCGCGATCGCCGGGATGGCCTTGAGCTGACCGGTGCCTACGTGACGGCGGGCGTGCGGTGCGCGCCGCCCCACAACCGGCCCGCCACAGATGAGCGCGACCGGTGCGGGGAGTTTCTGCGCCGCGAGATGGACATTCTCTGGCCCGGCCTCCACACGATCGTGGCGCTGGGCGGTTTCGCCTTCGGCGTCGTCCTGCGCATGCTGGTCGAGCGCGGCCTCGCCGTCCCGCGCCCGCGTCCGCGCTTCGGGCACGGCGTCGAGGTCGATCTGGGCACCGTCACCCTGATCGGATCCTATCACCCCAGCCAGCAGAACACGTTTACCGGCAAGCTCACCGAACCTATGTTCGACGCGATCTGGCAGCGCGCGGCCGAGCGGGTCAGGGACGGTTCCAGCGACTCCCGGGAGGCATGATGAATCGGCGTGACTTTGTGAAGGGACTGGCGGCGGCGGGGGCGGTGTCGGGTGTCGCGGTTGGCGGGGCCGCGTCCGGCGCGGCCGCGATCGGGCCGGGGGTCGGCGCGGGGACCGACAGGGGTGCCGACGGCCACAAACCTGCGTCACTCCTGACCCAGGACGACATCGTCGTAGACGGCCTTTTCGCGGGTGCGATGCGGCTCTCCCACCTGCGCGAAATGCAGGAAGGCGGGGCTCACTGCGGGGTGGCCGGTGGCCCGTCCGACATGGCCAGCTTCGCGGCGCTGCTCCGCTTCTTCGACGAATACGCGGACGAAGTCGTCCTGGCCAAATCGGTCGCCGAGATCCGGGCGGCCCACGCGCGCGGCCTCGTCTCCAACGTCTTCTGCTGGCAGTCGGCCACGGTTCTCGGCGACGCCTTCAATTCACCGCTCGGGACCGCGGCCACGTCGCTTCGCGCTTTCTATGAAGTCGGCCTTCGCCAGGTCGGCCTCTGCTACAACGTCGCAAACGCGTTTGGGTCCGGCTGTCTCGAGCCCGAAGGACCGCTGACGCGGGCCGGGCACCGCCTGGTGGAAGAAATGCACTCGCTGGGGATCATCCTCGACGTGGGCGGACACACCGGGGAACGCACGACGCTCGATGCCATCGCGATCTCCGACGGCGTCCCCGTCATCTGCAGCCACACCAACATTGCCGCGATCGCCGACAACTACCGCTGCGTCAGCGACCGGGTCATCGACGCCATCGCCGGGACCGGCGGCGTGATCGGCATCACCGCGGTCAACGACTTCCACGTGCGCGGACGGGGCAACACCGGGCCCACGCCGCATGTGGGCATCGAGGAGCACGTGGACCAGTACGACTACATCAGGAACCGCGTGGGTGTGGACCACGTCGGCATGGGCACCGACTTCGTGGGCGGGATGGCGATCCCCTACGGGGGCGGCATCAACGCCGAGATCATAACCACGGACATGGTGAGCGAGCCGTGGCGGTTCATCCGCGGTTTCGAGAGCATCGCCGAGCTGCCCAATGTGATCGACGGGCTGCGGCGTCGGGGATGGACGGACGAGGAAGTCCGCAAGGCAATGGGAGCCAACTGGCTCCGGGTATACCAGCAGGTCTGGGGAGGTTGAACATGCGTGCGCGCACTCTTCTGGTTGTCGTGGCGGGCGTCGGTCTCGCGGCGTGTGATTCGAGCGGCGGAGCGCCGGAACAGGAAAGCCCCGCGGTGGAAGCGGCGGCGGTGGTCGGCGGCGGGGGCATGGCCGAAATCGTATCGGCCGGAGTCCTCGAAAACGAGGGAGTGGAAGGGGTTTTCAGGGAGATAGGGTACGCGCCCATGCCCGATGGCGTGCGCCTCGCGTACATCTCCTATCGCCCGGCGGAGGAGGGACAATACCCGGTCATCCTCGACTACGACGCCTACGAGAGCGGCGGCGCGGACATCGCCACGAACGCGTGGTTCCAGAAGGCGGTCCGGAATGGCTACGCGGTGGTCGGGGCGAACGTGCGCGGGAGCGGCTGCTCGGAGGGCACGACGTTCAGCGTCTTCCACCCGAAGCAGGGACCGGACGGCGCGGCGCTCGTCGAGTGGCTGGGCACGCGTCCCTGGAGCGACGGCAATGTGGGGATGTACGGCGTCTCCTACCCGGGCCACACCCAGTTTTTCACCGCGGCCGAGCACCCCGAACACCTGAAGGCGCTGGCCGCGGGCGGCCTGACCGCCTCGCTCTACCGGGAGGCGTTCCGCCCCGGCGGGATGTTCAACGTCGGCTTCGCGGCCTGGTGGGGTGAACTGGCGCAGCCCTGGATCGAGAACGTCGGGGTGGCGTTTCGGCTGGGTGCCGGAGACACCCACTGCGAGGCCGTACAGGCGGCGCAGCCCCGGAACATCACCTTCGAGGAGGTCCGGGATCACGAGTACCACGACCAGTACTGGGACGACCGTGCCACCGAGACCTACGTAGACGCGGTCGAGGTACCCATGATGATCATCCAGGGCTACCAGGACCAGCAGACCGCGATGGGCGGGCCGCGGCTCTTCGAGCGGCTCACCGGTCCCGGCAAGCTGATCCTGCAGAATGGCGGTCATGGGGTGGGCGGCAATGCGCTGGCCCACGAGCAGGTGCTCCGCTGGATGGATCGCTGGCTCAAGGGCGAGGAGAACGGAATCGAGGACGAGCCCGACGTGACCGTGCTCTTCGAGACCGGGGTTGTCGACGGGGAGCTCCGGCCCAACTGGGTGGAGACGTTCTCCGACTGGCCGGTGCCCGGGACCGAGCGCCGCAGCTGGAATCTGGGTGCGGACGGTTCACTGACCGCGGGTGCGCTGGGCGAAGGACAGACCGGGGCGCTCGACTACGTCTACCCCATGGGCACCGAACTTGTCGGGAACAACGACATGTTCGCCATCCCGCCCGCGCCGCTGGGGTCGCTTATCTACCGCACGGCGCCCTTCGACGAAGATGTCCCGATTCTGGGGTCGGCGCGCCTGGTGCTGCACGCCAGCGCGGAAGCGGAAGACACCGACTTCATGGTCGTGCTCCACGACATCGGGCCGGACGGAGAGACGCTCTACCTCCAGAGGGCCTTCCTGCGCGCGTCGCACCGCGCGATCGACCCCGCGATGTCGTCCGAGCACTGGACGCACCACCCGCACGACCGCTCCGAGCCACTGGTGCCGGGCGAGGTCTACGAGTTCGTGATCTCATTCCCGGAGGTGGGCCACGTCTTCCGCGCCGGCCACGCGCTCGAGCTGGCCATCCTGGCGCCGAGCGTGATTCCCGCGACGGACTGGGGTCCCATGCCGATCAACTTCCCCGGCATCAATACCGTGTACCACTCGGCCGACCACCCGTCCCGACTGGAGCTTCCGGTGGTGCCGAGCATCACCGCCGGCGGGCCGCCACCGGCGTGCGGGTCGCTCGAATACCAGCCGTGCCGTCCCGGGTTCGTCCCCAGTTTCACCGCGGCCGGCATGTCGCGAGACCTCGTGCGCAGGTGATGTGAAGCCCGACCAGGAGTCGCTGCCGCTGCTGCAACGGCTGCACGAGCGGGTGTTCGCAGACCCGGACGTGCGCGCCGTTCTGGACGCGGGCTTCGCGCAGCTTGCCGAGGAGCTGGGGACGTGGGCTGAGCCGCCGCACGCAACATGCACCGTCCCGATCGAATTGTTCACGGGCGTGGCGCAGTACAGGATCACGGCGGCGGGCGAGGACCCCGTCGCGGGCGGCCACGACCAGATTCGGCTCTGCCGCCTCTTCCTCTTGCGGCGTGGCGCGCGGATGGCCGTGCCGGAACGGCACCGCAACAGTGTGCAACGGCTGGTCTCGTATCGCGGGAGTGGCAGCATCTGCCAGGGCGTTCCCGGCGGTGACCCGGAGGGGCTGAAGGCAAGGGCGATCCGCAGTCCGGGTGCGAAGGGACCCGCGCGCAACGATGTCTCCAGCGCCGGCTCCTCCGATCTCGCCTGCCACTGGGACATCGTTCCCGCAGGCGTCTGGCACTTCCCGGAAGCGGATGGCGCCGCAGACTGGGCCACCGTGACCTTCCACAGCGCTGCGGAAGGGGAGATCGTGGATGAGTATCTTGGGAGGGCGACTTCACTTTCGAGCACCGGGAATCCCGAGGAGGAGGAGGGGAGCGATGAGGCAACCAACTGAAGACGAGAAGGTCGTAATCGACTTGATCCTGTCCGGCGTCAGCGAATTCGACGTGCCAAAACGAATCGGCATCACCTGGGCCGAATACGCAGCCTGGTACGGTGACGGTACCGGTACCCGCGCGGAGCTTATTCGTCAGGCCAAGCGGGACTACACGGACAGTCAGGAACGCCTGCCGCCCGAAGACCGGGCCGGACACGCGGAGAATGCCATTCTCCGGTTCAAGCAGAAGATTGTCAGGGACGAAGTTCAGAGGATTATCGGGCAGAGTCAGGAATGACCGGCAGTTGCGCTTGGTCGCCGTGAAAGACGAGGTCGCGGATGAGCTTTGGCACGGCAGTACTCATACGGGCAAAGAAGTTGTGGCGCCGCGGCGTCGGGATGGTCGTGCCACGGCTCCGCGCACTGCTGCCCGCCGCGCTCGCCCTGTGCCAACTGGCGACCCCGGTTCCCGCCTCGGCACATTCCGCCGCAGGGTCACCGCAGTCCGCCCCGGCCTCGCCGCAGACCGCCCCCCTCCCCGCCCTCGACCCGTCCGACCCGGCGAGCTGGCAGGTCCCGCCGGCCGAACTCCAGGCGCTGCGCTTCCGCGAACTCGGCCCGTTCCGGGGCGGGCGCGTCACAACGGTCGCGGGCGTCCGCTCCAGGCCGCACACCTTCTACTTCGGCGCCACCGGCGGAGGCGTCTGGAAGACCGAGAGCGCCGGGCAGGCATGGACGAACATCTCGGACCAAGGCATCCCGTTCGGGTCCATCGGCGCGGTCGCGGTGGCGCCCTCCGACCCGGACGTCCTCTACGTGGGCACGGGCTCCGACGCGATCCGCGGCAACGTCTCGACGGGGCGTGGGGTGTACCGCTCCGACGACGACGGCGCCAACTGGCGCTATCTGGGCCTGCGCGAGGCGGGGCAGATCGGGCGCATCCGCATCCACCCGTCCGACCCCGACGTCGCCTGGCTCGCCGCGACCGGGCACCCCTTCGGCCCGAACCCGGAGCGGGGCGTCTACCGCACCCGCGACGGCGGCGAGTCCTGGGAGAACGTCCTCTTCGTTTCGGATTCGACCGGCGCGATCGAGCTGCTGATGAACGAGCACGACCCCGACGAGCTCTTCGCCGCGATGTGGCGCGCCGAACGCAAGCCCTGGACGATGATCTCCGGCGCCCGCGAGGGCGGCATCTACCGCAGCCGCGACGGGGGGGACAGCTGGGAGAAGCTCGCAGGGGGCCTGCCGTCCGGGCTGATCGGCAAGATCGGGATCGCTCAAGCGCGCTCCGACCCCCGCCGACTCTACGCGATCATCGAGGCCGAGCCGGGGCCCGGCATCTATCGCACGCTCAACGGGGGTGATGACTGGACGCTGGTTAATGACCAGCCGCGTCTGCTGGGTCGCCCCTGGTACTTCCACAACATCTTCACCGATCCGACCGACGCGGATGTCGTGTATGTGGCCGGCGGGGGATTCCATCGGTCTACGGACGGCGGGGCGACCTTTTCAACCATTGCCATGCCCCACTCGGACCATCATGACCTGTGGATTTCGCCCGACAACCCGGACGTCATGGTGCAGGGGAACGATGGCGGGGCCGTGGTGACCATGGACGGCGGACGGACGTGGTCGAGCCAGCTGAACCAGCCCACCGCAGAGATGTACTCGGTGACGGTGGATGACCAGTTCCCCTACCGCGTGTACGGGTCGCAACAGGACAACTCGACGCTGTCGCTGCCGAGTTCGGCGACGGGGACGGGGATCAGCCTCCAGCACTGGGAGTCGCACGGGGGCTGCGAAACGGGTCCGGTCACGGTCCATCCGACCGATCCAGCCATTGTCGTGTCCGGGTGCTTCGGAGGCCGGCTCGCGCGCTACAACCGGCGCACCGAGCAGTTCCGCCAGATCCGGCCGTACCCAGAGCGGCAGGACGGGGCGCCGGAACGGGAGCTGCGCTACCGGATCCAGTGGAACGCGCCGGTGCTCTTCTCGCGCCACGACCCGGACGTGCTCTACCACGGCTCGCAGTACGTGGCGGTGAGCCGCGACCAGGGCGGGAGCTGGACGGTCATTTCGCCCGACCTGACCGGCAACGACACCACGAAGTTCGGCCAGGCGGGCGGCCCGATCACCGCCGACGTGACGGGCGTCGAGATCTATTCGTCGCTGCTGCAGATCGCCGAGTCGCCGCACGACGCGCGCGTGCTCTGGACCGGCTCGAACGACGGGCGGGTGCACCTCACGCGCGATGGCGGCGCGACCTGGACCGACATCACGCCGCCCGAGATGCCCCAGCCGAGCACCGTCAACCGCATCGACGTCTCTCCGCACGCCCGTGGCACCGCTTTCCTTGCCGCCTACCGCTATCGGCTCGACGATTTCCGCCCCTTCATCTACGCCACGCGCGACTTCGGCGCGACCTGGACCCTGCTGACCGACGGCGCCGACGGACTTCCGCCCGACCATCCGACGCGCGTCGTGCGCGAGGATCCGGAGCGCGCCGGGCTCCTCTACGCCGGCACCGAGTTCGGCCTCTTCGTCTCGTTCGACGCGGGCACGCACTGGCAGCCGCTGCAACTCAATCTGCCGCCCTCGCCCGTGACCGACCTGGTGGTGCACCGCGGTGATCTGGTGGTGGGGACCCAGGGGCGGGGATTCTGGATCCTCGACGACGTCACTCCGCTCCGACATGTGGAGGCGGGTGAGCCTGCGGGAGACCTCGTCATCTACCCGGTTCGGCCCGCGTACCGCACCGCCGCCCAGGAGCGGGACGGTCATTACGTGCGCGACCACGTCTACGGCGCGATGATCCCGCGCTACATGAAGGCGATGAACCCCCCCGAGGGCGCTACGGTATACTTCAGTAGACCTGAAAGTGCATTTGGGACAATTGAAGTGCACATCATGGAGGGCAACGGCGACCCCGTGCGCACCTTCGAGGGTGTCGCGGCCGGCCCGGGCCTGAATCGCTTCAACTGGAACCTGGACTATCCGTCTGGCTCGGCGGCGGTCGCCGCGCGGGCGGTGCCGGGGCGCTACACGGTGCGGATCGAGGCGCCGGAAGGGGATGCTTCGGCCAACTTCGACGTCCTCATGAACCCGCGCCTGGAGGAAGAGATCACGGTCGCGGACCTGCAGGCGCAGTTCGACTACCTGATCCGGGCGCGGGATCGGCTGGATGCGCTCGAGGAAGCGGTTGCGGGTCTGCGGCAGGTGAGGGGCGACGCCGAGCGCGCCGGCGGCGGGCCCGACGCCAGCGAGGCGATCCGGGGCGCGGCCGAGCGGGCGTCCTCCGCGCTGACCGAGGTCGAAGAGGTGCTCGTGCAGCCTCGTGGTGCCGGCTTCGCGAACCCGTCCCGGATTCGCAGCCACCTGAGGTTCGTGATGACGGCAGCGAGTTCCCAGCGCGGCGAGGATCTGGACGCGCGGCCCACGGAGCAGTTGATCGAGCGGCTGGTCGATCTCGAAGCGGAGCTGGAGGGCGCCCTGACCCGGCTGCGCGGCGTGTACTCGGACGAGGTCGAGGAGCTGAACGCGGAACTCGAATCCGCGGGGCTCGAGCGGATCCGGATCCCCGCGGTGCCGGGGCGTCGGGCGGTCAGTTGAGCAGCTCACGCCCCCCCAACGCTGCCAACCGGTGCTTCGTCTGCGGCCCGGAGAACCCGATCGGCCTGCACCTCACCTTCCGGCTCGAGGACGGCGCCTGCGTCTCCGAGTTCACACCGGGCGAGAACCACCAGGGCTATCCGGGCGTGGTGCACGGCGGGATGATATACAGCGCCCTGGACGACGTCATGGCCAACTGGCTGTACCTGCGCGGCGCCCGCGCCTATACCGCCCGGTGCGAGATCCGCTACCGGAAGCCGGCCCGCGAGGGCGAGGAGCTGCTGCTGGTGGGGCGCCAGACGGCGCGCAAGCGGAAGCTCGTGGAGATGGAGGGAACGGCAACGCGGGCGTCGGACGGCGAGGTTGTCGCGATCGCGACGGCGACCTTCGTGGTGATCAACGAGGAGGAGTTCGCGGGGGTGTAGCTCGACACCTGGCGACGCTGCGCCGGCGCATCCCCGTTCCCGTTGCGACCTTCGGGGCCACTCTGAAAAGCCGACTCGCCCTGCTGCCCCCGCTTGCGCCCTGGCCAACCCCTGCGGCATACTGAAGTCATCTAATAATTCGTATACAGCATTGGATATAGTCATGTTGTATACTGTTTCGCCGCGAGCCTGCGAGCCCCCCTCGGCGGGTGTCGGGCAGTCATTTCGTACCTGGAGGTGTCCCATGCGAAGCGATCCATTCCTTTTCCCCAGTCGAGCGGCGCCCAACCGTCGGAGATGGTCCCGGGCCTCGCTCGCAACAGTACTACCCCTCCTGATCCTGCCTGTATCCGCCGCCGCCCAGCAGCCCGTGGGCGGCACGGTGGTGGATGCGGCGACCCAGCGCCCGATCGCCGGTGCCCAGGTCGCTGTTCAGGGCACGGAACTCGGCACAATCACCGACAACCGCGGCCGCTTCCTGATCCTCAACGTGCCGGGTCAGGAGATCACCCTCGAGGTGGTGATGATCGGCTACACCGCGTTCAGTCAGGTCACCGAGACGGGGCAGGTCGACCTGACGCTGGCGCTCACCGAGGCGGCCATCTCCCTCGACGAGATCGTCGTCACCGGGACTGCCGGCGGCCAGCAGACCCGCGCCATCGGAAACGCGGTGGGCAAGGTTTCGGCCGAGACACTTGAAGAGATCGCCCCGGCCATGACCATCCAGAACATGCTGGGGTCTCAGGTCACGGGAGTGCGCGTCATGAGCTCCGGCGGGGAGATCGGTGCCGGCGGCGTGATGCGGATCAGGGGCGCGAGTTCCATCTCCCTCGCCGGAACTCCGCTGGTCTACGTGGACGGCGTGCGGGTCAACGGCGAGGACAACATCTCGCTGTTCGGCGGCATCGGCTTCGACGGCGGGGGCCAGCCCTCCAGGATCAACGACTTCAACCCTGACGACATCGAGTCGATCGAGATCATCAAGGGGCCCGCGGCTGCCACCCTGTACGGGACGGAGGCCACGAACGGGGTCATCCAGATCATCACGAAGCGGGGCAACCGGGGTGCTCCCCGGGTCAACGTGACGATGAAGCAGGGCGCGAACTGGATGCCCGATCCCGAGCAGACGTTCCCCAGCACCTTCTACACCTGCTCCGGCGCCTCCCAGACGGCAACGGCTCCCGCAGGCGCGGATCCTGCCGCCTTCGACAGGTACCGCTGCAACCCCGGCGAGATCACCGAGTTCAACGTCCTGCAGTACGACCGGGAGGTGTTCGGAAACGAATGGTTCTCGACGGGGCACGCCCAGTCCTACGGTGCCGACGTGAGCGGCGGATCCGATCAGGTCACCTACTACATGTCGGCGGACTGGGATCGCGACGAGGGGTGTTGGGAGCACATGAATTGTCCGGTTTCGTAGCACAACATCTGTCCGGT
>VXMI01000032.1 GCA_009841165.1 Gemmatimonadota bacterium | reverse complement strand
CCCCTACCGGCGCGACCGCCCCAGGATCGAGCTCTCCGGCAGCAGCACCGCCCCGCGCCGGTGGCTGATCATGAGGAGCGGGCACTCGGTCGCGCGGGCGATCTTCAGCATCAGGGTGCTGAACACGGCGCGTCGCCGGCCGCTTCGGTGGAAGCCGAGGATCAGCAGGTCCGTGTCCTGAGCGCGTTTCGCCACCTCGGCCACCACATCGTCGCCGATCGCGAGTTCGGCGTGGGCGTCGGTGCCGACCTCGTCCCGGGCCAGGCGCTCGAGGTCGCGGAACGCCCTCCTGTGCACTCCGGGACCCGCCTTCTCGGACAGCACGCCCAGAAACGCCACATCCCTTGCCGCGGTGCGGCTCAGGCTGCCCAGGAGGCGCGCGCGCACGGGGCTCTGGTCGCGCCCGCCCCGTGAAGGCACCAGGATCCGCCGCGCGTTCTCGGGTGTCCAGTCGCTCGGGGCGCGCAGGATCACCACATCGGCGTCGACGGCCGCGATCAGCCCCGCGAGCGGTCCGGTCATGAGCGAATCGTCCAGCTCGCCGACGCCGAGGAGCAGGCTCTCGCAACGGGTCGCCTCGGCGACTCTGGCGATCTCGCTCCAGGGGTCGCCGTGCAGCGTGATCAGCGCCTCGGGGCGCAGGTCGACCCTGAGCGCCGTGCCCAGGGCGCCCCCCAGGACCGCCTGTGCATCCCGTACTCCTTGCGGCAGCCCGTCATCGGGGTATCGGCCGGGCGGCGCCACCACCGAAAGCAGCTGCACCCGCGAGACCTCGGGCGGCGCGAGCGCCCTGCCCATCGTCACCAGGGTCTCGGCGCTCGCCGGATTCGCGATGGGGACGAGCACCACCGGGCGCCGTCCGCGCAGCTTCATCACCTCCGGGTTGCGGGCCTCGGTCGAGGCATCCACCGCGCGGGCCCGCGGCGCGAGGTACAGCGAGTACAGCACGGCCCCCACGCCGAGCCACACCGCCGCCAGGACCCCCGCGGGGGGAACCGCGACCGCCTGGTAGAGCCCGATGACAAGGCAGGCCGAGCCGCCGATGACCGGCACGAGCGGGAATGCGGGGGTGCGGAAGCCGCTCGGTTTTCCCGTCCGCCTCCGTGCCAGGTACCCGATCTTGTGGGTCAGCGCGAAGCAGGCGAGGAAGATCAGGCTGGCCATGGCGCCGGCGGCCGCCACATCGGGCACCGCAACGATCAACAGGGCCACGACGATCGCGCTGAGCCGGATCGCGGCGGTGGGGGCCCCGGTGCCGGGCGCGTGGTGGGCCAGGCGCGGCGGGAGCGTGCGGTCCGCGCCCATGGTGCGGGCGAAGCGGGAGGCAGCGAGGAGATTGGCCTGCAGCGCCGACAGCATGGAGAGCAGCCCGGCCACGACGATGAGCCAGTAGCCGGCCGAACCCATGAAGTTGCGCACGGCGTCGGCAACGAGGATCTCGGGGTTGGCGGCGGCAGCCTCGACGATCGGCCGGCCCGGAGTGCCGACCGCGACGATAAGGAAGAGGAGCGGCAGGTAGATCGCCAGCGCCGTGCCGAGTGACAGGAACATCGCCCGGGGCAGGTTGCGTTCGGCGTCGCGGACTTCCCCACCCACCGCGGCGATCAGATCGAACCCCTGCAGCGCGATGAAGGTGTATCCCATCGCCTGGGCAAGCCCCGCGAACCCCTCCGCGAAGAAGGGCCGGAAGCTGGCGCCCAGCGCCCCCGGGGGCGGCGGTTCGGTGGCCAGCGCGAAGAACCCGGCGACGACCACCACTGCGAAGACGACCACCTTTCCCACGGTCTCCCACTGGCTCACCCCGGAAGCCGCGCGCGTCAGGCGCCACTTGTAGTAGCCGACCGCGGCAAGCGCGTAGACGATCAGCGCCGGCCGCGTCCCGAGCCAGTCCGGAACCTCGCCATTCACCAGCAGCGCGATCCGCTCCAGGAAGGGGACCAGAAACACCGCGAACCCCATCGCGTACAGCACCGCCGCGACCACCGAGGCGAACCACACCACCCACCCGACGGCGAAGGCCACCTCCACCGTGAGCACCTTGCGCGCATAGGTGTAGGTGCCGCCCGACTGGGGAAAGCGGGCCGCCAGCTCGGCGAAGGAAAAGACGGTGAGGAACGCGATGCACCCGTTGAGCCCGAATGCGACGATCGCGCTCGGTCCCGTGGTCGCGAAGGCGACCCCGGCCAGCGCGAGGATCCCACCCCCGACGATCGCGCCCACCCCGACGCCGGTGGCGCCGAGGAGTCCCAAGTGCCTCTCCGGGGATGGCGAGGCGCTCACCCGTCAGTCCCGGGCAGCCGGCCGCTCGGCCGCATCGGCGACCACCTGCGGTGATGCGCCGATGCGGCGATGCGGCGATGCCGTCACGTCACGGGCCGCTCCTCCGCGGCCAGGTGTACATCCAGCCAGGCCGCCCAGCGCGCCCACAGGTCGAGCAGCGTCTCGCGAGTCGCCGGGCCGTGGTCCTCGAACGGATACAGGTACATCGCGGCCTCCTTGCCCAGGCCGTTCAGGGCGTGGAAGAGGCGCGGCGAGTGATCGGGCGCCGTACCGACGTTCTGATCGTGCATGCCGTGGTAGAGCAGCACCGCTCCGGTCAGGTTGTTGGCGTACACGAACGGCGACATGCCCAGGTAGACCTCGCGCGCATCCCAGAAGTACCTCGGCTCCCTCTGGAAGCCCAGCGGGGTGAAGGTGCGGTTGTAGTTGCCGTCGCCGGCGATCCCGGCCTTGAAGAACGGCGTGTGCACCATGGCGTTGAGCGTGCCGAAGGCGCCGTAGGAGTGCCCGCCCAGCCCCAGCCGGCGTCTGTCGATCAGACCCCGCGCGTCCAGTTCGTCGATCACGGCGGCGAGGTTGTTGCGCAGATCGTGCTGGTAGTTGTTGTTGATGCGTCCCTCCTCGCCCACGATCGGCGCGTCGGGCTCGACCACCACGTACCCCAGCCGGATCAGGTACTCGATCGAGCGGGTGCCGAAGTTCGGGAACGCGTTCTTGTTGTAGGTGCGCGCGCCCTCGTCGTAGCCCTCCTGATCCTCGTATTCGCGCGGATAGAACCAGAACATGGCGGGGCGCCGCTCGCCCTCCTGGTAGTCGGGCGGCAGGGTGACGTTGACCAGGAAGCGGAAGCCGTCCGGACGCTCCACCGTGAAGCGCTGGCGCGGCGCGTTGGTCAGGTCGGGTGTGTAGTCGACGTTGCTGGTCAGCTGCGTCCGCGCACTCCCGACCACGAGGTAGCCCTGCGCGACCTCCGTCGGCGTCTCGCGCTGCACCACGAACCGTCCCGCATCGGCGTCGAGCACGGTCGTGATCCGCTCGGACTGCCCGTCGTTGGAGCTCTCGTAGACGCGCTCCCGGTCCCCGCTGCGCAGCGCGACCCGGTCGAGGAAGCTCATCGGCGACTCGGCCAGGGGGTCCTCGTTGTAGACCGTGCCCATCAGGAAGACGGACTCGTCTTCCTCCGCACCGGCCACTTCCACGAAGTGCCCGCCAGCCCCGCCGCCGCCACCTCCGAAGCGGAACGCCGCGCCACCGCCGCCGGCCTGCCCGCTGGTCATCAGCAGCGAACCGGGATTCTCGTAGAACTCGTCCGTATCCCATTCGCTGATCTCGTACCGCGTCTCCGGGTCGTCGAGGCGGACCGCGTACTCCGTGCGCGTCCCCCGTGCGCCGCCGCCGAAGCCGCCGCGTCCGCCTCCGCCGCCGCCCTGCGTGACGAAGAGCCACCCGTAGTCCTCCGAGTACCGGTGGTTCGCCATCCGCTGCCGGCTCTCGTACAGCACGGTCTCGTCGTCCTCGCCGAACGGCGGCGCCCACAGCATCAAACGGTCCATGCGCCGCGCGTCGCCGTCTTCCTCTTCCTCGGCCTCCTCCTCTTCAGCGCCCTCCTCCTCTTCGGGCGCGGGCTCCATGCGCAGGTACACCAGGCCGGCGCCGTCCTCGCGCCACGCCATCTGCCGGCGGTCGGGCTCCTCCTCGTCGCCGGCGACGCCCGGAGCCGAGGGAGCGCCGCGAATCCCCGTGTTCAGCTCCGTTTCATCGATCTCGGCGAGCACGGTGCCGTCGCGGTCCCAGATCTCCTCGACCCGGCCGAAGCTCGTCACGGGCACGATGTAGCTGAACGGGTGCTGCATGGTCGTCACGCGCGCGTACATCCCGTCCGGCGAGAAGTCGAAGCTTCGCACCATGGCCGGATCGCCGATGTTGGTCACGCGCCGGTTGTCGACCGCGATCGTCGCCAGCTGACCGGTGACGTGCCACTCCAGCAGCGCCTCGTCGTGCGGCGTGGCCATCAGGCTCGCGTACGTGCGCAGGATGTTCCTGCCGTCCTCGGTCTGCTTGACCTGGGGCCCGCTCGGGATCGACGGGGCCATGGGACGCGCCGTGCGCCCGTCGGGGATCAGCACGGTCGCGATCTCGTCCCCGTTCGACGTCCACTCGAAGTTGGTCACCATCGTTGCCAGCACCGCGTCCCGGGTGATCTGGCGGGAATCGCCGCTCGCGGGATCGGCGACATGGATGTGCGTGGCGTCGTCCGTGTGCACGTAGAAGGCCAGCTGCGAGCCGTCCGGCGACCACTGGGCACCCGACACGCGCGCGCCGTCCGGAACCTCGATGTCGGTCACCGAGCCGTCCGCCGCCGAGATCACCTTCAGCCCCGCCATGTTGCGGATCGAGAGCGAGCGGCTGCGATTCGCCTGCGGCTCGTAGAACTGCCCGCCCAGTTCGTCGAAGGGCCGGGAGAACCGGTCCATCGTGACGGGCCCGTCGCTCACCTGGTGCAGGAACCACATCCCGTTCGGGCTGGGCTGGTTGAGCGACACGTTCAGATAGCGCGGGGCCAGCACCGCGTCCGCAATCTCCTCGGGCGGCTGCACCCATTCCGTGGCGGCCAGGACCTCCTGAGAGCCGGTTTGGGCGTCCTGGGCGTGCAAGGCGCCGGCAGGCAGCGCGACCGCGAAGAGTGCGGCGAGGGAAAGAGCGGCGAGGGAAAGGGTGGCGAGGCCCGCGTGGGCCGGGCGAGTGCGAGAGCGGGTCATCTTCCTGACTCCATCCGGGTGACGATACGGCAGGTGCGAAACAACGCAAAGCAGTGGTAAGGTGCGATGGCGGAGGCAAGTCCGACAGGGGGGCCATGAGCGGCAGTGGCCGCCGTGCCCGACGCGCACCACATTCTCCCCGCCCCGCTCCACTTGCGCACCGGAGGAGTTCAGTGTCCAGAAGCACCAGGATCGTCGCCCTCTTCACCCCCATCGCCCTCCCCCTCGCGCTCCTGCTGCCGGCCGCTGGGACGACGCCCGCCGCGGCACAGGAATGGGACATCACCGAGCCCCGGGGCGACACGCGCGAGATCTCGTTCACAACCACCGAGGGGACCTGGATGTCGGTGGACGTGTCGCCCGACTCGCGCTGGATCGTCTTCGACCTGCTGGGACACGTCTACCGGATGCCGGCCGGCGGCGGCGACGCGGAGAATCTGACGGCGGAGAGCGGGCTCGCGCTCAACATCCATCCGGTCTTCTCGCCGGACGGGTCGGAGATCGCCTTCATTTCGGACCGGCTGGGCCAGAACAACCTGTGGATCATGGGTGCGGACGGGTCGGATCCGCGGGCGGTCTTCACCGACATGGACATCCGCGCGATGGAGCCGGTGTGGACTCCGGACGGCGAGTACGTCGTGGTGCGGCAGACGAGCATGAGCGGGGGCGGTCTCTTCGAATACGGGCTGTTCATGTACCACAGGGACGGCGGCACGGGCGTCGAACTCGTTCCCTACTCGATCGAGATGCCGGGGTGGCCCTCCGTATCGCCCGACGGACGCTACCTCTATTTCCACCAGTTCGTGGGCACGCCGCTGCCGTACGGGGGCCAGGACTCGTCGGTCGGCGACTTCCAGCTGCGGAGGCTCGATTTCGCAACGGGCGAGATCACCCCGATCACGCAGGGGCGGTCGGCGCAGCAGGGCCGGCTGACGAGCGGCGGCGCCTTCGCACCCGAGGTCTCGCCGGACGGGCATTGTCTAGCGGATTCACATCTGATTGAGGTCATTGACGT
>VXMI01000130.1 GCA_009841165.1 Gemmatimonadota bacterium | reverse complement strand
GTACTCCTGCTGGTAGGTGATCCGCTCCCTGTCCTGGAACGGGTTGCCGTGGCCGGGGAGGACCCAGTCGAAGTCGAGCGACTTCAGGTGCTCCAGGGTGTCGTCCCACTCGTCCAGGTAGCCGTCGCCCATGTAGGGCAGGCCGGGCAGCAGCAGGTCGCCGGTGATGAGCACGCGCTCCCGGGGCAGGTGCACCACCACGTCACCGCCCGTGTGGCCGCGGCCGAAGAAGAGCAACCGGATCTCGCGGTCCCCGCGGAAGAGCGTCATCCGCTCGGACAACGTTGTGTTGGGACCCACCGGCACGACCGCTTCCTGGCCCGCAAGGTAGTTGCGCATGAAAGCCAAACGGGCCTCCAGCCCGGTGCGCTCCTCCTCGTCCTCGACCGCCGCAACCTGCTCTTCGAGCGCGGCCACCTGGTCCGGCAGTCCACCTACAAACGTCTGGAACGACCGCCCCATCGATCCCCCGTTTTCCAGCATCTCGCGGGTGACTTCGTGGCCGATGACGTGCACCTCGGGCGGGTAGATCTGGTTCCCGTGCGCGTGGTCGAAGTGATAGTGCGTGTTGACCACGTACCGAACCGGCTTGTCGGTGAGCGCCTCGATCTCGTCTACGATCGCGTGCGCGGCCGCCGGCGAGATGTGCGACTCGACCAGCAGCACGTCGTCCTCGTTGACGATCACCGCACCGTGAGACCCGACCGAGAGGTTGCCCGTTCCACGCGCGTGGTAGATGCCGGGCAGGACCTCCTCGAACTCGAAGGCGGGGCCCGTGAAGTCGGAGCCGGGCGGTGGCGGGGCGTTGTCGGCAGGCGAGTCGCGGGTCTGACAGCCGGCCAGCGTGAGCAGGGCGACCAGTGGGGTGTTCATTCTGGCGATTCTCATTGTGGCGACTCCTGCTCGAAGGGGCGATCGGAAAGTGCCTTACACTTGCGGCCCCATCGATGAGCGGCAAGATGGATGGGTGGTGGGGGTCGTGTCCGGTCCCCGAGTCTCCAACGCAGCTTCTGCCCAGCCGAACACCATGCCCACAGCCAAGGCTCGCGACGGAACCGACATCTACTTCGAGACGCGGGGGGACCCGGCCCGTCCCACCGTCTTCATGGGGCCTCACTTCTACGCATCGTTTCGAAACGACATGATCGAAGGGTTCGAGGACCCGACGCAGGCGTGGATCGACGCGCTCGCCGAAGACTTCCACCTGCTGCTGGCCGACTATCCGCGGGGAGTCGGCAAGACGCCCAACGCACTCGGCCTCGACTACTCTCCGGACCGGGCTGTAGAAGAGACCTGTCTGATTGCCGACGCGGCCGGCGTAGACCGCTTCGCGTGGGTGGGATACAGCTACGGAGGCGCAATCGGAACCCAGCTGGCGTGCCGCTCGGACCGGTTGTCGGCATTCGCCTGCGGGGGATTCCCGCCGCTCAACGCTCCCTTCGAGCGGATGGTGGAGATCACCGTGGACATGGCCGAGAACCCACTGCCGGAGTGGCCCGACATGGGTGACGAAGTGCGTTACCAGGCGGTCGGCTTCTACCGACCGCTGCTCGATTGGCCGGAGCGCGAGGAGGTCGCGAAACTGACGATCCCGCGCATGGCGTTCATGGGCACGGACGACAACGGAGACGGCATGCCGGAACAGTACCTGACCCCGCTGGCCCGATACCTGCGGGAGGCTGAGCAAGACCTCGCGGACATGGGTTGGCAGGTCAATTGGCTGGAAGGCAGGAACCACCTTACGGCGATCGCTCCCGAGGTGGCGCTCCCCGTCGTACGGGAGTTCTTTCAGGAGGTACTGACGTGAACCGAAGACTTCGTAGCGCAACGCTCGCTGCTCTCGCCGCCATCGCCCCCTTGTCCTCGTGCACTCCGGGTGGCGTGCCTGTCGGCCCCGACCGCCCGCGCGTCAGCGCCGAACCCGTCGAGCTCTTTGACGGACGCGTGATCCCGGGGATGCCCGAGCTGCTCGGCATGCGTGCGCAGTACGACCTGCGGCTGGAGTGGCTTGCGGAGAAGCGCGCGCTCCTGCTCGACCAGATGCGGACCCACGGGATCGAGATGTGGATCGTCGTGAGCGAGGAGTTCCACCAGGATCCGGCGTTGTACTACGTCGCGCCGCCGCTTCAGTATGCCAGGCGCCGTGACGTGATGGTCTTCGTCGACGGCGGCGACGACGGACTCGCCGCCTACTCCGACTACTGGCGTCCCACCGCCGACTTCCGCCGCTTCTTCGACCCGATGCCCGCGGACCGCAACGCGCGGGGAATCCAGGATACCCGGACCGGGCTCCAGGTCCTGTGGGAGCGCTACCGGCCAGCGACGATTGGCCTGGCCAGCGGAGGAAACCGGGGGCACGACAGCAGCCTTACGCACGACACCTACCTGTTCCTGGCGGACGCCCTCGGCCCGGAGGCGGAGTCCCGCTTCGTCCCGGCGGCCCCCCTCATCGAGGAGGTCTTCGACACGCGGCTCCCGGGCGAACTCGAACATTACCGGCAGCTCGTGCTCGCAACCGACGTGATCGCGCAGACCGCGCTGTCCAACATACTGATCACGCCCGGGGTGACGCAGGCGGAGGACATCAAGTGGTTCTTCGACGAGACTATCGCCGAACTGGGCGTCGGCGGCAAACCGTGGTTCGAGATCCACGTCGGCGTGCAGCGTTTCGACGAGACAAACGGCGTGATGATCCCGTATGTCCATCCGTCCCCGGACGACCTGGTGTTCCGGCGCGGCGACATCATTCACCTGGACTGCGGCTTCGACTACCTGGGCTTCGCGAGCGACTGGCAGAAGGTTGCGTATATCCTCCGCGATGGCGAGGAAGGTGTGCCCGACGGGCTGAAGACCGCGCTGGCCAACGCCAACATCGTGCACGAGGCCTTCGCCGCCGCTCCCCGTCCGGGCATGACCGGCTGGGAAGCCACACTGGCGATCGCGGCACTGCTCGAGGACGTGGACTTCCTGCCCAGCCTGTACTCGCACCCCATCGGCTACCATGGCCATGCCCTCGGCCCGGCCATCAACGCCCGTGACATGGACCTTTCGGGGCCGCCCGAGTGGGACTCGGTGCTGCGCGACGGTTCCTACCGCTCGATCGAGTTCAGCGCCACGACCGCGATCCCCGAGTACGGTGGCGGCACCGTCAGGATCCCCATGGAAGACGACGGCTACCTGACGCCGGAGGGCTACAGGTATTTCCGGCCGTACCAGGCCGAGTGGTACCTGATCCGGTGACCGAGTCCGGCCGGACCGGCGCACGCACCCGCGTCGTCCCCTACGCGATGTCGTGGGAGGAGCCGACATACGCCCGCGCCGAGGGGTACGGCTACGACCACGAGGTCCTCGTCGCGCTGCCCCCGTCGTACCACGTCTCGCCGGACCGGCACTATCCCGTGGTCTGGTCGATGGATGGAGCCATGGTGTTCTCGGTGACATCGGGTGTCGCCAACCTGTACACGGTGGGCAAGCGCATCCCGGAGATCATCGTCGTCGCCGTGGGGCATCGCAGCGAAGACGGGATGCTGGGGATGGCCAACCGGACCTTCGACCTGTTTCCGCCGGGCAGCGTGTGGTCGGATCCGGGGCTGGCGCAGGACTACATGGAGGACATGGGGTTCCACTTCCGCATGTCGCTGCCATTCATGAAGGGCGACCTCTTCCTCGACTTCCTGGTGGACCGTTTGCGTCCGTCGCTCGGCGAGAGGTATCGCATGGCCGACGATCACGCACTCTGGGGGCACTCGGCGGGCGGGGGCTTCGCGAGCTACGCCATGCTGGCCCGTCCGGGAGCGTTCGGGCGCTTCATCATCGGCAGCGGGACCAACGGGCTCACGATCGACCTGGAGGCCGAGTACGCCGAAAGCCATGACGACCTCGAGGCCAGGGTCTTCATCGGCGTGGCGGACGGTGAAATCAACCACGCCCCGCTGTGCGCCCAGCGACTGGTCAGCCGCACGACGCTGCTCGCCGAGAACCTGCGGTTGCGTGGCTATCCGAGCCTGGATCTGCGCACCAGGTTCTACACCGACCGCGACCACTTCACCGTAATGCCGCAGATCATCGGGGACGGGCTCCAGCACATCTACGCCGACCTGATCCCGGATCTGCCCAAACCGAACTGGTAGGCTGTGTCCACTGCCGCCCCTCAGCCGGAAGGAGCTTCAAGATGATTCCAACCGCACGAACGTGGCTCCCGATCCTCATCTCGGCGGGGCACCTGGCTGTTCCGGGTTCGGGTGCGTCACAGGACACCGGTGCGTCCGGCCCGGATGCGGCCGAGACAGTCCCCTACGCCATGTCGTGGGAAGAGCCGGCCCAGGTCCGCGCCGAGGGCTACGACTACGACCACGAGGTGCTGGTGGCGCTGCCCCCGTCGTACCACACCTCGCCCGAGCGGAGCTACCCGGTGCTCTGGTCGATGGACGGCGCAATGGCCTTCGCGATGACCGCCGGGATCGTCAACCTCTACACCCTGGGCACGCGCATTCCGGAGATCATCGTGGTCGGGGTCGGGCACCCGAGCGAGGAGGGCATGGCCGGCCTCGGCAAGCGCACCTTCGACCTCTTCCCGCCGGGCACCGTCGTGGCGGATGAGGGGGTGGCGTCGGAGTACATGATGGAAGAGTTCGGCCTCGACTTCGCGACGATGGAGCCGCTGCTGAAGGGCGACCGGTTTCTCGACTTCCTGGTGGAACACCTGCGTCCCTTGCTCGGCGAGCAGTACCGCATGGCGGACGACCACACGCTGTGGGGCCACTCGGCGGGCGGCGCGTTCGCGGGCTACGCGCTGCTGGCGCTGCCGGGCGCGTTCGACCGCTTCATCATCGGCAGCGGGACGAACGGGCTCACGATCGAGCTGGAAGCGGCGTACGCGGCCGAGCACGACGACCTGGACGCGAAGGTGTTCTTCGGAATGGCGGACGGGGAGATCAACAACCCGGGCCTGTCCGCCCAGCGCCTGGTAAGCCGCACCTCGCTGCTGGCCGAGAATCTGAGGTTGCGACAGTACCCGAGCCTGGACCTGCGCACCCGGCTGTACACGGACCGCGACCACATCACCGTGATGCCGCTGATCATCGCCGATGGGCTCCAGCACGTGTACGCGGACCTGATCGCGGATCTGCCGACGCCGCCGTGGTAGTCCCGCGGCATCGCCGCCGTGCGCTTCCGCTCTGCTGTGCGCGGCAACCCCGCCGGGCGCACCAACCCCACCATCCCGCCCGCCCGATGGCAATACTTAATAAAAACGTTTAGTATCGTGGCCGCGACGGGATCGTCGCCCTGATTCCCAAACCCTTCACAAAGGAGTAACCCCATGGTTCCCGCCCTGAGTCTCTGGCTCCCCATACTGGTGGCCGCGGTGCTCGTGTTCGTCGCGAGCTCGGCCATTCACATGTTCCTCAACTGGCACAAGAACGACTTCAGCGGCGTCCCCGACGAGGACGGGGTGATGGACGCGCTGCGCGGCTTCGACATTCCGCCCGGCAACTACTCGCTGCCGCACGCCGCGGACATGGCCGCGATGAGGAGCGAGGTGTTCCAGGAGAAGGTCAAGCGGGGACCGGCCGCCATGATCACGGTCCTTTCCCCCGGGAACAACATGAACAAGGCGCTGGGCCAGTGGTTCGTGTACTGCCTGGTCGTCGGGCTCTTTGCGGCGTACGTGACCGGGCTGGCGCTGGGTCCCGGGGCCGAGTACATGGCGGTCTTCAAGATCTCGTCGACGGCGGCCTTCATGGGATACGCGCTCGCGCACGCCCAGGACGCGATCTGGCAGAGCCAGGGGTGGGCCGCGACCGCGCGCAGCATGGCCGACGGGCTGATCTACGGGCTGGTCACCGGAGGCGCCTTCGGGTGGCTGTGGCCATGAGCGTCACCGATTTGGTCGGGCACACGTGCGAGGCGTGCCGGGTGGGCGCGCCGCCGGCGACCGAGGCCGAGATCGCGGAGTACGGCAAGCAGATCCCCGAGTGGGAGATCACCGACCGCGGGGGGATTCCGGCGCTGGAGCGGGTCTTCACGTTCGGGAACTTTGCCGCCGCGATGGCGTTCACCAACCGGGTGGGCGAGCTGGCCGAGGAGCAGGGCCACCATCCCGCGCTGCTGACGGAGTGGGGCCGGGTGACGGTCACCTGGTGGACCCACAAGATCCGCAACCTGCACGTGAACGACTTCGTGATGGCGGCGAAGACGGACCGGGCGTTCGGGGGCGGGTAGGGGG
>VXMI01000183.1 GCA_009841165.1 Gemmatimonadota bacterium | reverse complement strand
GTGATGAGGTCGGCGGAGTCGTCGCCGAGTTGGGGGTCGGGGGCGGGATCGACGCCGTCCGGCAGGGGAGCCCCGTTGGGTCCGCGTTCGCGGGAGTGCACACTGGTGGTAATGCCCATCTCGTTGAAGAGCGCGAGATGGGTGAAGTCGTGCAGCGAAGCCACGTCGGCCTTGCGCCCGAAGCGCCCCACGCGCCCGTCGGGAGTGAGGCCGACCCGGCCTGAAATCCCATCGCCGTTCAGGTCATCCGGATCCGCGGCGTCGTGGAGCGCCTGCTCCGGGATCAGGTCCGCTGCCCCAAGCCCAAAGAGGAACGGGACCGCGAAAGTCGCGATGTCTGCGTTGGCTGACGGGAGCGTATCGCGCTCGATTCCAAGTCGCGCCAAGGCAGGGGTGGCTTGCCGGCGGAGGTTTTCGCCGCCCTCACTCGCCAGGATGTCACAACTGCCGTCCGGGAGCCGCCGTGTCGCCTTGATGACGAGTTGCTCGCCCGTACCCCCGGGTGCCGGGACGGTGTGACAGGCGCTGCACTGATTCTCGTTGAAGAGCGGCCCCGTACCCTCGTCCACCGAAAACACACGGTCGAAGAGCGCGCGCCCGGCTTCGAAGCGGGCGAGCTCCTCGTCGCTCAGACCGGGCAGCGGGTCCCCGACCTGCCCGGCGTCGGGCAGGGTCCGGGTACAGGCCGTGGTGGCGACGACAGTGACGGCTGCAACCACCAGTGCCGGGCCAGCAGCGGAACCGGTCACTCGAAGGAGCCGAAGGGCATCAGCCGCATTCGCGAATCGTTCAGACGTTCGATGAAGGACCTGGTGTAGACATATAGTCCCTTGCCGGGCACCCAGTCCATCGAGTGAATGTGGTCCGCCGGAAACATCTGGAGTTCCATCATGCCACCGAGCAGCGGTGCATCGTCGAGCAGGACCCTCATCCCCATAACGCGCCCCCTCCGGTCGTAGCAGCCGAACGGCATGTCAGTCGGGCCCCAGTAGCATGACCGAAGGGGCACTTTGGCGTACCGCCTGAAGATCGCGACTGGATCGGGATTGATCGCGTTGGCAATGTCCTGCGGCGAGATATGGTCGACCCGATAGGGATAGCGGCGGCGCCTCCGCTCGAGCAGCCCATCGGCCCGGGATTGCACACGCAGCCCCTCCAGCGCAATGGGGTCCGGATTCAGTCGCAGTACGAGGCCGTTTCCCTCGACGACCGTAAACGATCCCTCCAGAGTGTGGTATCCGAGCATTTCCACGACGATTTCCCACGTTCCCGCGGGGAACTCGGGGACCGCAAAACGCCCGTTCACGTCTGAGAACACGAAGCGTTGGAGTTCGGGCAGCTTCACCACGGCCGAGATCACGGGCTGTTCGTTGAGCGCGTCGACGATCTGGCCGGTCAGAGTGAAGGTGGGAGGAGCTGCAATGCTGTCCTGGCCGGTCGCGTCCCGCCAGGGTGCCAAACCCGCCAGCAGGACCAGCGTGACCAACCGCGCTGCGCCCGGAGTCCTCATCACGGTGCCTCCCTGGTCACCCTATCGGCCACTTGAACGGCGCCAGTCTCGTTCCCGAAGTGTTGAGTCGCTCGATGAACCAATGCGTGTAAACACGAAGTTCGCCGATATCCTTGAGCCAGTCCATCGAGTGGATGTCCTGGGCCGGGAACATCGACAGTTCATTCATCCCGCCCACCAGTTCCCCCTCGTTGAGGAAGACCTTGACCTGCGTCTTCCGGGCTCTCCTGTAGTAGCAGGCTCCCAGTGTCAGAAAGCCGGAACCGTCGATACACGAAGTCACGAATGCGTTCGCGTTCCGCCTGAAGATCGCGGCCGGATCGGCATTGATGGTCTCGGCGATCGTCTGAGGCGAGATCGTGGTCACACGGAACGGGTAGCGGCGCCTCCGGCGATCGAGCAGCGCCGCGGAACGCGTCCGGACCTCCAGGCCCTCCAGGGCGACCGGGTCCGGGTTCAATCGCAGCAGCAGTCCGTTCCCCTCGGAAACGGTGACCGGTCCGTCAAGAGTCTGGTATCCGAGCATCTCGACCACGATCTCCCAGGTCCCCTCCGGAAACCCTGCGAAGGAAAAGCGCCCATTCACGTCGGAGAAGACGTAGCGTCTGAGTTCGGGGACCTTGACGACCGCGGAGATGATCGGCCGCTCGTTCAGGGCGTCGACAATCCGGCCGGCGAGGGTGAAGGTCGGCACCGGCGGAATCGTGTCCTGACCGGCCGCGACAGGGGCGAGCACGGCGGTGGCCCAAACGGCAATCCACACTGCCGGCGAACGTGGCCGCACCCTCATACGATGGTTCTCCGTGTTCCGTGGCCGCTCTTCCCGCGCTCGGTTCCGCATACGCCGACCGGGTGCGCGCGCTTACGGATACACCAGCGGCGACAGGCTGATTCGCGTGTTGTCGAGCCGTTCGATGAAGTGCCGGGTGTAGATGCGGAGTTCCCCCATCTCCGGGATCCAGTCCATGGAATGAATGTCCTCCTTCGGGAGCATCGCGAGCTCAACCATGCCCGACTCCAGCCGCCCCTCGTCCAGAAAGACCGTGATCTTCGCGGGTCTGCCTCGGCGCCAGTAGCAGCTCGGCGCCATCTGCTCGCCGGCGTCTTCAGCGGTCTCGGCGCAGGGCAGGATGTACGAGCGGGAGTTGCGCCGGAAGATCGCGGTGGGGTCGGGGTTGATGCTGTTCGCGAAGACGCCGGTCGAGATGGTCGTGACGCGGTACGGAATGCGGCGTCTGCGGTCGGACAACAGGCGTTCCGAGCGCGTCCGCACCCGAAGCCCTTCGAGCGCGACAGGGTCGGGGTTGAGGCGCAGGAGGAGCCCGTTGCCCTCCGCGACGGAGACCGACCCGTCCAAAGTGTGGTAGCCGAGCATCTCGACCACGATGTCCCACGTCCCCTGCGGGAAGTCGGGGAAGCTGAAGCGGCCGCTCACATCCGAGAAGGCGTAGCGTCGGAGCTCCGGCACCTTGATGACGGCAGAGACCACGGGTGCCTCGTTCAGCGCGTCCAGGATCTGTCCGGAGAGCGTAAACGTCGGCACGTCCTGAGCGGCCGCCCGGGGCGCCGCGGCCAGCCCGAAACCGGCCAGCGCCACCAACACTCTGACGACCGCCACCCCCCACGCCGACCGGACGCTCACAGCCTCCCCGCCGTCTCTACATCGAGCCCATCGCCGCCCGGATCTGCCGTACGGCCGCGTCCACCCGCATCTCCATCCCGACCCGGCCGTACTCGGCCGACGCACGCGTCGGGTCGCCCGATACGCCGCTGTCCTCGAAACCGCCGCCCGGCGCCAACTGGTCCTGGCGGATGTGCCGCGGGTCCGTGTACAGCAGGATCGAGGTGTCGGAGATGCCGGCGTGGCGCCCGATCGTCTCATCCGTCTCGCCCTGCTCGAGGAGCCATTCGCGGAAGCCGTTGTTCGCGTAGTAGTCGCCGATGAAGTGCACGGTTGCGCCGTCGCCGCCCCACTCGTCGTTCAGCTGGGCCGCGACCGCCTCCATCCCCCTCTGGTTCCCGCCGCTGTCACCGATGAACACGATGTCGGTAAAGCCGTGGGCGCGGAAACTGCGAGCGGCGTACTCGACCAGCTGCATGAAGAACTCGTTCGGGAGCGTGATGGTCCCGGCGTACCGCATGTGACTCGTGGGAGGATCGACATCACCCTCGGGCACATACGTTACGGCGGGCGCGACCAGGGCGTTACCGAGCTCGCGCGCGATCCGGTCGCTGGCCTCTTCGATGATGTAGCGGTGCTTGCCCATCACCATGTGGGGCCCGTTCTGCTCGGTCCCGGCGGTGGGCAGGATGACCGTCGTCTTGCCCGCGTCGATGGCGTCCCGGATCTCCGTCCAGGTCATCTCCTCGATGAAGACGGTGTTGACCTGCCGGGGCTCGGCGGGCTCGGCGGTCGACGCGGGGTCAGCCTCCGTCGCGTCCTGAGCTGTGCACGCCGCGAGCGCGAGCGCGACCGGCAGCGCCGGCGCCAGGCGCATCAACTGCCCGCCGCGAAACAGTAGTAGAATCCGTTGCCGCCGGTGCCCTGCAGATTCTCCTGGCTGCAGCCGCGCGAGGCGTGGGCCGAGTTCCAAGAGGTCGGGTTCTGGCCGCCGCCGATTCGGTCGTGGTGACCCACCGCCGCGCTTCCGTCCTCGCCGTTGCTCGTCCAGTTGCCGCAGTTGTCGTAGTCCTCCCCGGTGTAGGCGGTTCCGTCCATGTTCGAACCGGTCAGGATGTCGTGCATGTTGGGATCGTCGCCGCGCCCGTTCACCATGTCGCCGTTCTCGGTCAGGATCGACTCCTTGGTGAGGTTCGCCGCTTCGGAGTGGAGCTCGTCGACGTCGTTTGCGATCAGCGCGCCGGCCTGGTTATGCCACGGACCCATGCCGATTCGGTCGCGCGCATTCACCGCCGCGCTTCCGTCCTCGTCGATCGTGCTGAGATACGCCATCCAGCCCATTCCGCCCGCACCCACAGCCGACGCCAGCGTCTCGCAGTGCGCGTCCGCACCCTCGAGTCCGCCCAGGTTGGCGCCGTCTCCCGGACCGGCGCTGGTGATGAAGAAGGTCATGGGGCCCATTTCGGCTTCGGCGGCCATTTCGGCGCCGGCGTCGGCCTCGGCCTCCGGCGCATCGCCACCCGGCGCACAGGCCCCAACGAAAAGTGCGCCGGCAAACAGGGCACAGGTTGCAAGTGGGAAGGTCTTCATCGTGTCACCGCTCCTTCTATTGGTGTGTCAATTCCCCGTCGGCCAGGGCGCCCCCTGATGCTCCGCCGTCACGGGACCCATTCCCATGTAGACGAACTTCTGGACGCGCTTCCCCTCGTAGGTCTCGGTCGTGAAGATGTTGCCCTGCGAGTCGGTCGCGATCGAGTGGACCGCGAAGAAGAGCCCCGGCTGGCGCCCGCCGTCGCCGAAGCTGGTCAGCACTTCCAGGTTCAGCCGGTCCAGGATGTAGACCCGCATGTTCTTCCCGTCCGCCACATACATGTGCCGCTGCTCGGGGTCGCGCGAGAACGCCACGTCCCACGTCGAGCCGTCTCCCAGCGTCCGCGGTGCCAGCTGCACCTCGTCCACGAACGTCCCGTCTGTGGTGAATACCTGGACGCGGTTGTTGGGACGGTCGCATACGTAGACGTGCCCGTCACGCGAAGGGTCGGCGCAGTGCACGGGGGTGCGAAACTGCTGGATCAGCGGCGCGTCCGGGTCATACGGCGCCGTCCGCGTGTCGTCCGGCTCGTTGCCGTAGGCGCCCCAATACCGCTTGAACTCCCCGGTCGACGCGTCCAGGACCGCCACCCGGCGTCCCCCGTACCCGTCCGCCAGGTACGCCTCGTTGGCCTCGGCGTCGAACGCCAGCTTGGCCACCCGGTTGAAGCGCGTGGTGCTGCGACTGTCGGCCGGCCCGGCCTCCGGCTCTCCGTACGAAGCCAGGAACTGGCCGTCGCGCGAGAACTTGAGCACGTGCGTGTCGTTCGGCCCGTTCCCGCCGATCCAGATGTTGTCCATGTGGTCGACCGTGATCCCGTGATTCGACGCCGGCCACACGTAGTCGTCCGACGGTCCGCCCCACGAATTCACCAGGTTCCCCTCGGGATCGAATTCGAGCACCGGCGGCGCGGCCCGGCAGCACTCGCCGATCGGCGGATCCGCGTCCGCGCCACCCTCCGTCCGCTCGGTCAGGTTTCCGCGGTGCACTATGAACACGTGGTCGCGCGAGTCCACGCCAACCCCGATCGCCGACCCGAGCACCATGTGATCGGGGAGCGGCTTGGGCCAGAACGGATCGACCTCGAACATCGGGGCCATTGCGCCGTCCGACGCCGCGGTCTGTTCGGCACTGTCCTGGGCCACGCACGCGACGACGACGGCAACGACCATGGCGGCAACGAGAAGCAGCTTGCGCTTCATGACGAGTCTCCCTTGGTGGGGCGGAGAGTTTGGGGAAGGGGGGCAAAGTACGGCATCAGTCGCTTGTCAGCCAAGGGTCCAGGGTCGACCGTTGATGTGGTTCCCGGCTCCGCCGGGTAGAGCGACCCTGTCGGAGACGGCGAAATGAAGCGTCACGGAACGTCAGGTCTTGTAGCGCTGGCAGTGGGGATGGTCACCCTGGCGAGTTCGTCAGGGGCGGCTGGCGAAGTGGCTCCGGGTGTCTCGCGGTCCAGGCCGGCCACGGCCCCCGCGCCCCACGAACCCGCGGCGGTTTCGCCCCGTCCCGCC
>VXMI01000124.1 GCA_009841165.1 Gemmatimonadota bacterium | reverse complement strand
GATCGGGGCGGCGATTGCGGGGGTGGAGGGCGACCCCCTCGACCACGACTTCCCCGACCATACCGACGGCCTCCGCGGCATGCGCTTCATCGAGGGAGTGCTCGCCTCGGCCGCCCGGGAGGAATGGGTCGACATGGCCCCGGTCGACCGCCCGGCGGAGGTGGTCGCGTGAGCCGCCCGGTCACCCTCTTCACGGGCCAGTGGGCCGATCTTTCCATCGAGGTCCTGGCCGGGAAAGCCGCCGCATGGGGCTACGACGGCCTTGAACTCGCCTGCTGGGGCGACCATTTCGACGTCCAGGCCGCACTCGCCGAGCCCGGCTACTGCCGCGGCCGCCACGAGCTGCTGTCCCGGCACGGCCTCGCGGTTCACGCGATCAGCAACCACCTGGTCGGCCAGGCGGTGTGCGACCGCATCGACGCGCGCCACCGTGACATCCTGCCCGGCCGCGTCTGGGGCGACGGCGACCCCGAGGCCGTCCGGCGCCGCGCCGCGAAAGAGATGGCGGACACGGCCCGCGCGGCCGCGCGCCTCGGCGTGCCGGTCGTCAACGGGTTCACCGGAAGCTCCATCTGGCACCTCATCTACTCCTTCCCCCCGGTTCCCCCCACCTGGATCGACGACGGCTTCCGGGATTTCGCGGAGCGATGGACCCCGGTGCTCGACGTCTTCTCCGCAGAGGGCGTGCGCTTCGCACTGGAGGTCCACCCCACCGAGATCGCCTTCGACATCGCGAGCACCGAGCGGGCGCTGGCCGCCCTGGACGGACACCCGGCCTTCGGCTTCAACTACGACCCCAGCCACCTTGCGTACCAGGGGGTCGACTGTGTCGATTTCATCAGGCGCTTCGGCTCCCGGATCTTCCACGTCCACATGAAGGACGCATGGTGGTCCGACCGGCCGATGGCCGCAGGCGTGTTCGGCGGCCACACCGACTTCGGCGATCCCCGGCGCTTCTGGGACTTCCGGTCGCTCGGACGAGGGCGCGTCGACCTGGAAGCGGTGATCCGGGCGCTCAACCAGGTGGGCTACGATGGACCTCTCTCGGTGGAGTGGGAGGACGCGGGCATGGACCGCGAACACGGGGCCAGGGAAGCCTGTACCTTCGTGCGGGATCTCGCATTCCCACCCTCGGAAACCGCATTCGACGCCGCGTTCGGCGGCGGGGAGTGACACGATGTTCGTTGCTGCATTCTGTCTGACGTTCCTGCTCGCGGCGCTGCCGGCGTCCGCGCAGGAGCCGACTCCGAACCGGCTGACCCCCGAGGAGGAAGCCGCGGGGTGGAAGCTCCTCTTCGACGGCACCCTGGACGGCTGGAAGGGCTACCGGCGCGACGACGTGCCCGGTGGCTGGACCGTGGAGGGCGACGCGCTGGCCTTCACGCCCGGTGTCGAAGCCGGCAACCTGATGACCGTCGACCAGTACGCCGATTTCGAACTCGTCTTCGAATGGCGGGTCCTGGAGGCGGGCAACAGCGGCGTTTTCTACAGGGCCACGGAGGCCGAGCGGGCACCCTACTGGACGGGCCCGGAGTATCAGATCCTCGACAACGACCGCCACGCCGACGGCGCCAACCCGGAAACCTCGGCCGGTTCGAACTACGCGCTGCACGCTCCCGCGGAAGACGTGACCCGGCCGGTGGGCGAATGGAACCGGGCGCGGATCGTGGTGAACGGCGCCCACGTCGAGCACTGGCTGAACGAAGTAAAGCTCCTGGAGTACGAGCTCTGGAGCGACGAGTGGCGGGAGATCGTCGCCGACACGAAATTTGCGGATTGGCCCGGTTACGGCATGGCGCGAGCGGGCCATATCGGACTTCAGGACCATGGAGACCCCGTCTGGTACCGAAACATCAGGATTCGGGTCCATTGACGTTCGGGGTCATGGGCGGGAAGGTTGCGATGATGAAACGAACACTGATTCCCCTTTCGGTCGCTGGCGCGATGCTGTCGGCCGCTTGCGCGGACCTGGCGCTCGAACCCGACCAGGTGCCGCACTTCCTCGAGATAACGCCGGCCGACACCCTGATCACCGAGGGCCATCAGGCCAGGCTCACCCTCGTCGTGCTGGATCGCGACCAGAATGCCATGGCGCCGCCGCCGTCGTGGGCACCTGCCGAGTGGGAAGTGACGCCTACGCCGGAGGTGCTGGACATTGCGCCGGATGGCAGCCTGACCGCACTGGGAGGCGGCAACCTGAGGCTTATCGCGAGGGCGGCCGGACTCGAGGGGTGGACCACCCTGAGAATCAACCCGGCCAACATCCGGCTGTCCGCGTCGGCCATCTACCTGAACCAGGCGATCCCGGCGGTCGACGGCGTTCCGGTGATCGCCGGAAGGGACGCGTACCTGCGGATCTTCGCCACCGGCGACGAGACGAGCTTCTACCAGCCCAGCGTACGGGCCACCCTGTACCGGGACGGAGCGATCGTCCACACTGCGCTGATGCTCCCGGAGGCGGACGTGCTTCCCTCGACGGTCGAGGAGGGGCGTCTGGACCTGTCGTTCAACACGCTGGTTCCCGGCGAGATCATCCAGCCGGGCCTCGGCCTGGTGGTCGAACTCGACACCGAGGGCGTTGTGCCGCTGGACACGGGCAGCGAGACCCGGATCCCGGTAGAAGGGGTCATGGATCTGGGCGTGATCGAACTGCCCACGCACATCCAGACGATCGTTCCCACGCTGATCGAATCCGCGCCCGATGAAGCGATCTTCCAGTGGACCCGGGGGCTGGACGCGGACCACCGCAACATGCGCTTCGCGCGCACGGTCATGCCGATCGGCGACATGGAAGTCCGGGTGCACGAGCCCTACTACACGAGTTCGGATCTGAGCGTCAACAGCGGATGGCTCGGGTACCTTCGTGAAATACGGGTCCTGTGGAGACATGAGGGCGAGATCGGCTACTACTACGGAGCGGTCATTCGTCCGGGAGGTTCCGCGTACCTGGGGCTGGGCTACATCGGTGTGCCGGTCAGCGTCGGAATCGATTCGGACCGCACCTTCGCACATGAACTCGGCCACAACATGAACCTTCGACATACGATCTGCGGGTCTCCGGTCCCTGCCAATCCGGATCCGAACTACCCTTATGAGGCCGGTTCGATCGGTGTGTGGGGCTACGACATCCACCGCACGCGCCTTGTCCCTCCGACGCAGTACAAGGATCTGATGGGATACTGCAACCCCGATTGGATCAGCGACTATCAGTTCAAGCGGGCGCTGGCCCATCGCCGGGCCACGGAAGACTTCAGTGGAGTGGCACGGTCGGCTTCGGCGCCTCCCGAGAAGACGCTCATGCTGTGGGGCGGCGTCGGCGAAGAGGAGTTCCTCCTGGAACCGGCGTTCCTGGTGGACGGGCCCCCCAGCCTTCCGGAATCCGGTGGCCCCTACCGGCTCGAGGCGTTCACCGAGGACGGAGGCACCCACTTCTCCCTCAGCTTCACGCCTGACCCGGTCGAGTTCGGCGGCGGGCAGTTCCTTTTTGCCGTGCCCTACGATCCCGAGCGGGACGGCGCGCTGCAGCGTGTCGTACTCTCCGGCCCGGAGGGCGAGTATGTGCTCGGGCCCTCGAGCGAGAGTCCGATGGCGATCATCACCAACCGTGCGACGGGGCAGGTTCGCGCGATCGTGCGGGACTGGAACGGAGGGTTCAACCTCGTGGACGGCGATACCGAGATCATGGTCAGCGATGGCCTGCCCGGAGGTGCACGATGAGCACGCGCATGACGATGTCAGCCCGATTCTGTCTGGCCGCGCTGGCCGGGGCGTTCCTCGTGCCCGCTTCCGCTGCCGCGCAATTCCAGGCCGAGGTACGCGGCGGGCTCACCGTGGGAAGCCACTCCGGGTCGGCGGCCGCGCTCGACGTGGCCCCCGCGGTGTCGTTCGACGTTGTGGTCAAGCGGCAGATGATCCCGTCGGTCGCGATATTCGGCGGGTTCTTCCGCACGTCCTTCGGGTGCGAGGAAGGCTTCTGCAAGGACAGGGACATCCTGATCGTGGGGACCCACGGCGCGCTGGGAGCGGAGTGGAGCGGCGGCGTTCCCTGGATTCGGGCCGGACTGCTCTTCGGCACCACTGAGGCCGGCACGCTGGGTGACGCGCCGGAGGCCGGGATGGGACTGCACGCGGCCGCGGGTCTCTCCATAGGATCGGGACGATTCCGGTTCCTGCCGGGCGCGTCGTACCGGTGGCTCTCGGCGAGCACCGCCTCCGCATCGGATCATGCCGTGGCGCTGGCGCTCGACCTGGGGTTCGGCATCCGGATGGGTGGAGGCGGATCCTGAAACCGCGCCCGCTTCCCATCGCGTTCGCGCTCGGCCTGGGCCTCGTCTCCGGCGGTTGCGTGGATCTGAGTCTGGAGCCGGACCACTCCCCCGCCTCGCTGTTGATTCTGCCCGCCGACACCATGCTCATGGTCGGGGAGCGGGTGCAGTACTCGGTGGTGGTGCTGGACCAGAACGGGGAGCCGATCGAACCGCTGCCGTCCTGGGCCCAACCCGTCTGGGAGAGCGCCAACCCCGCGACGCTGCACATCGGGCCGGACGGGTCGGCGAGCGCGGTCGACTACGCCGAGACCGAGGTGAAGGTTTCTTTCGCAGGCATGCGTGCGCGAACACCGGTACGCGTGAACCCCACGCAACTCACGCTCACGGCGCCCTACTACTACCTTACCCAGGGCATCCAGAACAAGATTGGCAGCGTGCCTCTGATCGAGGGGCGGGACGCGCTGCTCCGCGTCTTCGTCACCGGTGACCGTCTGAGCTACTACCAGCCCCGCGTCGAGGCCCTCTTCTTCCGCGACGATGCGCTGATCCACGGTGTGGCCATTTCACCCCGGTTCCGGCGGCTGCCGACCGAGGTCGAAGAAGGCAGGCTGGAACAGTCGTACAACGCGCTGATTCCGAGCTCGGTGATCGCACGGGGGATCGACCTCGAGATCCGGCTCGACCTGCACAGCGTCGTTCCCACCACGCCCGAGAGCCGGCTCCGGATTCCGGCGGAGGGTCGGGTGCGGCTCGACGTGCGCGCGGTGCCGAGGCTCGACCTGGTGGTGGTGCCGATCGTGGCGCCGTCCGATCCCGCCGCGGTGATTCGCCAGTGGACCGGGGACATCACGCCGGGCAGCCAGAAGCTGCAGCTTCTGCGCTCGGTCCTTCCCGTAAAGGACCTGTCCGTGAAGGTGCACGAGGGCTTCGTGACCACGGCCAACCTCGCCATGGGCGCGGGTTGGGGTGAACTGCTGAGCGAGCTCGTCCTGCTGCGCATCCGCGAGGGCGAGCAGGGCTACTACTACGGCGCGGTCCAGCTTGGCGCCGACGCCATTTGGGACGGCCTGGGGCAGATCGGCTATCCGGCGAGCGTGGGCCGGCCGGATCCGGTCACGCTGACCCACGAACTGGGCCACAACATGGGCCTTCGCCACGCGCCGTGCGGGGGGGCCATCGACCCCGATCCCGCGTACCCCTACGACGGCGGAGCGATCGGTGCCTGGGGCTACGACTTCGAAAGCGAACGCGTCATCAACGCTACCCTGTACAAGGACCTGATGGGTTACTGCGATCCCGTGTGGATCAGCGACTACCACTTCTCCCGCGCGATGGGCTACCGGCTCTTCAGGGAGGAGCCGGCGCCGGCGACGGCCGCGCTCGATTGGCCGGCGGCCTCGCAGCGTGCGGGCGACAGGACGCTGCTGCTATGGGGCAGGGCGGACCTCGACGGTCTGATCCTTGATCCGGCGTTCATGGTCGACGCGCCCGTGTCGCTCCCCACCGAGGACGGTCCCTATCGGCTCGAAGGTCTCGGCCCCCGGGGCGAGCGCCGCTTCTCGCTCAGCTTCCAGCTCTGGCCGCTGGAGTACGGGGGCGGAAACTTCGTCTTCACGGTGCCGTTCGATCCCGATCGGGACGGTGCGCTCGAACGGGTGGTGTTTTCGGGGCCGGGAGGGTCGTACACCCTGGAGCAGTTCGGATCCAGACCCATGGCCATGGTTACCGAGCGGGGCAGCGGGAAGCTCATGGCCGTGTTGCGGGACTGGGACGGCGCCTGGCCGCGCGCGCTGCCCCTCGCCGAGGGCGACAGCGAGGTCGTGGTGAGCGAGGGGCTGCCGTTTCAGTAGCCAGGCCGGACCGGGCCGGTGGCTTGTCCCATTCGAGCATGCAGCCGTCCCTGGTCGTTTCCGCAGGACCACGGACGGCGCGTCCAAGTCGGGACGGCCGGATTCGAACCGGCGACCCCCTGAACCCCATTCAGGTGCG